>DBWZ01000017.1:0-29404 GCA_002309345.1 Pseudobutyrivibrio sp. UBA1225
TTGCAAATCGGGAAATTTATCGACGACCGGACACCCGATAGAAGCTCCCTTGTCGAACTAAGAAAAACTAAAATTTTAGCTCAATTGTATTAGACGCCATGGGCGGCAGGGTCTAAGGAGCCGGTAGGGGGTGGACTTGGCACTGGCCCCCGGATTATAGATACGTGTCTTCAAATTTTTTAACGGGTAGTGGCTTGCTAAAGTAGTAACCTTGTAGGTAGTCGGCTCCAGTGCCGCTTAGGTAATCAAGCTGCTCCTTGGTTTCGACACCTTCAATGATGACCTGCATACCAAGGGCTTTGGCCAAGGAGATTGTTGTGTTTATAATCTTGCGACCACGGGCCGCATTTTTGTCCATTGAAAGGAAGGCCATGTCCATCTTGAGGATGTCGGCTGGAACCTCCTTTAGCATGTTGAGAGAAGAATATCCGCTTCCAAAGTCGTCGATTTCAATATAGAATCCATACTCTTTCAGGCTGTTTAGAATCTCCAGTTGGCGCTCCTTCTCTGTCATGAAAATTGACTCTGTAATCTCAAGCTTAAGCTGTCTAGGTGAAATGTTGTATTTTTCTACTAATCCGGTGAATGTTTCAATTATGTCGACATAATAAAAATCTTTTACAGATATGTTCACCGAGATTGATATTTCATCACGTCCAATTGATGACCAATAAGCAAGCCTCTTGGCAGCCTGCTCCCACATATATAAATCAAGCTTGTATATATAACCTGTACGCTCTAAGAGTGGAATAAAAGATAATGGTGCAACAATTCCTTTGTCAGGATGAATCCATCTAACCAAGGCTTCGCAGATCGTAACCTTGCTATCCATATTGACGACTGGCTGCAAGAACATTGCAAATTGTCCAGACTGTAAGGCCTCCTCAAACTCTCCTAGAATTTTCTGCTCGCTCATGTATTCATGGCGAAGCATGTCTCCATAGTAAGCGATTGTATTTTTGAAGCTACCTTTTATGGAATCGATTGCCAAAAATGCACCATCGACCATTGATATAACTGGAGCTTCACGATCATAGATATCGTATACACCAAGCAGGATTGTCATACGATACTGAGCATTGTTTAAGTAATTGCTAATCTTGTTCATGCCAGTCATAAACAGCTCTTCAGTATAGCGAACCTTTGGCATAAGTACGGCAAATCTGTCGGCCTCTAGTCGTGCAAAAGCAGAACCCGGTTGAATCCTTTCTCGGATTGTATCGGCAGCTCTCACAAGAAGCTTGTCGGCCTCTTCGGCTCCAAACATATCGTTGATGAGCTTAAAACCCTTGATATTACTGCAGCACATAACATATTCGGTGTTTGGATTTTCATCAAGAAGTCTTCTGACCTCTTCGAAGAAGCTTTCACGATTCAAGGCGCCAGTTAGGCTATCGTGAGAGTTTCGATATTTCTCTTCCTCGTAAGCCAAGAAATCTCCGGTCACATCATAGAATGAAAAATAACATCCGCAATAGTATCCCTTTTTATCGTAAATCTTGTTGAAATGAACATCGAATCGGTATTCATCGCCACTAAAATTGTATATGTCGTTCCAGCTTGAGTTTGAAATAGTGTTGGTCTCACGACCAGCCTTCCACTTACGGAAACGCTCCTCCAGAAGTCGTTTGTCACCGCTTGGACAAAACATCCTATTTGCAAACTGATTGGAGTATATACAAGTGTCGTTTTCATCGAATGACAAAAGCGCACACTCCATCCTCTCGGTGATGGTCGTAAGCATGTATTCCACAAATGTCTTTGGATTATACATGAGTGTATAATATCCTACCACGATAGAACCAATAGCATAAAAACATAACGAAATATCTATTGGGAACGAGAAGAACAGATACAAAACATTCAGCAGTATCAAACATATAAACAATATTAATATTGATAGATATCTGTTTCTGTGGAATCCACTAGTTAAAACAGTCTTTTTAAGGAGTATAGCAACTACAAGTGCAACCAAGATATAACAGAAAATCAAATGCACTACATAGTAGTCGTTTATTCTAAACGCAAAGAACCATTCGTTGCTCGGTAGAGTTTGACTTTCAAGCCAAAACGCATGGTGCCATCTTGAGTTGCAAAACAGGCTGATATTGTCTGCAATGGCTATGGTCGTTGTAATCAGTGGTGCTGAGTATCCCTCATTCCAGATTTTGGTATACTGGCGAGCATAATACAAGAAAGTAATCAGAATCCAATCTACGCTAGCGAAGTAGAGACTGTATGCGAATTCAGCCTTTTCAATCACTTGGCTGGTAATGGCAAAGGTGTAAGCTATACAAGTGATACTTGCCACCACCAACAATTGGACTATAGAAATGTTTAGCTTGTTATTTTTAATTTTGTGTTTTGTCGCGATATAAACTACAGTCGCCAGCATGATAAACGCCGTCAACATGAAGATTAATACATGAATCCTAATCAAGCAGTCTCCCCCATTCTCTCTAATTAATTAGCGATTTTACTATCTAAAAAATCTTCACCTTGAGGTTTGGTAGTAAATACCACTTCCTCCCCTGTGGTTGGATGTGTGAATCCTATTGACCACGAACAAAGTGCTAAGTTTCTGCCAGTGGCAATGCCTCCATACTTGGAATCTCCTAAGATTGGAGCCGTTCGACTAGCTAACTGAATGCGAATCTGATGATGTCGGCCAGTGAAAAGCTCTATGTCTAAAAGCTTGCGGTCATCCCATCTATCAATCGTGTGATACTCTAGCTCGGCCTTTTTGGCTCTAGGATTTGTTGGTTCTACTACCTTGGACAGATTTGTACGGCTATCTTTTACTAGATAATCAATCAGATGACCTTCCTCCGGAAACGACTCTCTGGTGATGATTGCATAATAGCGTTTCCTGAAATTACGCTGAGCAATCTGCTTTGAGAGCTTGCCTGCTATGTCCTTTGTTTTAGCAAAAACCATGACGCCTTCTACAGGCTGATCCAAACGATGAACCACATAAATCTCAGGCTTTTCGCCCTTGCCCTTAAGGTAAGTAAGGAGCTCGCTTTCCATGTCCTTCTCGCCAATCTTTTTGGTCTGCGTGGCAATTCCTGCTGGCTTGTGACAAACTATGATACTGTCATCTTCATAAATTATCTCCATACATTAGCCCCCTGTTAATATTTATTTTACCACACTTGAGACTTTTTGCATGACAAACTACGAAACTCCTGCAAAAAAGTCTAAACTTTAAATCGATATCCAACGCCCCAAATTGTTTCTATATACTGTGGCTTCGATGTGTTGAGTTCGATTTTCTCACGAATCTTGTTGACATGTACGGTAACTGTAGATATATCTCCAATTGATTCCTCGCCCCAAAGTGTCTCGAATAGCTGCTCCTTTGAGAAGATAACATTTGGATTCTCCGCAAGGAATGTGAGCAAATCAAATTCTTTGGCTGTGAAAATCTTTTCTTCGCCGTTAATCCAAACTCTACGGCTAGCCTTGTCAATTCTCAGGCCACGGATGCTGATTTCGTTTTTCTGGATGACTGGAGATTGAACAAGACGTTCATATCTGGCCAAGTGAGCCTTTACACGGGCAACCAGCTCACTTGGTGAAAATGGTTTGGTGATGTAATCATCTGCGCCAAGGCCTAAGCCTCTTATCTTATCTATTTCTTCCTTTTTGGCCGTAACCATAAGGATAGGTACGTTTTTAACCTCGCGGATTCTCTTGCAAAGCTCGAATCCATCAACATTTGGAAGCATCAAATCGAGGATGTACATATCGTAATTTCCGGCTAAAGCTTTCTCTAATCCCTTTGCTCCATCTGCCTCTATATCCACTTCAAAGTTTGAAAGCTCAAGATAATCCTTTTCAAGCTCTGCGATTGATTCTTCATCTTCAATAATTAATATTCTGCTCATTCTAACCTCCTGATGTAGCCTATACTATTGGGCTCTCTTGGTATTTTCTAATAACAAAGCACATTGTTGTTCCTTCGTTTTCTTTGCTTGTGACCCAAATCTTACCACCGTGATCCTCGATGATTTTCTTGACGATAGAAAGACCGATTCCGCTGCCGCCTGCTGCAGAATTTCTAGAAGCATCTGCCCTGTAGAATCTATCAAATACATAAGGTAAATCATGAGTCGCGATGCCTCTGCCGTTGTCAGAAATCTCTATTTGTACAAAATCTCCCACATCCTTGATAGAGATTTCTATCTTAGATGGTACGTCAGCACGCATGTATTTAACAGAATTGCTGATGATATTGTGGATGATTCGTCCTAGCTGCTCTGGATCAGCGATTATCAAAACATCTGGATCTACAAAATTGGAATAATCCAGACGGATATGCTGATTTTCTAAATCCATCCCTAGCTCCTCTATGCAATCTGCAAAGTAAGCATGAAGATTGAGCTTTTGGAAATTGTACGGAATCTTGTTAGTATCAATATTAGAGTATAAAGTAAGCTCATTTATCAAGGTGTTCATTTCGTTCGCCTTGTTATAGATAGTTCGCACGTATTTGTCCCGCTTTTCTGGCGTGTCGGCCACACCATCTAGCATACCCTCAGCGTAACCCTTTATAGCCGTAATAGGTGTTTTCAAATCGTGAGCTATGTTGGAAATCAAGGCTCGCTGCTCTGCCTCGTCGTCCAGTCGATCCTTGGCATTGTTTTTGAGACGGATTCGCATGTCCTCAAAGGCGTTGCATACCTCGGACATTTCGTCTTTACCAGAAGATGCCACGCTGAAATCCAGGTTGCCTTCCTTGATGTTGTAGGCAGCAAGCTTGAGCGTCTTAAGTTGAGGTGCTACCCCTCGATAAATCCAAACAATCATTATGATTGCAGTAAGCATCAATATTACAAGTCCGGCGAAACAAAAGTTGACTACTAGCTCGTTGAATTCACCGCTTTCATCAAAGTACTTGCTGAACAAATTAAGCATTCTTTCGTTGATTGCTTTTTGCATGACTATGCTTTTAAGAGCCTGAACCAATATCGTAAATATTAGTACCGGCGCTATTGTTATTATAAAAAATGAAATTATTAATCTGTTTTTAAGTTTCATATAGGTCCCCTCATCTGTCAGCTTCGCTGCCACCTTTCTCCCTTGGGGAAAGCTAATCATAAATTTAAAAATGTTTTCTTCATAGGGAATTACAAAGTAGATTCCAAATAAAGTTAAAAAGACAGCCCCAAATCAGGGCTGTCTAAATTATAGCATAAGTGTTTGATTATAGATACTTCTTCAATGTATCTACTTTGTCTGTCTGCTCCCAAGGAAGCTTGACATCTGTACGACCGAAATGACCATATGCAGCTGTTGGACGATAGATTGGACGACGAAGGTCGAGCATCTTGATGATTCCTGCTGGACGAAGGTCGAAGTTCTCGCGAACGATTTCCACCAACTTGGTATCTGAAAGCTTGCCTGTGCCAAAAGTATCAACCATGATTGATGTTGGCTCTGCAACACCGATAGCATATGAAAGCTGAATCTCGCACTTGTCAGCAAGGCCAGCTGCTACGATGTTTTTGGCAACATAGCGGGCTGCGTATGCTGCTGAACGGTCTACTTTGGTGCAATCCTTTCCTGAGAATGCACCGCCGCCATGACGAGCATATCCACCGTAAGTATCAACGATGATTTTGCGGCCTGTGAGACCTGCATCACCGTGTGGGCCACCGATAACAAAGCGACCTGTTGGATTGATGAAGAACTTGGTCTTGTCATCAATCATTTCCTTTGGAAGGACTGGATCGAATACGTATTTGCGAATATCTGCGTGAATCTGTTCCTGTGAAACATCTTCATCGTGCTGAGTTGATAATACTACAGCTTCAAGTCTGACTGGTTTGCCAGCCTCGTCATACTCTACAGAAACCTGTGTCTTTCCATCTGGACGGAGGTACGAAAGTGTACCATCCTTGCGGACATTGGCCAGCTGAAGAGCAAGTCTATGAGCAAGAGAAATTGGGTATGGCATAAGCTCTTCTGTTTCGTTTGTGGCGAAACCAAACATCATGCCTTGGTCACCTGCACCAGTATCTAAATCATCTGCAAGTGAGCCTTCCTTTGCCTCAAGAGCCTTGTCAACACCCATTGCAATGTCAGCGGATTGTTGATCAAGAGCGACCATAACAGCGCAAGAGTTTCCATCGATGCCTTTCTTTCCATCGTCATAACCGATTTCAAGAAGAGTCTTGCGAACAATAGCTGGAACATCAAGCTGAGCCTTTGTTGTGATTTCGCCTGTTACAAGAACGAATCCTGTACATGAGGCAGTCTCACAAGCTACTCTACTCATAGGATCTTCAGCTAAGCAAGCATCGAGGATGGCATCAGATACGGCATCACATACCTTATCTGGATGGCCTTCTGTTACTGACTCTGAAGTAAAAAGTAACTTTTCCATTTTTTGACTCTCTTTCTATTTACTTTAGCTAAGTGGAATATCTTAGCCTCACTAGTATACTCCCCTTCCTCCGCTTTTAGCAAGAAATATATACACATTTATATGTCTTGTGAATGATATTCTTTATCAATTGTTGATTTTACTGATATTACTTGCCAAAGAAACATTTTAACAATGGAAGTTTTCAGACTTTTTTCATTGTATTTATAGTTTTATATATATATAATTTAATTAGTATTAGTATCCTCTAACGGGGATTCTATCGGAAACAGTGTTGTTTTGAAGGGGAAAAATAATGGTTACATTAAAAGTTGATGAGTTAAAGGCTGGTATGGTTTTGGCGGAACCAGTACTTACCAAAAGAGGTCAATCTATCGCAAAAACAGGTGACAAGCTTACCACTCAGTTGATTGCGAAGCTTCACTTTTACAAGATTGACTCTGCTACAGTTGAAGACATTGAGGATGAGAAAGAAGAGGCTCCCGCTCCAGTTGTAGAAGAACCTATAGAAGAGAAAAAACCTTCTGAACAGGAGGCAAAGGAGGCCGCTCACAGAAACGATTCTTTTTTCAGTGATCAAATCACTTATACACAGCGACTTAAGGCTTCTCCAAAATTCCAACAGTTCCAATCTGATTACGCATTGAATATCTCATTTTTAAAGGAACATCTTGAGAAAATAGCAAATGGTGAAGACGCTTCATGCACTCAGCCTTTGCTAGAAGAATGCGAATCTCTTTTCAAATCAAAGACTACCTTAGAGCTTTTTGATATGTTAAATAATATGCGCAATTTAGAGGATCCTATTTATTCTCATTCTTTAAATGTAGCACTTATAGCTAGGAGCATTGGAAAATGGCTCAAGCTTTCCAAGGACGACTTGAATACGCTTACTTTGTGTGGTTTGCTTCACGATATTGGCAAGCTTAAAATCTCTGACGAAATTCTCGACAAGCCTGACACTCTTACTTTGGAAGAATTCGAGCAGATGAAAGAACATCCGCTCCTTGGTAAAAAGATGTTGAATGGAAAGGGCTTTGATTCAAGAATCCTCTCTGCAACTCTTCAACACCACGAGCGCAGCGACGGTTCTGGCTATCCACGAGGTCTCATGGATGATGAAATCGACGACTTCGCTGCAATCATTGCTATCGCAGATGTTTACGATGCAATGACATCAGCAAGAGCTCACCGCGATCCGCTCTGCTCATTCCAAGTTATATCTGAATTCGAAGCAGAAGGTTTGCAGAAATACCGCACTAAATTCATTCTCACCTTCTTGGAGCGAATTGCCAACACTTACAATAACAGCCGCGTCATCCTCAATGACGCAAAAACAGGCCGCGTGGTTTACATCAATAAGAGTAACCTTTCACGACCTGTAATTCAGCTCGACAGTGGCGAAATCATTAATCTCGCCGACAACGTCTATCACGATATTTATATTAAATCTATACTCTAAAGGCTTCGTTTATACGGTCCTTCAGTCCAGAATAACGTTTTGCCTGAGAGGTATTATCTACCATAGAGTAAAACACATCTGCGTCGCCAACCATGGTGACGCATTTTTTTGCCCTGGTGATTGCCGTATACAAAATGTTTCTGTTCATAAGCATTTTGGGGCCTTCCATAATAGGCATTACCACTGCAGGATACTCTGAACCCTGGGACTTGTGAATTGTAATAGCATAGGCCAGCTCTAGCTCATCTAAACTGGCAAATGGGTAAACCACTCGTCTGCCTTCTTCGAATTCCACGGTGACAGTCTTTGCCCAGTCATTAATATCCTTGATTATGCCCACGTCTCCATTGAATACACCTAATCCCTTTTCAATAGTGATATTGTAATTTCCGGCGACCTCCCATTCCAACTGATAGTTGTTTTTAATCTGCATGACCTTGTCGCCCTCTCTTAAAAGACGGGTTTCAGTCTTCCACTCCTTCTTCTGTGGGGACTCCGGATTAAGGAATCGCTGAAGGATGGTATTTAGCCTCTCAACTCCAATCAATCCCTTTCTAGTTGGGGTAAGAACCTGTATGTCGCTAATACCTGCATCAACGTATTTTGGCATCTTCTCCTTTACCAACGTAAGCATTACATTGATGATGGTATCGGCATAATCACGCTTTAAAAAGAAGAAATCCTTTGATTTGTTGTCTAAAGCCACGTGCTGTCCCTGATGAATCTTGTGGGCATTCATAACAATGTCTGATTCCTGTGCTTGCCTAAAAATCTTTTCCAAGGTAACTGAGCAGAAATGTTCAGATGCCAATATGTCCTTTAGCACATTTCCCGGACCTACGCTAGGCAGCTGATTAACATCGCCCACCAAGATTAATCTTGTGCCAGCAGAAATTGCTTTAAGCAAAGAATACATAAGCGATACATCCACCATGGACATCTCGTCTATGATGATAACATCACATTCTAGTGGATTATCTTCGTTGCGCTCAAACTTTGCAAAGCTTGCCGCATCATCCTCGTCACTGAGTTTTCCAGTGACTTCAAGCATGCGGTGGATGGTTCTAGCCTCGTAGCCTGTTGCCTCGCTCATCCTCTTGGCAGCGCGTCCTGTCGGTGCTCCCAAAAATATGTTGTAACCCTCCTCTTCAAAGAGGTGAATCATGGTTGTGATGGTCGTTGTTTTTCCTGTCCCCGGGCCACCTGTAAGAATAAAGAATCCTCGTTCAGCCGAAGATATAACCGCGCTTTTTTGTAGCTCATCGAGCTCTATTTCTTCATCCTTTTCGATACGACGGATGACTTTCTCTAAATCCTGCTTATCAACTTTGTAGGTGACATCAAGCTCCCGTAGCATTCCCGCTATGGATTCTTCCATTCTATAGAATGCTCTAGAATAAACCTGCTTTTCACCTTCCTCATCTTTTTTGATGATAAGCCTTTTGTCCATGGCAAGGTTCATCACCTGTGCCTCCACTGCGTCAGCCTCAACCTTTAACAAATCCACTGACATCTGCACCAAGGTATCTATAGGAAGGTATGTGTGTCCGTATCCAGCCCCTTGGCCAAGGATGTACTGGATTCCACCTTGGATTCTAAATTCTGAATCTACCTTGATTCCAACCTGACTTGCAATCTCGTCGGCAGTCTTAAAACCGATACCCGAAATCTCGTCTGCAATTCTGTAAGGATTACTTTGAATTACTGTATAAATGTCATTGCCGAATCTATTATAAATTTTAATAGCGGTATTTCCATGAAGACCATATTTATCAAGAAACAGCATCGCATTTCGAATATCCTTTGCCCCAACTATCTGGTCGGAAACCTCCATAGCCTTATTCAAGGATATTCCTTTAACTTCCGCCAAACGCTCTGGCTCTTCCTCTATTATCTTAAATGTATCTGCACCAAATTTCTTGATGATTCTAGCTGCAAGCTTTGGTCCAATACCCCTGATTGCTCCCGAACCCAAATATCTTTCCATAGACACTTCATCAGCTGGTGCCACCGCATCGTAGCTTACCACCTTGAACTGACGACCATAGGTGGGATGATCAGTGTAATCTCCTCGTATGAGAAGATTCTCTCCCTCCCCAACTGTTGGGAAAAGTCCCACGCAAGTAACTAGTTCTTCATCTGCCACAAAGTCTAAAACAGTATAGCCATTGTCGGCATTCCTAAATATGATATTTTCCACATAACCTGTTATTTCTTCCATGGGTACAATGATACCATATATTATCGATAATATGTCCCATGCTTTATATATTGTTTTTTATATTTTTTTTAAAAATTTCCCCCATGAATGCTTATCAGTTATTTGTTTCCTAATATTATATAGTCGTTTATAGAATTTTTTTTGTATTGATTTATTATTTTCATATTGCTTGTTATTCTCGGCTGTTGTTGATGAAATCAATTTTCCGGCAAATTTTTCATCTTTTTGTGGAAGCGGAGAAACAGGTAGTTCCGGCAATGGTTTCTTTTTATTCACCACTGCAATCCTATTATTCATTGCATCGGTTAAATATATTTCACCAATTTTTGTTTTTTCTGGTGTACCAAAATTGACTTTATTGTGATGACCTACTATATCATATGTTAAATGTTCTTCTTTGCCAGTCGTTAGTAACATAATATGCCCAAGCCTCTGCACCTCAGCCATATGATCTGATAAACTTTTAGGATTCTTATGTATGTCTTCAATTTCTTCTTCAGCCATATTTAAGCAAAAACTTACTCTTTCCACTTCATCGGTTATATTGTTTAATTTGATAGAATTATTGTCTGATCCTCTTTCCAATTCATTTATTAATTTCAAATTCTCTTTTTTAATTTGCTTCCATAATTTTTCGAACTCAGAAAATACTTTTACTCTTTCTTTAAAAAAAGGATCCTTTGCGTATTGTACGTTTTTTCCTTGTTTTAATTTTTCTATATTTTCTTTACATTTATTTAGATTCTCACTTATTATTTTATCTAAAGCATATGCTTTCTGCAGCGTTTCATTCATAAATAGTTCATATGCTTCTTGTACTTCTGGTGTCCATTCAATCCCTTCACCATTTTCCTCAGAATTAAAACTTGCAGGTACCTCATAATAATAATCAATCACATTGTCGTAATTTTGATCTTCGACTTGATTTTCCGTCATTTCATTTGTTTGCTGATTATTGTTTTCTGATAACAACATTTTTTGCTGCGCTTCATTCATAAATAGTTCTAATTCTTCTCGTTCCTTCTCTAATTTTTCTTTTTCCATAAGATCCTCCGCTTCTTTTCTTCTCTGCACAACTCCTTGAGCATCTACAGGGGGGCGCCAGCCCATCTTAATTGTTCTATCGTAGCTCTTTGTTTCACCATACAATCTTTTCATGCTTGGGGAATCTTCAATTATTATTTTCTTTTCACTTAGCATTATCTTTTACCTCCATAAATTAAATACTGATAAATACTCTCTGTATATTATTAATTCAAAAAAAATAAAAAATTTTTTTCCAAAAATCAATAAAAAGTTATTATTCCATAAAAAAAGCAGTAAATCGTAATTGATTTACTGCCCATACTTTTCAATTCTATCCCATAGGACTAACCGAGCCCAAACATATGATAGTGGACCACTAACCCCGTCCCCTAGGACTATGCCTGAACCTCTGTGACTGTAGATGCGTTTGTTGTAGCTATGTCGTCAGATACTGTAGCTGCATCAAGTCCAAGGTTTTCTGTAGGTGGATTTGAGTTTGCTGTGATTCCGTAGTTGCGCATAATCTGGTCTACAAACTGCTCGGTAATCTGACCACCCACTTGGTCTACCATTTGAGAAGCCACTTTGGTGTAAGCTGCATCCATGAAATAATCTTTGTACATGCTCATAGATGAATCTTCTTCATTCTTTGGTACGAAAGATTCTTTAGTCTGCTTAAGAACTTGTTCCATCATATAGGTTTCAAAGCTCTTAACCGCTTCTGTGATTTCCTCCCTGCTAGATTCTTTTGAAATGTTTCCAATTGATTTGGTTGTTTTGTCTGCCGCAACTTTTGAAGCGTCTGCGTACTGCGATTGCAAGTACGTATTCATTGTTGATACGTCCATTTTCCATCTCCTCTTTTTAGAACTCTAAATACCGCACAACGAGTTCAACCCCCAGTAACAATTACTATCTCTTAAGGTTATTAGCTTCCTCCAACATTGTATCTGAAGTTGTAATAGCCTTTGAGTTCATTTCATATGCTCGCTGAGAAATAATAAGATTTACCATTTCGTCAGCGACGTTAACGTTTGATCCTTCCAAATAATTCTGCTCTACTTTGCTTCGGTTAACGCCCTGAGTATTCCACTCGGATATAGCCTCGCCTGATGCTTGAGTTACATCATAAAGGTTTTCACCTATTTTAGCTAAACCAACGTTGTTTGTAAACTGATAAAGTGCTATAGCCTGTCCTGTGTTTGTAAATGTTCCATCAGGATTTCTATATGAAATAGTAAGGTCATCTGGATCAACTGAAAAATTCTCGCCTGCTGTAGCTGGTAATGTAATTGGTCTTCCAGTCTGGTCTAACACCTTATAGCCTTCTGGTGTTGTAAGCACTTTGCCGTTTTGATTATCTATAGCCCATGTGAAGTTACCATTTCTAGTATAGTGAACCTGGTCTCTATCCTGTACTGCAAAGAAACCTTCACCTACGATGCACATTGCTGTGTTGCTATCATTTGCTAACATTGAGCCCTGTGTAAAGTTGGAATTAATTGAAGCTACACGTGTTCCTAAACCAACCTGAGCACTTGTAGGCTTTGTCTCGCCCTGGGCATTTGTACTAAATGACTGCATTGTTTGATAAAGCAATGTCTTGAACTGAGTTGTCTGTTGTTTGTAAGCTGTAGTATTAACATTTGCTAAGTTATTTGCAATTGTATCAACTGCCACTTGCTGCCCCTTCATACCTGAAGCTGCAGACCACAAAGATCTCATCATAGGAAATGTCCCTCCTAAATATCTAATTATTACTCTCGCTTGTTACACTCTCAAGCCTATGATATTGCCTTCGTCGACTAACACGTCTCCTTCGGCAACACATAGAGCTTGATAGTTACAAGCTATTTCTATACTTATGCTTAATATTCTTAGTCTATTAACTCTAGTTATATATCGGTAAGTTATATTACAAATTTTAGTTGGCTACACATTTCCAACTGAGTTGACGGTTTTTTCTAGTGTAGCGTCTTCGGTTTGAATCATTTTTTGTCCTGCTTCGTAGGCTCTGGCTATCTGAATCATATCAACCATTTCATCAACTACATTGACATTTGATGATTCGATTGTTCCTTGTTCTATGATTGCTTCGCCTGCTATTATCTGTCCACCTGGGATTAAGTCGTATAGATTCTCGCCATATTTATTGATGTAGTCATAGTCTGCTACGTCTACTACTCCAATGTTTGCCACCACTTCGCCGTCCTGGGAAACAGTGCCATCTGAGGCAACTGCGAATGGCAAAACTGGATCAATCTTAACATAGTTTTCTGGATTTGCTTGCGAGTTAAGAGCACCGGTATCATTCAAAAGATAATCTCCGTCAGATGTTCTGAAATAACCTTGATTATCTATGGTGAATTCACCGTCTCGCGTATATTTGATGGAGGTTTCGCCAGCCTTATTTGTAAATGCGATGGCAAAAAATCCTTTACCGCCTAAGGCTAAGTCTGATGGCTTATCTGTAATCTGAAATCCACCCTGCTCCCAATTGACGTATGTCTCTCCGACTTTGGCGCCAAGAGACATGTATCCAACTCCGACAGGTCTATTATTCATAACAGATGTGTCTTTGATTTTGATAGCTAGACGTTCGTCAAATGCCTGCGCCACCATGGCTTCTTTTTTGTAACCAGTGGTTGCTGAGTTAGCCAGATTGTGGGTCATGACTTCCATTCTTTTCTGTTCATTGACCATTCCGGTATAGGCTGTATAGAGTCCTTTTACCATATGTACCTCCGCAGAATATTACTATCCAATAATGTTATCGGTTTTAACGAAAAAAAATTAACCCCTTTTGAGAAAAATTTTCCTAAAAATATTTTCCTACAAAAGGGGTCTAATTTCAATTTATAAATTATGAATTTTAGTAGTCTCCAGCGAGAAGCTCTACGTAGCGTCCAGTACCGATAGCAACGCAAGTCATTGCTTCGTCTGCTGTCATTGTGTTGATACCTGTGCGGTCTTCGATAAGTTCTTCGAGGCCACGAAGAAGTGCACCACCACCAGTAAGTACGATACCTCTGTCTGCAACGTCGGCTGCAAGTTCAGGTGGAGTCTTTTCAAGCACTGAGTGAATAGCTTCAACAATCTGCATTGTAGATTCTTTGAGAGCTTCCTCTGTTTCTTCAGAAGATACTGTGATTGTCTTTGGAAGACCTGATACAAGGTTACGACCTCTGACATCCATTGTCTCTGCCTCGCCAAGTGGGAAACAACGACCAATCTTAATCTTGATATCCTCGGCTGTACGCTCACCGATAAGAAGATTGTGCTTCTTACGCATGTAACGAACGATAGCCTCGTCGAAATCGTCACCAGCAACCTTGATAGATGTGCTGACTACTGAACTACCAAGTGAAATAACAGCTATATCTGCTGTACCACCACCTATATCTACAATCATATTTCCCATAGGGAGTGAAATATCAATACCAGCGCCGATAGCTGCTGCTATAGGCTCTTCGATAATCTTGACCTCGCGGGCACCAGCTGCGAAAGCTGCATCTTCAACCGCACGCTTCTCAACCTCAGTTGCTCCAGAAGGAACGCAAACTGCAATACGAGGCTTACGATAGCTCTTCTTGCCCATTGCCTTCTGAACGAAGTACTTGATCATCTTTTCTGTAACTGTATAGTCAGAGATAACACCTGCACGAAGTGGACGAACTGCCACGATGTTGCCTGGTGTACGTCCAATCATAAGACGTGCCTCTTCACCAATCTCTTTAATTTTGTTTGTGTCTCTATCAAAAGCCACTACTGAAGGCTCTTTTAAAACAACGCCCTTGCCCTTTGCATATACAAGAACGCTCGCTGTACCTAAATCGATGCCGATATCTGATGCTGCCATTTTACTCTTCCTTTCTTTTGCTAATTGTTAGTATAGAAACTGCCTTAAAAGACAGAATTGTGCATTGTCACTTTTTCTATTATATACGAATGAGTCTAAGATTCAAGTATTTTAAGCTACTAATCGAAATGACTAGTCTATCTTCTGTAAATTATACTGGTATTTTTATAACCTTTAGATATATAAAAAGCCAGCGTATTTAACGCTGGCGCTATTCTCGGGGAGTGCGACCAAAGTTGCCTCTGGTCGCTGAGTTATGAAAAATTTGGTATTAGCTTTCCGCTAGTACGATTATAATATATAACCTTTATGTGATGGCTGCGTGAAGATTTCAAAAAAAAATGTTTTTTTTGTGAATTTAGACGCAATTGTAAATTTGAGGTTTACAAGTAGTCCTTAAGATATTGACCCGTATAGCTCTTCTTCACTTTCACTATATCCTCAGGGGTTCCCTTGGCAATTACGGTACCTCCCCTATCACCTCCATCAGGTCCCATATCGATAATATAGTCAGCACATTTAATAACATCTAGGTTGTGTTCTATTACTACAACCGTATTTCCGGAGTCGGATAACTTGCGCATAATCTCCACAAGTTTATTGACGTCCTCAAAGTGAAGACCTGTTGTTGGCTCATCTAAGATGTAGATGGTCTTGCCAGTTGCTCTACGGGAAAGCTCTGTCGCAAGCTTGATACGCTGAGCCTCGCCTCCTGACAAGGTTGTACTTGGCTGGCCAAGTTTGATGTAGCCCAAGCCGACATCATACAAGCATTGAATCTTATTCAAGATACTTGGAACGTTCTTGAAAAATTCAACTGCCTCCTCCACTGTCATATCTAGAACATCGTAGATATTTTTACCTTTATAATGAACCTCCAAGGTTTCGCGATTATATCTCTTGCCACCGCAAACTTCACATGGCACGTAAACATCTGGCAGGAAATGCATCTCAATTTTGATGATACCATCACCTGAACATGCTTCGCATCGACCACCCTTTACATTAAAAGAGAATCGACCTTTTTTGTATCCACGCTCTTTTGCCTCTGTTGTTCCGGCGAACAAGTCTCGGATTAAATCAAATACTCCTGTGTATGTGGCTGGATTTGACCGAGGCGTGCGTCCTATAGGGGACTGATTAATGTCTATAACCTTATCCAAAGCTTCGGTTCCCAAAATATCATCGTGCTTTCCTGATACCTTGCGGGCACGATTTAGTCTCTTTGCCAAATCCTTGTATAGGATCTCGTTTATAAGAGAACTCTTTCCAGAACCAGACACTCCTGTAACTACGGTCATGATTCCAAGTGGAATATCAACATCGATATTCTTGAGGTTGTGTTCTCTCGCTCCCTTTATGGTAATCCATCCCTGAGGCTTACGTCGTTCCTTTGGTACAGGTATGCAAAGCTTTCCGCTGAGATATTGGCCAGTGATTGAGTCTGGACACGCCATAATCTCTTTTGGAGTTCCAGCTGCAATGACTTCTCCACCTTCCTTGCCGGCACGAGGGCCGATGTCCACAATATAATCTGCAGCCTTCATAGTATCGGCGTCATGCTCGACAACTATCAGGGTATTTCCCAAGTCTCGCAATCCCTTTAGAGATGCCAAAAGCTTGTCGTTATCCTTTTGGTGAAGACCGATTGACGGCTCGTCCAAAATGTAAGCAACACCAACTAAGCCTGAACCAATCTGGGTCGCCAAGCGGATTCGCTGAGCCTCTCCACCTGAAAGGGATGCTGTGGCTCGACTAAGAGTAAGATAGTCTAGCCCCACATCTACCATAAACTTTAATCGATTTCTTATTTCTTTTAAGACCACAGCACCAATCTTCTTTTGCTGTTCGGTAAGCGCAAGATTATCCATCAAATCATAGAGCTCACGAACTGGATACTGGGTCATTTCAAATATGTTTCTATCTGCGATAGTTACAGCTAGAGATTCCTTTTTTAGACGTTGACCGTGACAGCAAGGGCATTCACTGTAAAACATGAATTCTTCGTATTCACGTTTCTGGTTTTCGGAAAATGTCTCCTTATATCTACGATTAACGTTTTCAATTAAGCCTTCGAAGATTGTTGGATAAATTCCGCGTCCACGCTGGCCTTCGTAGTGTACATCCACCGAACGGTCAAAGCCATGGATAAACATGTGACGAATATTCTCTGGCAAATCCTTGTAAGGAGTATCTAGTGAAAAATCGTATTCCCTTGCAAGAGCTTCAAGCAAAGCGTGGGCAAAGCTAGAAGGTTTGTTTGATGACTGCCACCCCATAACCTGGACACAACCCTCGTTAAAGGAAAGCTTTTTGTCTGGAATCATGAGGTCTTCGTCGAATTCCATCTTGTAGCCTAAGCCAAAACACTCTGGGCAGGCGCCGAATGGATTGTTAAAAGAAAAGCTGCGAGGTTCAATCTCATCAATACTGATTCCACAATCTGGGCATGAAAATCCTTCCGAAAAACGGATAGGTTCTCCTTCTATCACATCGACAATCATCAGCCCGTCTGCAAGCTTGAGTACAGCTTCGATGGAATCTGTAAGACGCTTTTCGATGCCTTCTTTTATTACGAGTCTATCGACCACAATCTCGATGTTGTGCTTTATATTTTTATCTAACGTAATCTCTTCTGATAGGTCGTATACGCTTCCATCTACGTTTACACGAACGTAGCCAGATTTCTTTGCCTTTTCAAATAGCTTTTCATGTGTACCCTTGCGACCTCTGACAACCGGCGCAAGAAGCTGAATCTTGGTGCGCTCTGGCAAAGCCATGATAACATCTACCATCTGATCGACAGTCTGCTTGCTGATTGGTTTGCCGCAATTTGGGCAGTGAGGGACACCGCATCTCGCATAGAGAAGACGCATGTAATCATAGATCTCAGTTACTGTACCAACAGTAGAACGTGGGTTGTGGTTGGTACTCTTTTGGTCGATGGAAATAGCTGGCGGCATACCTTCCATGTGCTCAACATTTGGCTTTTCCATCTGGCCTAAGAACTGACGAGCATAGGATGAAAGAGATTCCATGTAACGTCTTTGCCCCTCTGCGAATATAGTGTCAAAGGCTAGAGATGATTTCCCTGAACCGGATAGTCCTGTTAGCACAACGAACTCATCGCGGGGTATGTCTATGCTGATGTTTTTAAGGTTGTGCTCGTTGGCGCCTTTGATTTTAATGTATTTTCGTTCTTTCATTTGTACCTCATTATTATTCTTGTAACATATTCTTTAGTTCGACCATCTTGTCACGGTACTCGGCGGCAGCTTCGAAGTTGAGCTCGGCCGCAGCCTTCTTCATCTTCTTTTGGATATCCGCGATGAGTTTTTCAAGCTCTTGCTTGTCCATCTCTTCTGGGTCTTTCTTGAACTGCATTTCTTTCTTGGCAATCTGCTTTGAAATAGAAATAAGCTCTCGGACAGACTTTTGAATAGTCTGCGGAGTGATACCATTGGCCTCGTTGTAGGCTTGCTGGATTTCGCGACGACGCTTGGTCTCTGAAATAGCCTTTTCCATAGATTCAGTGATTGTATCAGCATACATTATAACATGACCTTCCGAATTTCGCGCAGCACGACCTATTGTCTGAATCAAAGAGCGTTCACTTCGAAGGAAGCCCTCTTTATCAGCATCCAAAATTGCCACAAGGGTAATCTCTGGAATGTCCAATCCCTCGCGAAGAAGGTTGATGCCGACAAGAACATCGAATACATCAAGACGCAAATCTCGGATGATTTCGGCTCGCTCCATGGTGTCGATATCCGAATGCATGTATTTGACTCTCACTCCAAGCTCTGCCAAGTAATCTGTCAAATCCTCAGCCATCCTCTTGGTGAGAGTTGTAATCATAACCTTGTGCTTTTTAGCTGTTTCCTTTTTGATTTCGCTGTATAAGTCATCAATCTGACCCTCTACAGGGCGAACCTCCACCTCCGGATCAAGCAGACCAGTTGGTCGGATGACCTGCTCAGTGCGAAGCATCTCATGTTCTTCCTCGTAGTCCCCCGGGGTTGCAGATACAAACATCATCTGATCTATTTTGGATTCGAACTCTCCGAAGTTTAGAGGTCGGTTGTCTAACGCAGATGGAAGTCTGAAACCATACTCCACTAGAGTGCGCTTTCTGGCTTGGTCGCCGGCAAACATTCCGCGGACCTGAGGCAGGGTGATATGACTCTCGTCAACAATGATAAGGAAATCATCACCGAAATAGTCGATTAGACACTTTGGCGGTTCCCCAGGCTTTTGATTGGTCATGTGACGACTGTAGTTTTCGATGCCAGAGCAGAAGCCTGTCTCACGAAGCATCTCTATGTCAAAATTGGTGCGCTCTGCAACTCGTTGCGCCTCAATTAGCTTGTCTTCCGATTTGAAATATTTAACCCGCTCTTCCAATTCGGCTTCGATGCTTGCGCAAGCCGAGTTAATCTTGTCCTGCGGGATAACGTAGTGACTTGCTGGAAAGATAGCCACGTGCTCTAGCTCGCGGCGCACCTGTCCCGTCATGATATCTGTCTCGCAGATTCTATCAATCTCATCTCCAAAAAACTCGATTCGGATTGCATAGTCCTTGGTGACAGCAGGTATAACCTCTAGGGTGTCGCCACGGACTCTAAACGTGCCACGGTCAAAATCCATGTCGTTGCGCATGTACTGGATATTGATGAGCTCGTGAATGACATCATCTCTATCTTTGAAATCGCCTGGGCGCAGAGAAACCATCATGTTCTGGAAATCGTCCGGCTCACCGATACCGTAAATGCAAGATACCGAAGATACGATAATAACGTCACGTCGCTCTGACAAGGATGCAGTGGCTGATAGACGAAGCTTGTCTATCTCGTCGTTGATGGAAGAATCCTTGGCAATATAAGTATCAGTGCTTGGCACATAAGCCTCCGGCTGATAGTAGTCGTAGTAGCTGACAAAGTATTCAACTGCATTTTCCGGGAAGAACTCTTTAAACTCTGAGTAGAGCTGACCAGCCAAAGTCTTGTTATGTGCAATGATGAGTGTAGGCTTGTTGAGCTGCTCGATAACATTTGCCATGGTAAAAGTCTTGCCTGAGCCAGTGACACCTAGCAGTGTCTGCATCTGGTTGCCCTCTTGGAATCCTTTAACTAAATCGGCTATCGCCTGAGGCTGGTCGCCAGTAGGCTTATATTCGGAATGTAGTTTAAAATCCATAATGATCCTCTAAAAAATGAATTATGATTTCTGAAAAAACACTGCCCAACCCTAGGGTTAAGCAGTGTCTAGATGTTTCTATTATTTAGATTTTATCAAAATCTACATGTTCATTTGCGAAGTGCTTTGTTGTCTCGCTTTTTTCAGCATCGTTGCAGCAAGGATCCTCCTTCTTTGGCGCAGGCTTCTTTGTAGCCGAACCATCAACTGGAGTGTTGTTTCCAAATCCAAGCATCTCTGTCTTAAATGTCAAATCTGCGGCTGCATCTGCAAGATCTGTAGGAACAACAATCTTTGTTGCACGTCCATCGCCAAGCTTTGAAAGTGCCTCAAGCTTTTTGATTAGAAGAACTCTCTCGTCCATGTTTGCTTCCTTGAGCATCTCGATACCGCGAGCCTCTGCCTCGTATACAAGACGGATTGACTCAGCCTGACCTGTTGCACGTGCGATAGCAGCATCTCTTTCGGCTTCTGCCTTAAGCACGAGCGCCTGCTTGTCACCTTCGGCTCTAGTGATAGATGCCTGCTTGTGACCCTCTGCCTCAAGAAGAGTCTCACGACGATCACGCTCAGCCTTCATCTGTTTCTCCATTGAACGCTGAATCTCTTCTGGTGGAATGATGTTCTTAAGCTCAACACGACCAACCTTGATTCCCCAAGGATCTGTAGCTTCATCAAGAATAACTCTCATCTTTGAGTTGATGTTATCACGTGATGTAAGTGTCTGATCAAGCTCAAGCTCACCAACTAGGTTACGAAGAGTTGTTGCTGTAAGATTTTCAAGAGCAAGGATTGGTCGCTCTGCGCCGTATGCGTAAAGCTTTGGATCCTGAACCTTGAAGTAAACTACAGTATCAATCTTCATGATAACGTTATCCTTGGTGATAACATCCTGTGGTGGAAAGTCTGCAACCTGTTCCTTTAAAGAAACCTTTCTTGCAACTCTCTGAATAAATGGGATGATAACATGAAAACCTGCCTGTAAGCTACCATGATACTTACCTAAGTTTTCAATAACGAATACGTATCCCTGTGGAACGATTCGAATACCCATTATGAGTAAAACAACAATGATTAGAATAATAGCCGCTGTAAACGCTCCCATCTCTGTCCTCCTAAATTCTTTACTCCTGATAAGCGATGCAAATCAGGTAGATATTTTTGCCCATGTAATGGACTTTTTTATCAATTATAAAGCTTTGGGGAGGATTTTTCTACTAAAATCGTTTACTATTTATCCATGCAGGCTTGGTGAGTGATTTGCAGGATACTTTCCCTTCTGTGACCTTGTAGACTCTTCATACTCATTAGACTTCATGATAGGACTGTTATTCACCGGGCTATCTGGCGATGAGATGTTATATTTCTTATTCATAAGTTCTTCTATTTTTGTCACTTTCACATTTTGTCTGTTTTCATTTTGTCTGTTTTCATTTTTTCTTTCAAATGTTTTTGTTTTTGGTTTTGATACATACTCTATCGAATATCTTTTATGATTTCCTTCTGAATTAAGGCCCTTTACCAACTCACTCATATAGTCATTATAGGTAGTGTTTACATGATAATATGCATCTGAGCCGTCTCCTATTAATTCGGAGAAAATTTTTTTATCTGATTTGGGTGATTCTTCAAATTCTTCTATGCTCTTTATAGTATCATTAATATCTTTTGATTCAACTTTATATATTGTTATATATTCAGTTAAAGCTTTATTAATAGCATTTAAATCATTATCCTTTTTATGCTCAAACACAGTTTTATTAACATTCATTGCATATTCAACATCCTCATCTAATAATTCAATTGGAAACTCTTTATCATTTTTTTCAAGCTTCCTAATAAGATGTTGTTTCCTAATATTTATCCCCAACTCAACGAAGTCTTTTATCTCATTCTCTATAGTCTCTACATTTATAACTCTATATTTTAACAAAAAATAACTTTCCTTTATTTTTGTTTTTATATCCTGTAATTCATCTAATATGAATTCTCTTTTCTTATTAAAGTCCAATATATTCCGTTCACATTCTTTATACCATTTCTTAACATCAGAAATAGAATCACCCTTTATATATTCTTTTGTGAAAAAATCATGCGCAAGCGCAAGATACGTCAATCTTGCATCTATTTCTTTCGATATTCCAACCAAATTTTCCACCTGTTCCTTAAGATTGGACATTGCACTACTATTTTTTAATTGACTAAATGATTTTTCCATGTAGCTTAAATATCTTTTATATTCTTTTAATGTTCTATCTATACTATAATTCGTTTTTAATAATTCTATATAATTATTTTTAAATGTTTCTTTCTTTATTATATCTGTCAACAGACTTCTAGAGTCATTATTCTCTCCTAATTTTGAAGACCCTGACATATTTTCTTGTATAACATCTTCATTAGCTGCGATATTCGAATCTGTTTCCTCAACAGGATTATTGTTCTCTAGTTCTGACTCTCTTTTTGATAAATCAGCGACTGTTTCTTGAATTGGCTCTGTAGTCTCCTGTGTTTTTTCTGCATTTCCCGCCCCTGCAGATTCTACTGGGGTCTCTGGTGCTACCCCCTGTCCGGCACCATGAGATATAATTTCTGTGCCTCCGCCTTCAGAAGTTGCAGGCGAATTACCAAATTCATACACCTTAAGATTATTGTCAAAACGTATCCTTTTTTCGTCCTGCCTGTCTCTATTCCTCACTTTCTCCATCTCGCCCTTTAAGCCATCATTCAACTTTGAAGTATTATAAAATGTATTTTTATGTATTATGTCTCTTTCGACATCATTATACATAGCTTCCAACTCCCTAACTTTTTGATATGACGCTTCATCATCATACTCGAACACAGGAGAAGCAGTAGGCTCCGCATATCGCATTTCTGATGACCGTCCATTTGTCTGCATATTGCTCTCTACTATGTCTTCAACATTTAGTGCTAAGTCTTGCGCCTGTTGTGAATCTCCTGGTGTGCTTTGCACCTGTTGTAAATCTTCTGAAGCGCCTTGTTCTTGCCCTTTATTATCTAATTGTTCTATATTCGACTCTACAGTATTATATTCATTTACAATTTTCTTAATATCTCCTAAAGAAATTATTCGATTATCATTTATATCTTGTACATCTTTTTTTATTTTATCTAATTGTCCTATTAGATTATCATACGCTTTTAATCTATTATCACGCATTTCTTGATTATCTTCTTTATTTGTTGTTTCTTCATTTATTGCTTTTTTAGCTGATTGTAATTGTTTAAGGGTCGAATCTATCTTTCCAATTAGTATATCGGGGTCTTTAATATATTCTATCAATTTATCATTCACGCCGTTCACATTGCTTGACTCATTATTTTGTGCATTGCCTTCTTGGCTAGTATTTCCCATAACTCCTTCTTGTTCAATATTGCTAAAATCTGACATAGTTTTATTCTCCTTACTTCCTTTGGTTTATTTTATTCCTATATATAATTCAATAAAAATCTATTGCTTTTTTCCATTTTCACAAAAAAAGTCGAGAAATGACTCCTTTTTCGAAAAATGACCAATAATTTGATGGTAATACAACTACAAAAGATTTTAGGAGTTGTAATAAGTTATGATACGAGATTGAGAGATAACATAAAAAGCGGCATAGCCAGCAATTTTGCCTATGACAAAATTAATCTAGCTCTACCGCTTTTTAAAGATTATATTTAGTTTGAAACAGTTCTAGTATTTCAAGACTCAAATTAATGCTTGTTAACTATCTCATCAAGGATAGCTCCTGCAACTTCTTCCTTTGACATAATAGGAAGCTCCTTGACGCTGTCAGCTTTTATTAATGTTACAACATTTGTGTCAGTTCCAAAGCCTGCGCCCTCGGTGCGCAGGTTATTTGCTACAATCATATCTACATTTTTCTTTTCAAGCTTTGCCCTTGAATTCTCTAACATATTCTCGGTTTCCATTGAAAAGCCGCAGATAAACTGTCCCCTCTTCTTATTTGCGCCAAGATATGAAAGGATGTCTTCCGTCCTTTCTAGCTCTATGACAGAACCTTCGCCATCCTTCTTTTTTATCTTTTCAGTAGCGACAACACTTGGTCGATAATCTGCCACTGCTGCACTCTTGATAATGATGTCGCTATCAGCCGCATTTGCTTTAACAGCCTCAGCCATTTCAGCGGCGCTGCGGATGTTTACCACCTTCACAAACATAGGTGGTTCGATTGCCACTGGTCCAGATACAAGAGTTACATCAGCGCCACGCTGCATAGCTATTTTAGCAACTGCGTAGCCCATCTTTCCTGTACTGTGATTTGTGATATATCTGACAGGGTCGATTGCTTCGGCAGTCGGTCCTGCTGTAACTAACACCTTTTTGCCCTCTAAATCGTGCTCAAAGGCTATTTCTTTTAATATATATTGGAGTAATACATCTGGTTCAGGCATCTTGCCAGCGCCGGTGTCACCGCACGCCAAATATCCGCTTGCCGGTTCGATTATTTCAAATCCGTATTTTCGAAGTGTTTCAATATTATCTTGAACAATTGGATTCGTAAACATGTTTGTGTTCATCGCTGGACTAACTAGCTTTTTGCATTTAGCCGCAAGTATAGTTGTGGTAAGCATATCGTCGGCTATGCCGTGAGCCATCTTTCCTATGACGTTTGCACTGGCTGGTGCAACTAAAAATATGTCAGCACGCTTGGCAAGCGCCACATGCTCCACATTAAACTTAAAATCTCTGTCAAAGGTGTCCACGAGACACTTGTTGGATGTAAGAGTCTCGAAGGTAATTGGATTTATGAAGTTTGTAGCATTTTTAGTCATGATGACATTAACATCAGCCCCAAGCTTTACAAGAGCCGATGCCAAATTTGCAATTTTGTATGCTGCTATAGAGCCAGTGACTCCTAGTACTACGCATTTTCCTTTTAACATGTTTATTCCTCCGAAACCGGGTTGATTATTCGTTTCCTTTTGTGATTGCACCCATTGGATGAATTTTAGCAAGAACAGCTCCTACAAGGTAAACGATAATCGCTGCAACCACCGCCTCAATCACGCCATTGAAGCTGATAACTCCACCAATCATTGTAAGTAGAGCGTCGGCGGCAACGCCAACTGCCTTTGAGTATGGCTCCTTGTACAACACAAATATTCCACCCATAACAAGGAGTGTATTTGTCATCGCTCCAGCAATACCAGCTGAAATAAATCCAAGTGCCTTGGCATCTTTTGTCATAAACAAGTATTCAACTAGTGCAAAGGTTACAAAGCCTACTACGACGCCGATAGCTATCTTGCCATTATAGTTAAAGTTTTCAAATCTCTTATTGATAAAAGCATAAACGCCAAAGCCAATGATAAACGAAATCACAAGATTTATTATTGAACCTACAGTAATCTTTCTGTTTGAAGTAATCGCCTTTTTGATTCCAACATATACAAAGTATGGAACAACACCAATTAAGATTCTTGGTACAAAAGCTATAAACAAGCTCTTCAAAACAACAGCGAGCGTTGCCCCAACTCCTGTTGGATTAATTGTGCTTACTGCAATCACCGGAGAAAATACAAACGCCGAAAGTGATGATGGCACAAATGTACTTCTCAAAAAGCTTGTCAATCCAAAAACTCCGCCAAGCAATCCACCCTTCTTTGGGCCAAGGAATAGTGAGCCCAATATAACCGGGATATGAATTGTTGTTGCATTGATAACTACAAGTGGGATATAACCTAGCGGTGTGAAAGCCATTGCTCCAATGATAGCTGCAAATAGAGCTGTAAGAACTAGCTCATAGGTAGTAGATTTTTTATTTTCCATATTTTCCTCCTTTGGTAGAAGCCTTTCGGTCTCCTCCATGTTTTACCCCTTTAATTTACCACTTTTTTAATTCATTTAAAATACTTTAACATTTTGCGCCTTCCCATTACTTTTTACAGGGTTTTCGCTTATTGTCCTATAAGCATCCATATGATTAGAGTATTCTCGAATATAATTATACCTATCCATAGATTTCACTTTAGCTATTATATTTTTGATTTTTTTGTTATTAGTATCTAATATGTTATAATCCTCAACTGTCAAATCATTATTCTGAGCAACTTGTTCTTGTATTGTTTTTGTATTCTCAACTAATGATGTGAGTTTTCTTTCCGAATCTAGAATTAAGGCGACTCCCATCGCTTTCGTTGTATATTTTGCACTTTTATCTCCTAGCGGATCCCATTTTACAATTGATTGTTTATCATTTGTATACTTTTTTTTAAGAGACTCTATTGTGCTTTTTGCTATAACGGCCTCCCTAAGTCTCTTAGATGTATCTGAAATAATTTTATTATCCATAAAATCTTGCTGATTACTTGTCTTTTGCTGTTCACTTACTTCCTGTTGTTTACTTGACTCTTGCTGTTCATTTACTTTCTGCTGTTCATTTAACTCCTGCTGATTATTTATAGGTTCATTATAGGCCAATACATAATCAACAACTTTCGTACACTCGACTGGAAATTCTTTAAGAATAGTTCTTCCTTCGTCAATATCATCAATTAGATTATTGATATAAATTATTTTATTAATGATTTTACTCGACTGTTCATTTTTACTTGCCTGTTCCATTTTTGAATACATTATAGTATCTCTTATTGTCATTAACTCCTTTAAACATAATTTTAAACAAGCCATATATTCCTTATTACCATTTAAACCACGCTTCTTATACTTATCCATGATTAATTTGAATATTGGCTTTTTTTCCTTTTCTTCCATTTTCATGTTGCTATTTATTTTTTCAATACCCCAATTTAAAACCGCTTCCTCATATTTCTTTTCTAATTCTTCTTCTCTGTTCAATTTACGAATACATTTTTTTATGAACTTATCTGATTTTTTAATTATTTTTAGCTCTTTTTCGATATTAGTTCTCACCATTTCTTCATATCTTTTTGCATTAGTAAGTTTTTCGTCAATATCGTTTGTATTATTTTTAAACAAAATAATCAACTTGTTTTTTACCTTATCTAATTCTTTATGCTTACCAAAATCCTCTTGTTTTCTTTTTTCGCATTCTTCAATCGCCGCATCGATTCTGGAAATTTTATCTTCTATATATTCTATTACCCTTCCATAATTTGTATTAGAGCGAACTGCCGAATACTTATATTCATTTTTCGTCTCCCTGAAGTTACTAATCTGTTCAATAATTCTATCTTTGCATCTTGCAAAATCCTCTTTTTTTATAAACAAATCTGCCTTATACTTATCAATTTCCAACTTCAAATATAATATTTGTTCTTCCCTGCTAAGTACGCCCTTTTCATCCATTAACTCCTGAATAATCGTTAGGTCAGCTTTTTCCATATGTTTGTCTTCATTTGTTCTTTCTACTCCCCACTCAATAACTGCTTGCTTATCTTTCGCAGACACATTGTCTTTATTATTGCTCACTCGAACTAAACAATCATATATATATTTATCACACTCTATCGTTTTTTGTATCGCTTGATTATATAACTCTTCAGTATAATTTATGTATTCCCCAAAGGCATTCATATTATCATTTATCAATTCTTTATCTGCTTGATAACTATCAATGTAGCCGTCTATAGTTTTATCGGAAACTAAAACTTCATTTTCCAGACATTTTTTAAGCTTATCACATTCATTCTTAACAATGTCTTTTTGATTCATTAAGTCTAATCTCCATCTTTTTAATTCTTGGTCAGATTTTGTTGAATACATATATTTATCTGTATTATGAGCATAATCTAAAGTTTTCATAAGAACATATACTTCCTGATCGTTCAAAAAATATATATACTTAGTATATAGTCTTATTGCTTCTTTAATTATTGCTTTTTTATCTTCATTTATACCCATTTCTATTCCTCCATTTTTTAGATATTATTGTTTCTCTCTTACTATTCAAAAATTTTTTTTATTTTTTTCCATATTTACAAAAAATATATCTATCTTTTATACTTTTACTAAGTTAAAACAGTTCTATAACTACATTCAATATTTCGAAAGAATTATGTTACCATGAATCAAATCTACCTTGCCCCACTAGAGGGCGTCACAGACAGCATATACAGGAATACTTTTAAGACATACTACGGCGGTGTAGCCAAATACTTCACACCGTTTATTTCTCCAAACTCTAATCTCAAATTCACCACCCGAGAATTCAAGGACATCGATCCGGAACAAAACGATATAAACACAACCGTACCTCAGCTACTCACCAATAATTCTGAGCATTTTCTTTGGGCTGTAGGTGAGATAGCGGCTCTTGGATACAAAGAAATCAACTTCAATTTGGGCTGCCCTAGTGGAACTGTCGTAGCCAAGAAAAAGGGGTCTGGACTTTTATTCTACAACGACGACTTGGACAAGATGCTCTACGAAATCTTTGAAGGTATTGAAGCAGCCTGTGCATCGACTGGCGCAGATGTACCCGAAATCTCTATCAAGACCCGCCTCGGCAAAGCTGAACCCGATGAATTTTACGAAATCCTAGATATATACAACAAATACCCTATCAAGGAATTGACTATTCATCCAAGGATTCAGTCCGACTTTTACCGTGAACCGTTACGACCTGAATTCTTTGAATATGCCGTTGAGCACTCCAAAGCTCCACTAGTCTTCAATGGAGAAGTCAAAACCCTCGAAGATATCACTGCTATATTCCGCAAATACGATACCGTAAATGCGTTAATGATTGGACGCGGCCTAATCGCAAACCCTCAGCTAGCCCTTGAGTACGAAGCTGGCCACGCCCTAGCCTTCGACTACGACAAATTCCGCACCTTCCAGGAGGATTTACTCTCCCAATACATAGCCGTTCTCTCCGGAGAGAAGCCCGTACTCCATCGCCTCAAAGAATTCTGGGCCTTTTGGCAAGAACTATATCCCAACAACGAAAAAGCCCTCAAGAAAATCCGTAAAGCAAACCGCCTAGCCGACTACACCGCTGCCCTGGCCCTCCTTAAGCACCCCTAGCCCCGGCCGCGGCCCCCTCCAACTGCCACCAGCAGGGTGCACCTTCATTACGTCGCATATGATTTAGATTTTCTAAATGCCAAGTGTCGCTTCTTCGATTATCGGGTGTTCGGGCAACTATTTACAATTCTGACGAAAATGTTTGTCCCTGAGCGGACATGAAAATTTTTATATAGAAATAGTTCCACAAACTAGCTTAGTAGCAATTGCGGCGCATTGGAATGCGCTTAGCGAAATAAAAAGTGATTTTTTACATATATAGTCAT
>DBWZ01000017.1:29507-49848 GCA_002309345.1 Pseudobutyrivibrio sp. UBA1225
AAGTCTAGTTTGTGGAACTATTTTTGTAATCTTAAACATGTCCGCCAGGGACAAAGCATTCCCTTCGAATTGTAAAATCGACGCCCGGACACCCGATAGAAGCTCCCTTTTGGCATTAATAAAATCTACAATCATAGCTCAATTGTAATGAAGGTGCACCCTGCTGGTGGCAGTTGGAGGGGGCCGCGGCCGGGGCTAGGGGTGCTAAAGGAGGGCCAGGGCAGCAAAGTATATGGGCGGCGGTTTGTTTTTATGGATGTACATGGGTTTACTTTGGGGATTTGTAGTGCTATAGTGGCGACGGATGGTATTCGGGACGAAACTATACCGTAGAGCTTCTAAATTTTAAAGATATGGCCTAGTGGCAATGCTCGTATCTATAGGAACGAGACTGTTCCCTCATTTTTAAGGAGGTGATGTCATGAAGGTAGGATTTGTTGGCGCCGGCAAAGTGGGCTGCTCTTTGGGCAAGCACTTGGCAAGTAAGGGCGTTTCAGTCATCGGCTTCTATAGCCGTTCTATGGAATCAGCTGTTTCTGCAGCCGATTTTACCAAATCTAATTATTTTTCAAATTTAGAGACATTAATTGAAGAAAGCGATGTGGTTTTTATCACTGTTCCTGACGATTGCATTGGCGTTGTTTGGGATCAGATTAAAGACTTAAACATTGCCGGAAAAATGATATGTCATTGCAGTGGTTCATTATCTTCAAAAATCTTTTCAGGTATTGAGAAGGCAGGAGCGTTTGGTTTCTCAGTCCATCCATTACTGGCTGTATCTGATAGATACGATTCATACCAGGAATTTCCTAAAGCTTTATTTACAATCGAAGGATGTAGCAAGTGCTTACCAACTATGAAAGCATTTCTAGAAAACACGGGGCTTACTGTAGGTGAGATTGATGCCGAGAATAAAACTCGATATCATGCTGCTGCAGTTTTCGGCTCAAATCTTGTAGTAGCTCTTATGGCTGCTGCCCAGGAAGAGTTTGCAAAATGTGGTCTTTCTGACGAGATGCTGCATAAGGCAATCGAGCCGTTGATTCTTGGAAATGTACATAAGGTTTTAGCTCAGGGTGCAGTTAATGGCTTAACCGGTCCTGTAGAAAGAAACGATGTTGGCACAATTTCCAGACATCTTCTGGCTCTTGATTCAGAAAACAAGGACGTTTATCGAATTCTTTCAAAGAAAGCCATTACAGTTGCTAAGGCAAAGCATCCAGATTCAGATTATAGCCAATTGGAAAATATACTTAATACCTAGGAGGTTTGTATGAAAAACACAGTCACTAGTCTTCAGGAAATGAAGCAACGAGGTGAAAAGATTAGCATGCTAACATGCTATGACTATTCTACAGCTTGTCTTATGGAAGAGGCTGGAATTAACGCAATTCTTATTGGAGATTCCCTTGGGATGACCATGATGGGTTACAGCGATACTCTTCCTGTTACCGTGGATGATATCATTCACCATTGCGCTAGCGTTTCTCGTGGACTTAAGGATACATTTCTTGTGGCAGATATGCCATTTATGTCTTATCAGACATCAGTTTATGATGCTGTTAAAAATGCTGGCCGTCTTGTAAAAGAAGGTCATGCACAAGCTGTTAAGCTTGAGGGGGGTGCGTCAGTTTGTCAACAAATCAAAGCTATCGTAAATGCGGATATTCCTGTGGTCGCTCACATCGGATTAACTCCACAGTCTATAAATGCCTTTGGCGGTTTCAAGGTACAGGGCAAGAACATCGAGCGCGCTCTTCAGATTCTTGAAGATGCAAAAGCCGTAGAAGAAGCCGGCGCATTTATGGTTACCTTGGAATGCGTTCCAGAGGAGCTTGCAACTCTAATTTCTAAAGAGCTTACTATTCCAACTATCGGAATCGGCGCTGGAAATGGTTGCGACGGGCAGGTTCTTGTATATCAAGATATGCTTGGTATGTTCTCTGGCTTCAAGCCAAAATTTGTAAAACACTTCGCCAACATAGGTGAAGAAATGAAGCGTGCCTTCAGCCAATATGATGCCGAGGTTAAATCAAAGGCGTTCCCAGCCGAGGAGCACAATTTCAAAATAGATCCTGAGGTTATGGCTGCAGTTGAAAGTGCCGCCTCTACCAAAGAATTCAAGCTCAGTTTAGATTACGAGACAGAGTTAGCATAAAGGAGATTTTCAAAATGATTAAAGCTACAACAATCAAAGAAGTAAAAGAAAATGTCCGTGAGTGGAAAAAGCAAGGCTTATCTATTGGTCTTGTACCAACCATGGGATATTTGCATGAGGGGCACGCCAGCCTTATTGAGCGTGCACGCAGAGAGTGTGACAAAGTTATTGTTTCTGATTTCGTAAATCCGATACAGTTCGGCCCAAAGGAAGATTTGGCAACATATCCTCGAGATTTTGATGCCGATTGCAAACTTTGTGAAAGCCTAGGCGCTGATTTAATATTCCATCCAGAACCATCTGAGATGTACCTTGATGGATTCCATTCTTACGTAGGTGTGGATACCTTATCCACAGAGCTTTGCGGAAAGAGCCGACCTATCCACTTTAACGGTGTATGCACTGTTGTCAGCAAGCTTTTCAATATCTCTGAAGCTGACAAAGCTTACTTCGGCCAAAAGGATGCTCAGCAGCTTGCCATTGTAAAGCGCATGGTTCGCGATCTCAATTTCAACATTGAAATCGTTGGTTGCCCAATCATCCGCGAAGATGACGGTCTCGCAAAAAGCTCTCGTAACACTTACCTAAACCCAGAAGAAAGACAAAAAGCTCTTGTACTTCACAAGGCTCTTACAAAGGGTGAGGAGATGGTTCGAGGCGGCGAAAAGGACGTTAAGACTGTTGTCAAAGCAGTTACAGACATTATCGAGTCTGAGCCACTTGCTCGAGTTGACTACGTAGAGATTGTAGACTGGAACGAGCTTCAGAAAATCGATACCATCGACGGTCCTATCCTCACAGCTGTAGCGGTATACATCGGCGAAAAGGTTAGATTAATAGACAACTTCATTGTTGAAGATTAAAATCCAGTTTAGTAAAGGCTTAGAAATCTATAAGGAATAGGTGTTTTATGAATTTGACTATGTTAAAGGGAAAAATACATAGAGCCACTGTCACTCAGGCAGCTCTCGATTACGTTGGAAGTATAACCATTGACGAGGATTTGCTTGATGCCGCTGGTATCTTAGAATATGAAATGGTTCAGATTGTTGACGTTGAAAACGGAAATCGCTTCGAAACCTACACTATTGCCGGTGAGCGCGGAAGCGGCATGATTTGCCTAAACGGTGCGGCTGCAAGATGCGTACAGATTGGTGACCATGTAATCATCATGTGCTATTGCAGTCTGGCAGCGGATGAAGCAAAAAATCACAAACCAAAGGTTGTTTTTGTAGATGATGCAAACAAACCTTCTCGCATCACAAACTACGAAAAACACGGTAGACTTGAAGATATGTAAGAAAGAGTTTTGCTACGCAAAACTCCAGCAGTGCGAGGCGACATTTGCTGTAAGCAAATAAATTCTTCTGTCGCCGAGACACATATTTCACACGAAGTGTGTTTTTTACCTTAAAGGAGATTGCAAAGCAATTTCCTTTAAGGTAAAAAAAGCAACCATAGCGGCACTCCTTTCTGTACCGATATGGTTGCTTAAAATATAAATAAACCTTTATTTAAAGAATTCCATTTCGCCATTGAGTTTATCAGCTATATCCTTCAGGCCATGAGCTGACTCTGCCAATGTCGCTACTGTTGCTGACAGTTCTTCTACTGCTGCATTTGTAGTTTCAGTGGATGCCGCATTCTCCTGAGATATTGCTGAAAGCGAGGTCATTGCTTCTGACACAACCGTATTTGATTCCACGCAGGTTGTTGCATCGCCAGCAATTGTCCTTACTCCAAGTACCGTTTCTTCAATATCTGATAACATACCCTGTACCGATACTAGAGTTTCTCCTAAGGCATTCTGCTGCTCGATATTTCCATCCCTAACCAAATCTGCTGCTTTAACAGCCTGCTCTGCCTCTTGCAAAAGAACATCCATAACCTTACGGATTTGCTCGGCCATGTTATCAGAATCATCTGCAAGCTTTCTAATCTCTTCAGCAACTACCGCAAATCCTTTACCTGCCTCACCGGCTCTTGCTGCCTCTATGGAAGCATTAAGCGATAGCAAGTTGGTTTGCGCTGCAATTCCAGATATACCTTCGACCTGCTCATTGATATCACTTACAGCCTTTTGTGTAGCCTCGATAGTTCTTGTGATTTCTTCAATCTTCTTGGTCATCTCGCTACTTGAATCCTGAAGATTAGTAAGGGAACGACTAGATTCTTCCGAAGCATCCTTCATTCTTGTTGCGATATCCTTCATATCATCTGCAGATGACTGAACGCCACCAACTGCATCTGTTATCCTTCCAACGCTCTCTGCAGCTTGTTGAATTTCCTCGGCCTGCTGAATTGCTCCAGTTGCGATTTCCTGTACTGAGTTTGTTACACCCTCTGCTGAGCCTGCAATCTGCGAAGCCATGTGTGATAATTTTTCAGAAGAATGACCAACAGTATTTGCAGTTTCTTTAATATGTCCTACAATCTCGTTTAGCTTTTCTATTAACGAATTGGTATTACGAACAATTACACCAAATTCGTCCTTTCGTTTTGCATGGCCTTCTATCCGTCTAAACTTACCATCCGCAAGCTCTGAAAGAGAATTACTAACCGCAAGTATCGGTTTCGTAAATCCGTTTGCCAAAAGTACTGCAAATACTGAGCCTAAGATTAACAAGAATACACCGATTGAAATGATAAAATATGCGCTACGTCTCGATCTTGCAAGAATATCCTTCTCGCTATATGCAACACACAGAGTGAAGTTTGAAATCGGTTCACGGACGTAAATTATATATTCATTAAGTCCATTGTAATCAGATACAAAGTATCCTTCCTCCTTGTCTGAGTTTGCAAATGGAGCATCTGCATAGTTTTGTGTCTCTGATTCAGGAGAAATAGAATACTGAGAATGAGCTGCCAAATCAAAATTTCTATCTACAAGGAATCCATTGTCACACTCCGACTGCAAAAGTGAATGAAATACATTCAAATCGAAGGTTCGATGAACCACACCGATAACCTGATTTGATGCAGGGTCTATGATAGGTCCCGCAATACAAAGCATTCTGACGCCGGATGAGGTACTGACAATAACATTGGAAACATTGAAATTTCCAGCCATGGCTTCTTTAAAGTAGTCTCGTTCTGAGATATCTACCAGTTTACCGCTATCACTTCTAAGAAGCTGCATTCCATCAGGGCCTGTTATAACCATCGTATTACCATCATTGAACTCTTTGTTCACGGCCTTCATATGGTTCAAGATAACTGAAGTATCAACCAGATTTCCCTTAATGAAATCAATGGTTGTCGGCGCAGACGCAAATGCTGCGAGGGCCTGCTTATGTCCCTCCATCACTTGTCCGATTTGTGAGCTTAAATACCATCCCTGCCACTCAAGAATATCTACTGCGTCACTTTTAGCCTTGTTACTAGAAGAATAAAAACTAATGGCAACAGCAACAATCAGTGGCAATGCTGAAACTGCAAGGGTCGCCAAAAATAGCTTTCTTCTAATACTATCCTTTCTGGCAACAACAGGCTTTGCCTTAGCTTCCGAATTTTTCTTAACTCCTATCATCCCCACAGCCTCCTTATACTATTTGGCTCCCCCTTTAGTATTTCGTATATAAATTCATTGTACTATGTTTCTCAATTACCTTTGTGCTATTTATGTGAAAAAATTCCAAAAAAAGAAGGACTCTGGCTATTTATCCAAAATCCTTCTATCCTGCACATTCTATAAGAAATTATTACTGCTCAAAGCTCTCGCTATATATTGTGTTGCCGTAGATATCTGTAAATACGTAGGCGCATACAAGCTTCTTATCCTCAATAACAAGGTTTGAAACCTGAATTTGATTCATCGGCTTTTTAACTGCCATCTTATCTCCAAGATAATAGGTATCCTCGTATTCCACCTTGTCGCCATTTACTGTGTAGTAGTCACAGATAAAGTCTATTACATCGCCTTGATTAAGCTCTGTGAGGTTCTTTGCGATTACTTCTACATCTTCACCGTCGTAGTTGTAGGTAGCACCTGCGATGTAGCCGTTTTCATTGTCAGAAGTAAATACAACAATCAAATCTGCCCGTTCATCGTTGAGCATAACTGGAATCTTACCTGTGATTGTGTAGTTATTCTCATCACCTGTTGTATCAAGATGATAGTAAGCAACTATCTGACCATCTATTGCAAGCCAGCTTCTATCGGTGGCCTGCATCAGATTTCCATCATCATCAAAGTCAAATATATTATCCTTTCCTAAGTCGATGTAGCCATCGCCATCCTTAACAAGCATGGTAAGCTCAAGATTTTGAACGTTGTCCCACTTATCCTCGTCAAGAGCGATTATATCGTCCCCTACATCGTTCTTAGTCCACTTGATATCATCGGAATCGATGTTGTCCTTTGCAATGATTTCAGCAGCTGTATCAACATCAACACCATTTTCTAGGAACTTCTGTGATGAGCCTTGAGAAAGGAACATATTCAGAAGCTGAGCCACTGCATCAGCACTGCCCAAATCGTTATTTCCACCAGATGAGCCAAGGAGCATTCCCATAGGATTGGTGTTATTGTTTGTGGCCTGCTGACCGTAGTATTCTACTGATGCAAACTTTTGGATGCACGCACTATAGCTTTCATCCATACCGATTTCGCCGTAGGTGTTAACCATGTTGTCCACCTTGCTAGTCTGACGATATGGGAAATATATCGAAAGACCGTAGGCATTAATCATGTTAGATGAAGTATTGTTGTACTTAACTGCACCCTTCAAGGACTTAACTAGCTCTTTGCTAGTATCTGTATCCATCTTGACTGCAAAGTCAATCAAATCGATTTGATCTATTCTGTTAGACTGGGCAAATTCTCGCGTACTTGAACGAGCATTTGAAACCGTCTTGTATTCCTTTTTATCGATAAGTCCAGAGGTTGCTGTAGCAAAGTTTTTTAAATCCTCTGGAACTGTTGCCGATAGCTCCGCCAAATCCACCACTGAAAGAGTAGTCTTCTGACCTGGACACTGCTTGCCACACTGAGCCACAAAATCGTCTACGATGGTCTTACCTATATCTAAGGTAGAAACAGAAGGATTCTTGCTGAGATTAGTGAGCCAATTTGTGTAGTACCAGCCGATACCTGGCTCTGTTTCCTCCGATGCTATCATGTAGTCGCTATGAGCATCAAGCATAAGACCTGTCTCTACTGTTGCCATGAGACAGGCATCAAATCCTACAAAGTCGTACTTTAAACCGCCCTCTGTAAGCGCCTTATTAATCTCTCCAAGCTCCATTGAACCGGCATTTTTATGCTTTTCGTCGTAACCATAGCCTGTAACAGAACCACCGCCGTGATCCCAGAAAATCAAAGCATATCTATCTGCTGGATAGTTTTGTCCGCCCCACTTAATAAAGCTGGAAAGCGTCTTTGGATCAGTCATCGGCAAATCGCCAATATTATCCTTCAACAAATTAAACTGACCGTTTTTAATCTGATATATCTGATTGGTACGATTGCTGATGGTATTGTTCTTCCATCCAGTACATCCACCCGTATATACGATAAGATTGATGTTGTCTGCAACGGTTGCGTTTAACATCTCCTGCAAATCCTTAGATGCCATAGCACCCCTAGATTCAAGGTCGGTACCGCACATATAAATGAGGATTGTCGTGGTATCGCTACCATCCCCTTTTAACTTGGTGTATTTAGGCCTTGCAGATGAATCCACATTCGTATCTAATACACCGGTATTACTCTTACTGCTCCACTGGGCATTGCCGCCACCAAAACCATTGGTACCGCCACCGCCGCCAAACAGCATTGAAGCCAAATCACCATAGCTTGTTTGCCCCGATGCCGGTGATGTTTGGGTTTGATTGGAATCAGAATTTCCAAGACCTCCAAAGAGAGCTCCTCCACCGCCTAGCAATGCAATTATAAGTACAATAATGACCTTCAAGCCGCCGAAGCCTCCTCCACCGAAGCCTCCGCCGCCATAGCTTCTGTGAGAATCTCCGCTATGAGTGCCGTAGCCACCTCCATGGTGAGCGCTATGTCCTGAACCTACAGAACCACGTCTATTTACAGAACCTGAACCTGTAACATGTCTCTTTCTGGATACTGGTCTATTTGCCATTTATCTCCCTCGTTTTATTAAAGTGCCATTTGTTCCATCTTCTTAGAAATATTACTGATTACCTCTAATGCATCATTCATATCCTTTAATGCATCCATTGCATCATCACTCACTGCGCCTACTGTGTCTGCAGCCGCTGCAACTTCCTCAGATGTAGCAGATAGATTTGTGATATTATCCATAATCTGAGAGTTGGCTTTGATAACCTCATCAACGGATGTTTTGACCTGAACAACTCCGCCTCGAAGCTCGTCTGTACCTTCTTTGATTGCATCAAGCTTTGTGCCTGTTTCTACAATCAGTTCGTTCTGCTTGCTCGCATACTCAGCCGATCTAGACATGGCATCTGATGCTGAACGAGCGTCTGAAGTTAGTCTCTCGATAATTTTTGAAATTTCTTCTGTAGCCTCACGAGTGCTTTCAGACAGGGCTCTGATTTCGTCAGCTACAACCGCAAAACCTTTACCTGCTTCACCAGCTCTGGCAGCCTCTATTGAAGCATTAAGGGCAAGCAAGTTTGTCTGACTTGAAATACCAAGAATTGTCTCTGTGATAGCTTGAACATCTTGGATACTATCATTAAGGGCCTGAGTAGTCTGACTGGTTTCGATATTAATATTTGCCACTACCTCAGCCTGACTCTTAAGCTGATTAATCAAATTGACACCTTCATTAACGGAAGTCTCAACCTGGCTTGAAACATCATCAATTGAGTTTGCCTCTCCTCCAACAGCCTGAATACTTTCCTGAATAACAGATGTCTTACTTGTCTGGTTTTCGATTGCCTCAGCTGTATTTTTAGTTCCCTCTACGATTTCAGCAACAGATGTGCTTGCAGCATCCATCGCTTCATTTAATCTGGTTGATACCGCATTGGCGTCGTTAAACTTTTGATTAAGCTGCTCTGCCAAATCAACGATTGTAGCTGAAGTCTCCTTAATGCTAGAGGCGCTATCTTCTATAGCACCAAGAACCTCTCCAGTCTGTCGACGCTGCTGTCTACAAACAAAGTAAGCACTTGTACATGCAATTGCTGAAAATACTACTTGAGTGATTAATTCGTAAATCGTAAGCTTGCCAGACTGAATTTGCTGAATTCCTGCTGTAATCAAGCCAAAGTTTGCTATTATGCATCCAATCCTAACCGTTCCAGCCTCGCCGTATATTAGTACAATCATGATGATTGAATACATGAATATGTACATGTGTGAATCAATTGGAACATAGATATAAAGAAAATAAAGCGCCACCATTGGTAAAGTCACAACATATTTATATTTGTGCTCTTTGCCAAGTATTATATAGAAAATATGAAATGCGATGGCACTTATTACAGATAATACTAATCTAATGATATTTAAAACACTTGGCCCTGTTCTTCCAAGAGCATTTATACAAAGAAATATTAATGCACATACTGTGATTGTGCCGCAAATTCTTGCAAGTCGATTTCTTTCAAGCATCTGCTTGGTTTCGATATTAATGTTATTATCCGCACCCATTTAAAAGCCCTCCAAATTCTTTAAATTCAGATTATAATTATATACTCCTATTAAGAAATGCTAGTAGTATAAGTATACCAAGTTTTCTGTAAAAAGTGCGCAAGTTAGCAGAAATTTCAAAAATTTTTCATTTTAGCACTCGTATTTTTAGAATTAGAGTCTCTCGTTTATATCTACTCCATCATAACCTTAACATATGGTTCTTTCTTATCTCTCATAAGCTCATAGCCATCCATAATATGCTCTAAATCAAAGCGCTGAGTAATCAGACTCTCTGGATGGATTGCTCCTGCATGGAGCCTGTCAAGCACGTAGTGCCAATCATCCGACGGTTCATGGGTAAATGACGAATTCCACGTTCCAACGAGGGTCACCTGATTGCGAAGGATTTTCCAATAAATCTGTCTGTCAAGATTCATGTCTCCATATGGATTTCCTATCAAACATACCCGGCCCCCAGGAGTAACACTACCTGCAGCGACATTGTAGCTTTCTGCCTTGCCGATGCATTCAAAGAATACATCTACTCCCTCGCCATCTGTCTTATCCTGTAGCCACTGTATTTCGTCTTCCTTGTAGCCATCGCAATAGCAGTCTGCTGGTATACCAAGCTCCGAAACCTTTTGCTTTTGGTATTCCTTGTTACCGATAGCATATACGGTTTTAATACCTAAGTCCTTTAAGAACATCGTCACTAAGAGACCTATTGCCCCAAGCCCCATCACTGCAACAGTCTTGTCCTTAAGATAAGACGCATGTGTCTTTAAAGGTGATTCTTTGTCGCCTGATTCAGTCAAACCAAAGCCCTGGCGAATCGCATGAACCGCCACAGCCATAGGCTCCATCATTGCAGCCTGATCTAAAGTTACAGTGTTTGGAAGCTCTATCACATTCCACTCTGGAACCACAGCATACTCCGCAAAGCCTCCATCTCGGCGACTGCCAAGATATGAGTAGTCCTTGCACATCTCAAACTTTTTATTCTTGCAGCAAGAACACTTCATGCAAGGAATAAGTGGAAATACACCAACGGACTTGCCTATCCATGAGTTATCCACATCAGGGCCAACTGCTTCCACAGTTCCTGCGAATTCATGCCCTACAATAAGAGGCATATTGTGCGCGCCATCGCGGTAGGCTCTTGGAATATCTGAGCCACACACTCCACAGGCTCCCACCTTTACTAATACCTCTTTTGAACCAGCGGACGGTTTTTCAACTTCTTCTACACTAATGTTTTCTACATCTTTTAAAATTAATGCTTTCATTTTTCTTAAACTTCTCTCCGATTTTTCTAAAACTCTCTATTATTTTTAACTTCTCTTGCCCACGATTTCGCTGAATCTCTCTAAATCAGCCTGCGTGGTTATCTTAAAGTTGTTTTCATCTCCAGGAATCAAGTAAATTTTCATTCCTGCCATGATTGCCGGCTCCGTTGAGCCTTTAATCTTTTCTATCTGACCAGAGTCGGCAAGACTCTTGTTTGCCTCATAGTATTTACCAAAAATAAAAGTCTCCGGTGCTTGTCCAGCAAAAATCTCTTCTCGATTTAGAAGGGAATCTACTTGGGTTCCGCTCTTGCTCATATACACCGTGTCCTTCATAGGAAGCACTGGAAGCACCCCATCATAGCCTGCAATAACAGCAAAGCTATCTTCTATTATGGTATCTGTCAAAAGTGGTCTTGCGGCGTCGTGGATAAAAATCAAATCATCATCTGATGCTATATCCTTTAAATCAGTCAGCGCATTGAAAATAGAAAGCTGTCTGGTGGTGCCTGGGATAGAATATCCAACAACCTTTTTCGCCACCTCGTATTCCTTGGTCCACTCTTCCACCTGTGCCATCCAATCCTCGGCAGCAACAATCTGAATCTTGTCAATTTGACTGTTGTTGTTTAACACCTCTAGGCAATAGATTATCAAAGGCTTTTGCTGCACAGGGACAAATGCCTTTGGTATGTCCGCCCCTAATCTAGCGCCTATTCCGCCAGCAAGTACAATGGCAATATTCATATTCTCACCTTCTTCCTTTATTACGTAAAAACGAATTGCCCTATAATTTCATCTCACGAATGTCGCTAATAATATCTGCGTAGGCGCGTCCTCGTCCAAACAAAAGCGTAGTACCTAGCACGAATCCATCCACCCCCATAGGCGCATAGGTCAAAATCTTGTCTGCAGAGCAAGCTCCATCCCAATACAGCTTAAAGTTCATTTCATCCTTGAGCTTTAGAAGCTTTTCTATCTTTTGGCCAACGTAAGGCAAGTACATCTGTCCTGCGTTGCCGGGATTTACCGACATTACCAGCACCTTATCAACAATCTGCAGCATCTCCATAATTGTCTCAACACTGGTGCCAGGATTGATAGCAATCCCCGGAATCATATCTGCATCGATAATCTTTTTGAGTGTTGTAGAAGGATGATACTCTGCCTCTGGATGAATATAAATAGTATCGCCTTTACGAAGATTACCGATAAATACCTCGATTGTGTTATTTGGATGCTCAACCATCAAATGCACATCTAGCGGCTTGAAGGTAGACTTGGCAATATATCTCAAGTCGTTTAAAGACATAGCATAGTTTGGCACGTAGCGACCATCCATGATATCTATGTGAAATGAATCTATATTGGCATCCTCTAGCTCAGTTACCTCCCTTGCTAAATGTCCAAAATTTGCGCACATCATTGAAGCATTTAATTCAATCATTTAACTCCCCTTTCTAGTCTATATCGCATTTAAAACGTCTGGGTTTTGAATCATAATCGGTTTTTCGAGCTTTTCATAAAGCTGAACAATACTGCTTTGGTCACCGTAGTAAGCATCGCTGATAATAATCGACCTGTCCATATCCGCTGTATCATCATAGATGCCCCAGCCCTCGGCCTTGTACTTTTCAACGATGGATTTGTAGCGCTCCGCTAGCTCTGGCATCATGCTTTCCAGGGTTGAAATCATAAGGGGATGTGGTCGCCAAAGCAGCGCCACATCATCCTTATTTTCTTTGAATATCTTAAGGACATCTTCTATTTTTTCAACCATCTTGTCCTCGGCATTTAGCATTGGGACAACGCCGATGTTGTAAAAAACTATCTTTTTATGGGTTCCATCTGGCTTTTCGATTATCTTGAGCCAATCCTTTGGAATCTCTATATCCTGATCCTTCATAGCAAGAATCTTTTCGAATTTTGGTGAGCCGGTGCCCTTGATTTTGTTTTCCCACACAGGTCGCGATTCCTCGCCAAAATGCCCTACCAAAGCTCTGACATACACCTCTTTCATAGCCTCAGATTGGACGATTACCTCGTCCGCATTAACCACACCCTTGGTGAGGGCGAAATGCTTGTTGTTTTCTACAACATCAGGATCGTCTAGATTTGGCTCCGCCAGCACGAAGTATGGGATATATATAAGCTTGTCAGTGTATTTCTTTAGGTTTTCACTGTAAAAGAAGGGATGGACACTAGTGACAAAATTCAAATCGTCATATGGATTATGGATATATATTTCATCAGGCCTTGCTGCCTCAAAATCAAACTCCTCATATGACACCACCGGCACACTTTCCGGATACTGGTCGCCCTCGTAGATTACTTCCTTTACAGAACCATCTGGATTCTTTTCAAAATATGGAATCGGAATAACGTATGCATCAGTATTAAGCTCTGCTTTCTTCCTCTCCCAAACCGTCTCCAAGGAATCCCACATACTAGCCTTATAAGGCAAGAACACAACCACCTTGTTAATTACAATATCCTTGGCAGCGCTTGCCGCAATACGATCAACTGTCTTTTCCAAGGAAACCTTTGCCACCTCTGGTGCCAAGCCATCTTCCCCAAGAATTCCTTCGTTGACCTGATAGATTACTTCGCAAAACTCTTCTAAAACTGAAACTGTGGCATGCCCCAAGCCCTCTTCCTTTTCAATAAACTCTCCAAGCTCTATCGCCTTTTGCTGACAGGTTTGAAGATATTCGTTTGCTTTTGCAAGATTGCCCTCGGATAGCTCTGCAAAAACACCCTCGGCTATCTTCTTGAAAAGAGCTATGTAGTTTTCCACCTGTTTGAATTTGAACCTTCTCATTATTCCCGCCTGTTATGCTAATTATTTTCGCTAGATCTGCTAATTTCCAGTATCTCGTGTAATATGTTCTTTGTTGTCTCCATGTCAGTCTCACAATCTTGACTTACGTGAATGCTTGACTCTGCAGATGCAGCAACCTCCTGTGAAGAAGCAGACAAGTTGCTGATTGCATCCATAACCTTAGCATTTGCATCTACACATGAATCAACATTTTCAGAAATATCTGATGCACGTCTTGTAAGGTCAGATACCTTTTCAAGAATTACTTTGAATTTATCACCTGTCTCAACGATCAGCTCGCCCTGCTGGCTAGAAGAATCTACTGAACGCTGCATATTTAAGGATGCAGTATTAACCTTGCTAATCAAATCATCGATTGTAGCGGAGATTTCCTCTGCTGATTCTTTGGTGTGCTCTGAAAGCGCTCTGATTTCGTCAGCAACAACTGCAAAGCCTTTGCCTGCCTCGCCTGCTCTAGCCGCCTCAATAGAAGCGTTGAGCGCAAGAAGATTTGTCTGACTAGAGATATTAAGGATAGTTCCAACGATATCCTTAACCGTTCCCGCAGACTCCTGAAGCTGAGACGTCATCTCGGCTGTCTCTTCGTTAATTTTTGAAGTTTCGTCAGATTTAACTCTAAGCTCTTCAACAAGTGTGTTACCATCACTTATATTTTCCGTAACCTCATCAGCGTTATTGAGCATTGCACGAGACTGATGAGCGATATTATCAAGGGATTCTGTAATGTTTGAATTCATCGCCGTCTGAGTTTGAATTGCATCAGCAGTAAGATTGATTGACTGAGAAATCTGCTCAGCCGACTCCGCCGTAGATATTACCTTTGTAGACAATCCCTCCATTGCATCGTTGGCGTCCTCAAGCTTTTTAGCAATATTTGCACTGATAGATTGAATTGTCTTGGCGTGCTCCTCCTGCATAGCAGCAGCCCCTTCGATTTCCTCGAGGGATTCTTGATTTTGACGACTATTAAGACGCACATAAAAGATTGCCATAAAAGCAATCAAAAGAATAAACATTGCATCGGTCATGACCATATTAATTCTAGCCGCAACCTCAACAGAGAATTTTATAAAAAGTGGAATATATAAAACGTTGATGCCCACTAATACTGCTGCTGTTATCAGCGTAAGCTTTACGTCAGCAAACAAAAGCACAAGCATCAAAAGACCCGGGCCGAAGGCCCATAGATATGGCACATGCACTGAGCCAAGCATTACTATAAAGTAGCTCGCCATTAAAGCGCCCATCATCAGGTACTTGCCCATTGCCCTTTTACGACCTATAGATGTGTAGCTTATCACAAAGAAAATTCCGATAAGCACTTGGCAGATAACCATAAAGATAGTATCAACCCAGCCTACTCTATCAGCCCTGTAGAGTACGGTTGATATAAGTTCAAATCCTTGAATAATGCCGCCAAATTTAAATGCTAGTTTGTTTCTCTCAAAAATTTGTCTATCCTTCAGTTCCATACTTCCTCCTCAAACAAAAAACACCCTTACATAAAGAATACCCTTGCATATAGCCATATGCAAGGAATTCTTACTTCATTTCCATGTAAGCTTCTGCAACTCGATTGTAATCAATTTGATTTGTTATTTTCTCAACCTTAAAATCATCTTCTCCAACTTTGACACGATAGATGTAACAGCCCTGATCGCTCACTGTATCACCGTCAACTAATGCAGCTGCCACATAACCCTTGTTCTCAAACTCGAACTGGTCGATAACTGCCATTTCCACCTCATTGCCATCCTTTGTTTTTACCATGAAGGTGATGTACTCTTTGAACTCTTCACTCAATTGGGTTCCCTCCTTATTCATCTTTAGACATGGTTTCTTCAAGCATTTTGTCTTCAGGCGTCCTAATTGCAGTTTTAAACTTAGCAGTCTTATCCATCAACGCATTTGCCTCAGCTGAAAGCTCCTCGAATACCATTCGCATCTCAGCTATGTCACTGGACTCATTTATTCCCATTGCAAAACTTTGCAAATTGATTGCTGAAAACTGTATATCAGATATTATGTTGTTAAAAGTTTCTTTTATAGAGTTTACCGACTGGGAAATTTCGTTAAGGTCACCTGGCATCTGATCGATATCTTCAACCATCAGGTTGCCCTTTTCCATCTCGCCTAACACATACTTCTGCTGTTCGATAATATCTGAAACTGTATTTAAGATACTTGCCACCTTGAATTGCAGCTCTCCAATCTCATCATCTGAAGCACCAAAATCTACCTTCGTAGTAAAATCTCCTTCCAAAACTCTATCCATGACAGGATTAATCTTTTCTATTGGTCGAAGTACCTTCTTAATGATATGAGCCATGTCAAGTGATGCTATAATAATGCAAACCAAAGCAACAAACAAGCTAATTCTTATTCCTCGGTCAACGTGTTTACTTATATTGTTTTGCGGATAGGCTACGCCTATTATCCATTGGCTCTCGTTTAGACGAGCAGTAGAATACACCATCATCTCGCCGCGATAATCCTTTTCCACTTCGATGTTAGAGCCTGGATTATCTATAATAGCCTTCAACTCTGGCATAACATCATCTGCAGATGCCATTGTATCGCCCTTTGGATTGAAGTCTTCATTTTGGTGAACAACAACATTTTTGTTGCTATCAAGCAAAAATCCATAAGCACCATTTTCAAAATCTATTGAATTTAAGAAGTCATTGATTGTGCTAACCGAAGCATCAACACCAACTGCACCTACAAACTTGTTATCAATAAAAATCGGAGTCGCTACAGTAGCAAGCATAACATCAGGTCTAGTAGCACTCATATACGGGTTGGTAACTACAGTATGGCCTAGCGTTTTGACCTCCTTGTACCAAACACGCTGCCTAACATCCACGTTCTTTGCATACTGAACACCACGAGCCATATACATATTTCCTTCTTCTGTGGCTACATATACAAAGAACAATTCTTGATGCTGGCTTGCAACTAAATCAATTAGCGGTCTAATATCCTCTTCCGACATGGACTTTTTTGCAACCAAAGAATTGGCAATACCCTCGGTAATGCCTTTCATCTCTTCATCCCATGAATCGATTTGGCTTGCGCACAATTCTGTGGCAAGTCCTAGTTCAACTCGCTGTTCTTTCATAACTCGGCGGGACATATATATTAAATTCACTGTGGAAATGAGAAATATTGTAACTAAAAGAGCGATAACAACTCGACGTGTTACCTTAGATCTTACTGTTCTTCGTCTAGCCCTTTTCATCTTATCCCCTCCATGTGCGTTCCCTCACATCTATAAGGTTACTACATAAATAAGGGCATTTCGTGAAAAAAGTGTATAAATTGGTTACAATTGTGCCATATTCTTTATCCAAAAGAAAAACAATCATATCTTATCGCCTTCCCCGTCAGACTATAGCTCGGCTTAATCTCCGCCAAAAATGGTCCCTTCAGAGGACGCTTCACTACTATACGCCTTGGCTCAGCTGCCTTTGCAGCATATAACAGCTCCTGTTCCGATGAACACGGACTTTCTAACTTTTGCAAAAGTTGAAACTTCTTTTTGATTAATGCGCTCTTACTTCTAGCTGGAAACATTGGATCAAGCAAGACTATATCTGGGTGATAGCTAAGGTTTTTCATAGCAACGATGCTATCCTCACATCTTAGAGTCATCCTTGAAACTATTTCTTTAAGCTCTGGAATTTGAGTGGCCCTCTCCAGAGCATCAGCAAGTAAAGCTGCTATCACCTCGTCAAACTCGTAAAGCTCCACCTGAAAGCCTGCTGCCGCAAGAATTAAGGAATCCTCCCCAAAGCCAGCCGTGGCATCTATCAGCTTTTGGGGCATGGCTTCACCCTTAATTCGAGCCGCCTTTACAAGCATTTCATTTTGAAGATTGCTTTGTCTAAGACGTGGCAGCATATCCCTAAAGTCTGCCATTATAGAGAGCTCGCCATCAGTCAAACTAAGCCCTTGCTCATTTTGAACAAGGGCCAATCCTATTGATGAAATCTTGTTATTGTATTTTGCTAAAATATTCTCTGCTATCAAATCTGCACGTCCTCTAGCATGTATTTAATCTGTAACATCTACATCAGGTGCTATCTGCACATTATACTCTGGGAATAGAGCCTTTAGCTCACCCATAATTATTTCGATTCCTTCAAATGCGTCTATCTCAAAGGAAAATACAACGTCAAATCGCATCTGCTTTGTCTGAGTATCAACGTAAAATCCATGCAACTGCAAAGCAAAGTCATGGGCGATTACTGTTTCCACGACCTTGTTTCGTATTTTCGATACTTCATCATCCTTGGTGTTATATGAATATACTCCAACACCTGTTAAGATAACTCCTGTCTCCTTATAGACCTTTGCCTCTATATGACGTGTCAAAACATCCAACTCTTCAACTGTCATCGTATCCGGAACCTCGATATGAACTGATGCATAGTTTCGATTTGGCCCATAGTTGTTAATTATCAAATCATAGGCACCGCGAACCTCTGGCTCCTCACAAATCAAGCGCTTGATTCCAATAGACATATCTCTGTCTGGTCTGACTCCAAGGATATCATCCAAGGTGTCCTGAAGCATTTCGATACCTGATTTGATGATGAATATTGAAATGACAACACCTACGATTGCCTCAAGAGAAACCCCCGTAAACACGTAGATTAATGCTGATGCAAGAACAGATGCTGATAGAATTGCATCAAAGCTGGCGTCTGCTCCCGATGCAATCAACGCTCCGGAATTAACCTTTTCACCTCTTGATTTGACGAATCTTCCAAGAACTATTTTTACTAAAATCGCAACTGCTATAATCACAAGAGTTACTGTAGAATAATCCGCCTTCTCAGGATGGATAAGCTTTTTGATTGACTCAACAAGTGATGTACCTCCGGCATAGAGCACGATTGCTGCCACAATCATTGCACTTAAATACTCGATTCGACCGTAGCCTAATGGGTGCTTCTTATCCGGAAGTCTGTTGGCAAGCTTGGTACCCACAATAGTAATCACTGATGAGAGCGCATCAGACAAATTGTTTACCGCATCTAAAACTATAGCGATAGAGTGTGACAGAAGTCCTACCGCCGCCTTGAATCCTGCCAAGAAAAGATTTGCAATGATTCCTACTATACTAGTTTGGACAATTATTTTGTCACGATTTTCCATTGCATCCACAATATTCATGTTATTATTCTTCATCTCTTCCCTCTCTTCAAATCATAAACTGATTTGAAATTTTTCTTTTATTATTTTTCTGCAGAAGAAAATCTTCTATCAGAAATATTATTTGCCTTATGATTTTCGCATAATACATTTGAGATTTCCACAACTACTGCAAGTATTGCAGATGTTTTCCACATTGTCGTAGCCTACTGCACTTCCCTCGTAGAGAGGTAGCACCAGACAAACCGATTTCAATGGACTAAGCATATAACTTTCGTTCATGGATACCCCAGCTGGCTTTAGTAAATCAAGTATCTCCTTCGTCAGCTCCATAGGATATTTGTTTCCTATAAACTCCAGCGAAGAAACCGTCTTGCCACTATAGGTATTAATGTCCCTCACAAGAGACTTGTACGAACGAGATAGAATCTTGACTGCGATGGCATCTAAAATGTAAGTCTCCATAATCTGCTGATTTGCCATGTAGTCGTTTATGATCTCATCGATTTCGCTACCCAAGGTAAGGATAGCAACTGCATAATCCGTCAAATCGATACCATCTAGCTTTGGGTTTATCGCATAGTCCATTTGCACCTGCGGGCTAGCAAAATGCCTCTGGTACAAGGATTTGATTTTGGACCTATCATCCTCACTAAAGTGGTATTGCTTGATTATATCGTCTATATCAGAATACTCTGGACTAATCCTGACTATCTTGTGTTTCACTGCTTTTCATAACCTCAACTATCTTAGAAAATTGAGCGTTGATGTCATCATAGTTGTCACGTATGTGTGGTCGCAGACAATTAACGCACGACTTTATCCCACCATCGGTATAGGAAAAATTACCGCCACACTTGTCCCCCAAACAATAAAGCGGACAATAACAAAACAGACAATTGAAATCCTCCGGATTGTCTGTCTCATGACATGGGAAATATTCACATTCTCGATTCTGAAAGAATTTGTAATGCTCCATTCATCCATTATATCAAAAAAACTCCCGGTTGGAAGCAAACTTCATGACCCCGGCAGCTCTATTCTCTTCTTCCGCCCCGGTGCCCGCTCTCTTTATGCACCTCCCCATCACCGGGCTGACGTCGTACAAGATTATGATTTTCTAAAATGCTAATACCACCATCTTTATTTGTGGGTGTGCGTTCAACTATTTACAATTCTGTCAGGAATGTTATGTCCCTGGTCGGACACGATATTTATTCACAAGAAATGCTTCCACGTGCCTTGCCTTAGGAGTAATTGCGGCGCATTGGAATGAGCCTAGTGAAATAGAAAGTGATTTTTGAAAATATATAGTC
>DBWZ01000017.1:49933-77364 GCA_002309345.1 Pseudobutyrivibrio sp. UBA1225
AAATTTCACTTGGCAAATGGATTTGCGGGGCAATTACCCTAAGACAAGGTAGTGGAAAGCATTTTTAAGATTTCGCACGTGTCCGTCAGGGACACAACATTCCCTTCGAATTGTAAGGGGAGGGGCATAAAGAGAGCGGGTACCGGGGCGGCCACATGGGTTGGGCTGCCGGGGTCCCGCGTTTGATCTAAGTAGTGTGAGTTGGTTTAATAGTTGTCGGCATGCACTTCGAAGAAGCTTTGTGGGTGATTGCAGACTGGGCATACCTCAGGGGCTTCGGTACCGACTACGACGTGGCCACAGTTGCGGCATTCCCACATTGTTACGCCGCTCTTTTTGAATACTTCCATAGCTTCTACGTTGTGGAGGAGTTTGCGGTAACGCTCTTCGTGGAGCTTTTCGATAGCTGCAACACCTCTGAACTGTGCAGCTAATTCGTTAAAGCCTTCCTCTTCAGCTTCCTTGGCCATGCGCTCGTACATGTCAGTCCACTCTGCGTTTTCGCCTTCAGCTGCATGAAGAAGATTCTCAGGAGTGTCACCTACCTCGCCAAGAGCCTTGAACCAAAGCTTTGCGTGCTCTTTTTCGTTGTCTGCTGTCTTAAGAAAGAGAGCTGCTATCTGCTCGTATCCTGCCTTCTTTGCAACCGATGCAAAATATGTATATTTGTTACGAGCCATTGACTCTCCTGCAAATGCCTCCCAAAGGTTCTTTTCTGTCTTAGTACCTGCGTATTTATTCTGTGCCATAATAATCCTCCTTTTACTTTTGTTTATGATTATAATGCAATCAACTTTCAAACTCCACTCTTTGCAAAAATTCTTTAGGATTGTACGCTGGAATTGGACTCTTGATAAAATCCTTAACATTTCTTGTAATAATAAAGTCTGCTTCCACTCTTTTAGCTGTCTGAATCTGCACAGCATCTTCAAAATCTTTTAATTTCATTTCAAGAGCATTTTTTACATCGTTCTCTGTTAAATCTTCAAATGTAAATATCAGTGATAGCGCCTTATAAATTTCTTCAATCCTTTCAGGGGAAAGCTCTTTCCTCATTATGTATGCCATATTCATAAATGTAAGCACAGAAACATATCCTGTAACCTTCCCTGTTTCACATAGTTTCCATATGATAGCTGAGTATTTATAATGTGGTTCTCTTTTCTGAAGTACATCTAGAATTATATTTGCATCAATCAGTAATTTCATATTTTTCTTTTAAAGCTTCCTCTCTAGCATCATAATAATCGCCCTTAAGTATTCCTGTAAGAGAATCGGTAAGATATGATACTGTTCTAGATTTTGGTATGAATCGTCCCACTTCTTGCCCATTTTTAGTAATGATAACTTCATTTCCATTTATAACCATCTGTAAGTACTTACCAAACTGGTTTTTCATTTCAGTAGCTGTAGCCGTTGCTTCTACCATGATAATAACCTCCTTCTGTTTTAGCTAATATTATTATACCACTTATTAGCTAAAATTCAATTCAACCAAACAATAATATCCCACAGGCAAACCATTCGGCAAAATATCTTTGATTTTCCACCCTCCAATCGATGTTTTATTTTGCCGATTGTGCTATTATTTTTCCAAGAACATCAAAGGAGGTAGACATCTTTGGATTACAAAATTGCAACTCTAGAAGATCTTGATTTTCTTACAACTTCCCGTATCGAAGTTTTACGTGCCGCTAATAAACTAGATGATTCTGTTGACATGTCAGAGGTAGAAAAACAGTCGCGTAGCTACTACAAAAAAGCCCTGGTCGATGGCTCTCATGTCGCAATTCTTGTGATGGATGAAGGTACTTTTGTCGGTGCCGGCGGTATTAGCTATTACTCAGTTATGCCTACATATCATAATCCTACCGGCATGAAGGCATATGTTATGAATATGTACACAAAGCCAGAATACAGGCGCCAGGGGATTGCTTTACACACCTTGGATATGCTAGTCAATGACGCCAGAAAGCGCGGCATTACAGATATTACTCTTGAGGCCACAGATATGGGTAGACCACTCTATGAAAAATACGGATTTACGAATATGAAATCCGAAATGGAATTATTATAAGGTATAGATTATATCTAACAAATGTGCATCTGCCATAGATTTTTCCTATGGTGGATGCTTTTATTTTTGTATTTTACCTATGAGTGTTTCCAAGGTTATACTTCTTCCAAAAGCAGATGACATTAAGAGGCTTCGCAAAAGCTTTTTAAACGTAATATCATTTTAGGAGGTAGAATTATGAAAACAGCAGTAATTGGTTTTCCAAGAGTTGGAAAAAATCGCGAATTAAAATTCGCATCTGAGAAATTTTTCAAAGGTGAAATTAATGAAAAAGAGCTGATTGATACAGCCAAAAGTCTTAGAAAAGATAATTGGCTAAAGCAGAAGGAAGCCGGAATCGATTATATATCAGTCAATGATTTTTCATTCTATGACAACGTGCTAGATGTAGCTTACCTTTTCAATATCATTCCAGAGCGCTATGCAAGCTTGGGTCTTGGTGAGCTTGAAACATACTTTGCAATGGCTAGAGGTTATCAGGGCAACAAGGGTAACGTTAAAGCCTTGGCTATGAAAAAATGGTTCAATACAAACTATCATTATATTGTTCCAGAGATTGATGACAACGCAGATATCAGATTAGTAGGCGACAAACCTGTTGCTGAATTTGAAGAAGCAAAATCTCTCGGTATCGATGGCAAGGTAAACTTGATTGGACCTTTTACTCTTCTTAAGCTTGCAAGATATACTGGTTCAAAGAATGAAAAGGATTTTGCAGATGCTCTAACAAGCGAGTACATAAAGCTTATTTCAAATCTTTCTGATGCTAAAGCTGATCTTGTTCAACTTGAAGAGCCATATCTTGTAAAGGATTTGACTACAGATGACATCAAGCTTTTCGAGGAAATCTATAGCAAGCTTCTTTCAAAGAAGGGTCAGGTAAAGATTCTTTTACAGACATACTTTGGTGATATTAGAGACATCTATGATAATGTAACAAAGCTTGATTTTGACGGTATAGGATTAGATTTCTTGGAGGGACGCAAAACTCTAGAGCTTGTTAAGACAAATGGTTTCCCTGCAGACAAGCTTCTCTTTGCCGGTCTTGTTAATGGTAAAAATATATGGGCTAATAACTTTAAGACAACCCTTGAGACATTAGCTGAGCTTAAGGCTGCTACAAATGGTGGCGAGAATATAGTCCTTTCTACTTCTTGCTCTTTACTCCATGTTCCTTATACATTGGATAGCGAGACCAAGCTTTCAAAGGATTATACAAAGCACTTTGCCTTTGCATATGAAAAGCTTAACGAATTAAAGACTATCGCTGTTCTTTCAGTTGCTTCTAACCCAGATATTTTAGATGATTACAAGTATAATCAGTCTCTATTTACAAGCCGTGTAAACAGCAAGGATGAGGCTGTGCAAAAGCGTGTGGCAGCAATCAAAGATGAAGATTACACAAGATTGCCTGACTTCCATACACGTGAGACAATCCAAAAAGAAAAGCTTAGCTTGCCACTGTTTCCTACTACAACCATCGGTTCATTTCCACAGACCGCTGATGTCAGAAAGAATCGTCAGGAATTCAGAAAGGGCCTTATCACTGAAGAGGCATATAAGGATTTCAATAAGAAGAAAATCAGCGAATGTATTCAATTACAAGAAGAAATCGGATTTGATGTTTTAGTTCACGGCGAGTATGAAAGAAACGACATGGTTGAATATTTCGGTGAGCACTTGGATGGATACGTATTTACGGAGAAAGCTTGGGTTCAGTCTTACGGAACACGTTGTGTTAAACCACCAATCATCTGGGGCGATGTATCACGCAAATCCCCTATAACAGTTGCTTGGTCTAAATATGCAAACAGCTGCACCAACAAGCCAGTAAAGGGTATGCTCACTGGACCTGTTACAATTTTGAACTGGTCTTTCCCTCGTGAGGATATCTCAATCAAAGAGAGTACTCTTCAGATTGCTCTTGCGATCCGCGATGAAGTGTTAGATCTTGAAGCAAACGGCATTAACATCATCCAGATTGATGAGGCAGCCCTTAGAGAGAAGCTTCCGCTCAGACAATCAGATTGGTATTCGCAGTACCTTGATTGGGCAATTCCAGCATTCAGACTTGTCCACAGCGGTGTTAAGCCTGAAACACAAATTCACACTCACATGTGCTACAGCGAGTTTACAGATATCATACCTGCTATTGATGCTATGGATGCTGATGTTATCACCTTTGAGGCTTCACGTTCAGACCTACAGATTTTGGATTCTCTTAAGGCCAACAACTTTAAGACTGAAGTAGGTCCTGGCGTCTACGACATCCACAGCCCACGCGTCCCTTCTGTAGATGAGATTGTTTCCGCTCTCACAAAGATGTTAAAACGTATAGACGATAAAAAACTTTGGGTAAATCCAGACTGTGGTCTTAAAACTCGCGGTGAAAAAGAAACAAAGGAAAGCTTGACCAACCTAGTAAAAGCTGCTAAAGTTGTGCGTAACGAGCATGTTAAAGATGCATAATTCTTTAGATAGGCTCGGGGGAAGTAATAAAACATTAAGGAAACGAGAAATCATGAAAATATCAGATATTCACAAGCAAAACAAGCAGACTTTATCTTTTGAAATCTTTCCACCTAAGAAAGACGCTGCTCTTAAAAACATCGACGAGACACTTGAGATTCTGTCAGATTTAAAGCCTGACTACATCAGTGTTACCTTCGGTGCCGGTGGTTCTGCTAACTGCAACAAGACTATCGAATTAGCGCAAAAGATCAAAGAGAAATACCATACCGAGCCAGTGGTTCATCTCACCTGTCTTCAATACGATAGACACGAAATAGATGAATTTGCCAAAGAGCTTCAGGCTGCTGGTATCGACAATATTCTTGCTTTGCGCGGTGATAAGAATCCTAACCTTGCAGAAAAGGATGATTTTAAGCATTCATCAGATTTGATTTCTTATATGAAGGATAAATATGATTTCTGTTTTCTCGGAGCATGTTATCCTGAAGGTCACCCTGAGTCTGAAAATAGGATATCCGAGATTAAGAATTTAAAGAAAAAAGTTGATGCAGGCGCAGACGCACTTATCTCTCAGCTTTTCTTCGACAACGATGCATTCTTTCGTTTCTACGAAGAATGCAAGATAGCTGATATTAACGTTCCTGTTATTCCAGGAATTATGCCTGTAATCAATGCCGCACAGATAAAGCGCATGATTAGCTTATGCAACGCATCCTTCCCAGAGCGATTCCAAAAGATTATCGATAGATATGCAGACAACAAAGACGCATTGTTTGATGCAGGTATGTCTTACGCCCTCAGTCAAGTCATCGACTTACTAGTAAGTGACATCCCCGGAATTCATCTTTATACAATGAATAATCCAGTGGTTGCCAAAAGGATATGTGAGGGAATACGAAATATTGTATAACAAGAAAGAGTTTTGCTACGCAAAACTCCAGCAGTGCGAGGCGACATTTGCTGTAAGCAAATAAATTCTTCTGTCGCCGAGACACATATTTCACACGAAGTGTGTTTTTTACCTTATAGGAGATTGCAAAGCAATTTCCTATAAGGCAAAAAACAGCTCAGAGATTTGATTCTCTGAGCTGTTTTTATTTGAAATATCACTTTATTTTGCAGATTCTTTGAGAAGTGCTACCACCTCTGCCTCTGTTGAAAGGCTGAGAGCCTTTTCAGCAAGAGCATCTGCCTCTGCTTTTGACCACTTTGAAATGATGCAACGTGCTGTAAGCACAAGCACTGGATTGACACTGTACTCGTCAAGTCCGAATGAAATCAAAAGTGGAATCATGAGTGGATCAGCTGCTGCCTCACCGCACATACCAACTGGAATACCTGCTGCATTTGCTGCTGCAATGATATTCTTGATTGAACGAAGCACTGATGGCTGGAATGCTGAGTAAAGGTATGCGACATTAGCATTACCACGGTCAACACTCATTGTGTACTGAGTCAAGTCGTTAGTACCGATTGAGAAGAAATCTGCTTCCTTTGCAAGTAAATCTGCAATAAGAGAAGCTGACGCTGTCTCGATCATGCAACCAACCTCGATGTTTTCATCGAAAGCAACGCCTTCAGCTGAAAGCTCTTTCTTGCACTCTTCTACTAAAGCCTTTACGCTTCTGATTTCATCAACAACTGTAACTAAAGGAACCATGATTTTAATCTTGCCAAATGCGCTAGCTCTTAAGATTCCTCTAAGCTGTGTTTTGTAAATTTCTGGGTTGGATAAGCAATAACGAACTGCTCTGTAACCCAAGAAAGGATTTTCTTCTTTTTCAAGATTCATATAAGGGATTTCCTTGTCACCACCTATATCGAGTGTACGGATGATAACTGTCTTGCCGTTCATTGTCTCGGCAGCTTCCTTATATGCTTCGAACTGCTCATCTTCTGTAGGAAGATGTGGCTTGTCCATGAATAAGAACTCTGAACGGAAAAGACCAATGCCTTCGCCGTCGCATTCTAATGCTTTCTTTGCATCCTTTGGTGTACCAATGTTGCAGAAAAGCTCTACTGGCTTGCCATCTGCTGTCTTTGTTTCCTTACCAAGGAAATTCTTAAGCTCGGCCTGCGCACGAATGAACTCTTCACGCTTGATAACGTATTTAGATACAACATCCCCGTCTGGATTTATGTAAACATCGCCTTCTGTACCATCGACAATAGCAGTATCCTTGTCCTTAACGATTGATGTAATGTTTGGAACTGAAAGAACTGCTGGTATTTCTAAAGCTCTAGCTAAGATAGCTGAGTGTGATGTCTTACCACCAACCTCTGTAATGATACCAACTACATTTTCTTTTACAATTTGAGAAGTCATAGATGGTGTTAAGTCGTGAGCAACTAAAACTGTGCCCTGTGGGACTTTGCTAATATCTACGTCCTCTACCCCAAGTAATATTTTAAGCAAGCTTATTTTGATATCAGAAATATCTGATGCGCGCTGACGCATCATGTCGTCTTCCATCTTTGAGAACATGCCAATGAACATATCACAAACTGCTGTTACAGCAGCCTCTGAGCACTGACCTGCATCAATCATCTTGGTCATCTCGCCACACATAGTAGGGTCAGCAATCATTGCTAAGTGACCTTCCATGATTTCGGCTTCTTTTGGACCAATATTCTTTCTGATGTTTTCTGCCATCGCTTCTGTTTCAGCTTTGAACTTTTCAACAGCAGCGTTGAATCTTGCCTTTTCTGCTTCTTTATCTTCGATCTGCTTTGACTCGAATGTCAAATCATGCTCAACGATAAGACAAATGCTACCAATACCTATTCCCCTAGACGCTTCTATGCCTTTGTACATAGGTTCCTCCTTAGATGATTAGTCTCCTAAACCGCTTTCAACAAGCTCTACTGCCTTAGCAAGTGCTGCTTCTTCGTCTGGACCATCACACTGGATTTCGATTTCAGCGCCACACTTGATACATGCTGCCATAAGCATCATAACGCTCTTGCCATCATATGGGTTACCATTGAAAACAACCTTAACGTCTGAATCGAATGGTGTAACAGCTGCACTAAAAACTGTAGCTGGACGCATGTGTAAGCCCTGCTCGTTTGTTACTTTAACTACTTTTGAAACCATAAAATAAAACTCCTTTCGTTTCAAGGTCTATTGGAAATCATAATTATACCCATATACTTTATAAAAAAAATTTCCGTTTGTCTATGTTAGTTTTCTAAAAAAAAATTGCCTGCAAAAGCCAATCCGAGGGCAAATTGCCCTCGGATGTACAAATTTCATTATATAATTACGTTAACCTGAAAATATTTGCCTGTAAAATACGATAATATCTCAACGTCATATTACCAGCAATTATAATTTTTTATCCCTCGGCTTTCTTCTTTAATACTCCAAGTAAAATGCAGGAAACAACTGAACCCACTACAAGTGCTATCAGGTACTGTCCCCAATTCCCGACAAGCGGAAATACGAAGATTCCACCATGTGGCGCTCTAAGTGTACACTTGAAGGCCATTGAAAGCGCACCTGCCACGCCCGAGCCAACCATGAGGGATGGAATTACGCGAAGCGGATCCGCGGCTGCGTACGGGATAGCGCCCTCGGTTATGAACGAAAATCCCATGATAAAGTTGACCGGTCCTGCTTTCCTTTCTGATTCGGTAAACTTCTTAGGGAAAATCAAGGTTGCAAGAGCTATAGCAATTGGTGGAACCATACCGCCAACCATTACAGCTGCCATAATCATCCAGCCGATTTCATTTTGCTGGGCAAGCGCCGCCGTACCAAATACATAGGCCGCCTTGTTCAAAGGTCCGCCCATGTCGGTGGCCATCATCGCGCCAAGCAATATTCCAAGTGCTACGGCAGAGCCGGAACCCATTCCTGAAAGGACTCCCGTAATCCAGGTGTTCAACGCTCCAACCACCGGATTAATCAGGCACATTACTGCGCCGATAATCAAAATTCCACACAGAGGATAAAGCAGCACCGGCTTGATTCCCTCTAATGATTTTGGTAATTTGTCAAAGAGCTTTCTCAGACAAAGAACTATGTAACCTGCTGCAAAACCTGCTACCAGCGCGCCAAGGAAGGCAGATGAAACATCCCCGCCCGGGTTTGCAAATGTAGCACCGGTCTTGGCAAGAGCTCCACCCACAAAACCTACTGCAAGGCCCGGTCTGTCGGCAATCGACATCGCGATAAAACCAGCAAGTATAGGAAGCATGAAGTCAAACGCTGCTCCACCAATAGTTTTAAACCATGCAGCCACCGGCGTGTTGCTACCGAAGTTGGCCGGATCAATCTCGTAATCATCGAGCAGGAATGCAATTGCAATAAGAATACCGCCGCCAATTACGAATGGAAGCATATGTGATACACCGTTCATCAAGTGCTTGTAAACCTTTCGACCCGCGGATTCATTTCCATCGTCACTTCGCTTTGTGACAGCACCTGTGTGATGATAAACAACCGCTGTATCCGCTTTCTCAAACAGCTTTTGTGGTGTGTGAATCGCATCCTTTGTTGAGGCAATTACAACCTTCTTGCCATCAAACTGGCTCATTTCAATATTTTTATCGCAGGCCACTATTACAGCATCCGCGTCTGCGATTTCTTCTTCGGTGAGCGGATCCTTCGCTCCACCAGAGCCGTCCTTTTCGACTCGAATCGAAATGCCAAGCTCCTTCGCCTTAAGCTCGAGCGCTTCTGCAGCCATAAAGGTGTGCGCGATACCTGTCGGGCAGGCAGTGACAGCTACAATCTTTTTTGCCGACGCCGCGGATTTTGGAGTACTGACTGCCCCTCCATCCTTTTCTGCTTCTTTTTCGTCGATGAACTGTAAAAACTCCTCAACGGATTTTGCACCGACAAGCTTCTGGCAAAATGCCTGATCCATTAGGATAGTCATAAGCTTTGAGAGCACCTCGAGATGTGTATCCGCGGCGCCGTCCGGTGCGGCAATCATAAATAGCAGATTGCTTGGCTTTCCATCTAGCGATTTGTAATCCACGCCAGCTGGACATGTCATGGCAACTACGCCCGCCTTTTTAACAGCGGCTGATTTGCCGTGCGGAACTGCGATACCATTTCCGATTGCCGTAGAACCCTTCGCCTCTCGTGCGAGGATGGCATCCTTAAAGCCCTTTACATCATTCAGATTCCCAACTGAATCATGGAGAGCGATAAGCTGGTCAATGGCTTCGCTCTGGGAAGCTAATTCCACCTGAAGCCTGATCCCTTTTGGATCGATGAACTCTGAAATTTTCATAATCTCCTCCTACAGTGACTTGAACAGTTTCTCTATATCCACAGCCTTTGCCAGTCCGTCTGAAAATGCTGTTGCGCTTCCTGCTGCTGTGCCCATTTTTAGCGCTGTATCGTAATCCCCGGTCTTCATGTATCCGGCCACGAATCCTGCCACCATCGAATCACCTGCGCCAACTGAATTTCGCACCTTGCCTTTTGGTACGCCTATACGATATTTTTTCCCTGTTTCGTCAACCAACATGGCGCCGTCTGCCGCCATGGATATAAGTACATTTCTTGCTCCCAACTTCTGAAGCTCCAGGGCTCCTTCATAGATTTCATCGTCTGTTGTAAGTGTCTTTCCGATGATTTCGCCGAGCTCAAAATTATTTGGCTTGATTAAGAAAGGATGATACTTCAAAACATTTTTTAGCAAATCCTTTGTGGCATCAACAACAAACTCAATGCCCCTGCCTTGAAGCATTGAAAGTATCTTTTCATATACGTCATCCGGGAGTGAATTTGGAATAGAACCTGCCAAAATAAGAACGTCACCCTCTTTAAGCTTTGAAAGCTTACCGAATAGTGCCTTTTGAGATGCTTCGTCAATCTTTGGCCCCTGAGCATTAATTTCTGTTTCTTCGGTTGCCTTCAGTTTGACATTTATTCGCGATAATCCGTCTTTTAACATGATGAATTCTGAGTCGATTCCCGCCTGCCTTACAGCCTCATCGATTGCTCGCCCAGTAAAGCCCGCAACAAACCCCAGGGCTGTACTCTTTTGGCCAAGCTCAGACAGGACCATGGATACATTGATTCCCTTGCCGCCATAATAACATTCCTCGCTGACAGAGCGATTTGTCATACCCGGCAATAAATCCCCGTCCATTCTTACCACGTAATCTATGGCCGGGTTAAACGTAACCGTATAAATCATTTTTTTCCTCCATTTTCTCTCCAGCTTTCCATTATTTCTTCCATGAATCTTACCATCTCGCTGGACGCTTCGCGTATATAACCTAGCACTGCGTCAAAGTTTTCAAGATGCATTATAGATAGAGTAATTCCCTTCCATCTGTACTCACCATTTACATCGAGTATTCGATAGAATTCTAACATGGATTCGCCACGTTCGCTCTCGATTCGCTCTTCAACCGTTGAAAGGTTCATGTAGGTTAAAAATCTTTCTTTATCCTCTGGATGAACTAGCCGCTCAGATACTTCCTGCAAAACTTGCCTTGCACCTTTATTTTTAAAATCAATATGAAGTCTACTATCATGCAAATATATATTTTCGAAGTAGTCTTCCTGTATGCCATATAAATCTACGCACTCGTAGTGGGAGAATATATTGTTACTTATCGCGCTAATCTTGGCATCATTATTAGTCGTCAAAACTCTCGACAGACTCCTAACTGAAATAAGATACGCATCCTTTTTTTCTCTTTTATCTTCTATTATATGGCGCACGCGCATATTTATGATTTTTCCACCTTGGATAAAATCCATTCCCTCGCTTCGGCCCTTTTCCTTACTGTGCGCACATATCTCTGAAAAGAGACTATTCTGAGGCCATCCTCTGTTTCCCTCTGTGCTCAAGGTATTTTCTACCTCTTCTATCGTTTTGTAACCGAATGATGCAACTAATTCACGTACACCCGCATTCGTATATACAAATTTCCACTTTCCATCTGTAACTATTCCTATTGCCAAAGGCAGCGGATTTTCCATAGGCTGATTTGATGTGTTTTGCAGCGGATTTTGTTTAAGCACATCTATTTCACCAAGTTTATCGTAGAAAAATCTCTCACTAGCTCTTTCAACTATTCTACCGTCCTTTAGAATCTTTCGCAATCCTTCCAAATAAGGCAGCGGTCGGCCAATCAAATACCCTTGAATCATCTCACAGCCGATACTTCTTAAAAACTCGTATTGCTCTTCTGTCTCAACTCCCTCGACTAAGGTATGCATATTTAAATTCTTAATCATGGATACGATATGCCTTAGAATAATCTTTCCATTGTCTGTGTTTTCAAAATTACTAAGGAAATCCATATCGATTTTTACCAGGTCAAACTGGTAATTCTTAAGTAGATTCAAAGAAGAATAACCACTTCCAAAATCATCCATCCAAACCTTATAGCCATTTTCTCTAAGCCTAGTTATCTGCTCTAAGATAAATTGCGGATTTTCCATCAACGCACTCTCTGTAATCTCAAAATGGAACATATCCTTTGGACAACTATACTTAGCCATTTTCTCATCGATAAATGCCACCAAATCCATAACCTCGAAATCTATTCGAGATAAGTTGATAGAAATTGGCACGGTCTCCCTTTTTTTCATCATTTGATCATTGTATTTTGAGAAAACCTCTTCCATAACATAAGCATCTATCTTTGGAATCAGCCTATACTCTTCAAGCACTGGAATAAACTCATTTGGATAGATTATTCCATTCAACGGGTCCACCCACCTGACCAAAGCCTCCCAGCCGCAAATCTTCCCTGTAAAAGCCCTAATTATCGGCTGATAATACACCTGAATGTATTTCAACTCAAGAGCCTCATCTAAGCCATCAAGTATATCCTGTTTCTTCTGCAGTGATCCGCCTAGCTCATCATCATATATCTTATATTCAGCATCATATTTTTTCTTGATACTAATACATGCTATTCTCGCTCTATCACAACATCTGATTACATCTTTATCGCTACCATCACAGTTGTAGATACCAGCCTTAAGCTCAATATTTACATTCTTCTGAACCAGACGAATTTTGTCTCTTATAATTTTGATATTAGGGATAATATTAGAGGAATCTGTAAAGACCACAAAATGATCCCCTGAAAATCGCGAAATTAATTGACCCTTGAAAGAATCCTTGATAATTTTGCCAATAATTGCCAAAAGCTCATCGCCTTTTTCATAACCATAATTTGCATTAAATATTTTGAAGTTTTCCAAATCAAAGAACACAAAGGAGTATCTATGGTCTAAATCTGCATTATCAAGCAAATCCTGGGCGCAATCGTAGAAGGATTGCTTCTCTAGCAACCCTGTCAATTCATCAATAATTAGACGTAACTCTTTGAAATCCTCCATCGAAAACTCCCCATTATCCCCCTAGATTACTCTATTCTATCACCGAAATGTGAATTTTTCTCGTAAGAGACCCCTGTTATAGCTTTTATACAAATAATGAGCTGCTTCTCAACTTCCGTGGAATTTGAAAAGCAGCTCTCAGCAGTTAACTGTTTTAGTCATTTATGAAGTTCCTTTCTGTGAATAGCTCTTTTTAAAGTTACATTCCTCTCGCATCAGCCGGTAAGACCTTTGTCAAATCAACTAACGGAGAATTGGTCTGCTTGCTTCATCAGAACAATTCTTTGTTTTATACCTTATTTATCGACCGATGCGAGAGAAACTTTATAGTTAATTTTTTTAATATCCAATCTCCGCTAAAACTCTATCTATAAGTCTTGCGTTTTTCAGGGAGAATTCCTCTGTTATATGAGGTTTTGCCTTGCCAAGAATGCAGTCACTTAGCTGAGCTATCTCTAGTGAATAATTCTGCGGAATATCTATTTCCTTTTCTTCCACTCCAACCACAGTATATACGCGATAGCTTGCTTTGCCCTCTTGGTTGTACTCTACCTCAGAATGAACGGAGCCATTACTACCGTGAATGTATAGACGGTCGTATCGGGCATTGGTATCTTTTCCGAGAATCATACCCACGTTAAACGAAGCTCGAACTCCATTCTTGAAACCGATGATTGCTGCAGTCATTGAATCTACTCCTTTTTCGGAAAACTCTGATACAGCCTTGACGTAGTCTACCTCGGAATCGATTAGAGAAAGAATCATTGTAGTACAGTAGCAACCCAAGTCATACATTGCTCCACCACCAAGCTCTTTGTAGAGTCTGATATCTTCTTTGTAGCCTTGAGTCACAAAGGCTGTTTCAATGTAGTCCACGTCTCCTACATCGCCATTTGCTAATTCCTCTTTCAAACTAGCCACATAAGGGCTATGAAGGTACGCGTATGCCTCCATAAGGTATACATTGTTTTCCTTGGCTGTCTTGAACATTTCCTCAGCCTCAGCCTCATTGAGAGCTAAAGGCTTTTCACAGAGTACATGCTTACCTGACTTTAGAGCAGCCTTCACCCACTGCAAATGCAGATTGTTTGGAAGAGGAATATAGATTGCTTCTACATCTTTGTCATTTATCAATTCCTCGTAGCTACCATAAGCCTTTTCAAAACCAAATTCCTTTTGAAATGCTTTGGCTTTTTCTATGCTTCTACCTGCGATAGCAGTTAGCTCACAGTTGGGCGCAAGCTTCATGCCTGGAATGGTACAGCCCTTTGCTATGTTTGCAGTTCCAAGTACTCCCCATTTAACTGTTTCCTTCATCCTAAAGCCCTCCATTATTCTGCTATATAATTAATTAGCTCCTCCAGTAGTTCGTCGGCAAATGGCTTTTCCCCTGGCATTTCTGTGATGCCATTTGCCACCTTGTATTTATCATTGAATCCCTTTGGTGCAAGAGCGATGTCCGCGGCTTGAAGCATTGATACATCAAACTCACTGTCTCCTGCTGCCAAAATCTTATCTGCACCTACGAACTCTTTAAATCTTTTTACTGCTGCACCCTTATTTAAACCCTTTGGTACGATATAAACCTTGTCCCCATTATCAAAAACATCAACCTTGGTTGTATCTAGTGCAGCTTGAAGCTTTTGTATTACAAGCTGAGGCTCATGACACTTTGTAAATACAAATAATTCATTGATGAATCTTATCTCAAAGTATCTTAATTCCTCTTCTTCAAGCATTCTCATGCCTTGCTTCATGGCCTCTAAGCTTTCTGAAATTAATCTTTGAGATTCAGCAAGCCACAGCTCGTTTATCTGACCATCCTCAAGAAGTATTCCTCCATTACAAACAAGTGCATATTTAAATGGGCCAACGCCAAGATCTATTCTTTCGTACTGCTCTATTGTTCTGGTTGTTGTTGGCACCATAAGCACCTGCGACTTCAGCTGCTCCAAAAAAGCTTTTGTAGCTGGAGTGATAAAGGAAATCTCTCGCCCTTGATAAATCTCAACATTTATCTTGTCGGGACCAATATCGTGCTTATATGAGTATATAAGAGTGTTGTCTAAATCAATTGTTAATACATTCATTGCTAAAAATCTTCAACCTAAACCAAAAAGAGGGATGCTTGACACACCCCTCTAAAAAACTATTTTTTACTTACAAACGCTTTTCTAATCATATCAACTGGGATAATAACAAGTGCTAAAAGCATCGAAATAACAAGTGCCTTCACACTAAGCATAGTTGTGCTAAATACCTTACCACCAATCTGAATGATAACTGTTTGAAGAATAAAGATTGCTCCCATTACTCGGATGAAGTTCTTGTTTTCATTTAAGTGCTCAAACAAGTTGAACTTCTCTGAACGAGTATTCAAACTGTTAAAGATGATTGAGTAAATGAAGAAGGCAAACATAAATGTCTTCTCAAACAACTGTCCTTCTGCCGAATGCAAATCCATACCTGCTGGAGCAGCAAAGGTTGTGATGCCACCAACATTCTCAAGGATGAGGATAGAACCTAATGTAATAAACACCGCACTAACACCGATTGCAGACTTGATGTAACTTGTAAGGATATTGTCTGTTCTCTTTGCTGGATGCTCTTTCATGTATCTGTTAAGGATTGGCTCACCACCAAATGCCATAGCTGCAAGTGTATCCATGATAAGGTTGATCCAAAGGATCTGTACAATCGAGAATGGCTCTGTCCATCCAAGGATTGGCGCCAAAATGTTCATAAGCAATGTACTGATGTTAACAGTAAGCTGGAAGATAAGGAACTTTCCAACAGAACGAGCCATCGTTCTACTGTTAAGCACACAGTCTTTGATAGAGGTAAGTGAGTTGTTAAGGATAACTACGTCACCTGCCTCCTGAGCAACAGCTGTACCATCGCCCATAGCAAAACCGATATCAGCCTGCTTAAGTGCAGGAGCATCGTTTACACCATCACCTGTCATACCGCAGACATTGTCGAGCTGCTGAGCAAGAACAACAAGTCTTCTCTTATCAAGAGGCTTTGCTCTACTAACAACGCGAAGATGTGGAAGCTTCTCTTTGAGCTCGTCGTCCGACATTGACTCAAGCTGCTCGTGTGTAAGCACAACGTCCTCATCGCTTTGGAGGATTCCTGCCTCTTTTGCAATAGCAACCGCTGTTTCTTCAGCATCACCAGTAACCATAACAACCTGGATGCCTGCTGTATTCAGTACCTCTACTGTCTCGACAGCATCTGTACGAACGTTGTCACGCAAGCATAGAACTGCAAATAAAACAGTCTGATTGCCAGAAATCTTGGCAACAGATAAAAGCTTCATTGTTCTCTTAGCCTGATCGTGCATCTTAGCCTCGAGATCCTTTTTATCTGTAGGTGTGAATTCTTTGATTCCACCATCCTCTGTTACGTAGTGTGTAACCTTGTCGATGATGTTTTCTGTGGCACCCTTCCAGTAGATTGTGCCGTCGTTAAGCTCTACTGTTGCACACTTCTTCTCGGAATCAAAACCACTGATGTCTTTAACCTTGTCTTGGTTTTGAGCCACGTCTGCAACGTTGTTTTCTATTGCGTAAGAAAGCAAAGCTCTATCCATGTTGTTACTTCCGATAGCCTTGCCCTCTGAAACCTTTGAAAGGTTGTTTAATGTGATAGCCTCGATGAATTCTTCTGTCAGAACCTTGTCAACGATTTTACCATCACCAGTAATAAACTCTACAAGTGAAAGATTACCTTCAGTGATAGTACCTGTCTTATCACTGAAAAGAAGGTTCATGTATGCTGAATCAGAGAATGCTGCCTTGTGGCTAACAAGAATGCTCTTCTTGTACATAGACTCTGTATTCATAGCTTGAACCAAGCTGTTCATCATAGGAAGTCCTTCTGGAACTGCCATGATAACGATGGATGCCATGAGCATAACTGCTTCGGCAACCAAAAGAAGCACTGTGACTACTGTAGGAGACTGGTCTGCTCTGATTATTGAAAGAAGCACGTGTAGAACACCAGCGATTGCGGCTGCAGATACACCGAGCTTACCAATGCCGGCTGCAACCACCTCAAGCTTGAGGCTTGAAGTATCCTGACGCTCATCTTCTTCGTTTTCATCTGTAAGAGCCTTGTTGATTTTACCAAGCTCTGAATTATCACCGATAACTGTTGCTACCATGTATGCTTCGCCGCTTGTTACAACTGAGCCCATGAAGACCTTTGCCTGTGAAGCGTAGTCTGTTGAATCCTTTTCTTCGAATGAATCACAAGCTGTTTTTGTCTCGTCTCGTGATTCACCATTTAATGCTGCCTGTGATACCTTGACATGTCCTTCAAAAATAAGACCGTCAACCGGAACCTTATCACCTGATTGGATAAGAACTGTATCACCTTTGACTATCTCGCTTGTAAGAATCTTTACAAGCTTTCCTCCTCTGATAACCTTGGCATATGTCTTGTTGTACTCTTCCTGAAGTGCCTCACTTCTAGATGTGTTTCGATACTCAGATAATGTACTAAATCCTGTAGCAAGGGCTATAGCTAGTACAATACTTACAATCTCGATAGCATCGTTTCCGCCACCAAGAGCAGGAATGAACATGCCAAGGACTGTAAGCACAACCTTGAGTACTAATGCTGCACATAAAACCTTAATCCAAATGTCATCAAAAGCGCCAATAAACATTGACCAAAGAGACTCTGTCTCTTTTTTAGCAAGCTCGTTGGTACCAAACTGCTGCTTGCTCTTTTCTACTTCTTGATCAGACAAGCCTTTTTTTAGGCTGTCGATTCTAAATTCCTCAAACATTGTGTATTAGACACCTTTCTTTTTATTTCCCCTCATCAGTCAGCAGAGGGATTTATTCGTATCTCTTTACGAGATCTCCGATAGATGTATCAGTTGTTCCTTGTCCGATGGCGCTGAATTTCCACTCGCCTTCGTGACGATAAACCTCACCGAAAATCATTGCTGTCATGCCAGCATAGTTTTCTGTAAGATTGTACTTGTACATCTCATTGTTGTTTCTAGCATCTACAAGACGAACAAAAGCATTTTGAATCATACCAAAGTGCTGATTTCTGCTAGCTGCTGCATAGATGTTTACTACGATAACAATCTTGTCATACTCCTGTGGAACTGACTGTAGGTCGATAACGATCTGCTCATCATCTCCATCTCCGGCACCTGTAAGGTTGTCACCCATGTGGTTGATTGCACCTGATTTGTGCTTGAGATTTCTAAAGTATACTACGTCATCCTTGCTTGTGAACTTTCCGTTCTTAAGAAGGATTGCTGAAGCATCACAATCGATATCTGCTCCAAGCTTAAATCCAAATAATCCTGTTCTTTTAACTTCGTCCCATCCTAAGCCTACAACTACTCTGTTGAGACCTGCGTTTTCCTTTGTCAGACTAACTTTCTGACCCTTTTGAAGGCTAATAGACATATCTTGCTCCTCCTAATTATTATTCTTCCTTTGTTGATATCAATTAATAGTTACTATTCTACGTCTACACCGTAGTTTGCACAGAGTGCTGCAAGTCCACCCTGGAATCCGCTTCCGATTGCATTGAACTTCCACTCACCATTGTTTTTGTATAGCTCGCCGAATACAGCTGCTGTCTCGATTGAGAAATCTTCACCTAAGTCGTAGCGAAGAAGCTCCTCGCCGCTATCAGCATTGTAAATACGGATAAAGGCATTGTTTACCTGACCGAAATTCTGGCGCCTCTGCTCTGGCTCATAAATAGTAACAGTAAAGGCAATCTTTGAGATGTTGTCAGGAACCTTTGAAAGGTCTACCTTGATTTGCTCATCATCTCCATCTCCGGCACCTGTGAGGTTGTCACCCATGTGCTCGACTGCGCCTGAAGAGTGCTTGAGATTTCCAAAATATACGAAATCTGAAGATGTTCCGACCTTGCCTGAATCTGTAAGTAAAAATGCACATGCATCTAAATCAAAATCTCCGCCTGTGTCAAACTGATTAACATCCCAACCAAGACCAACTACTACGTTCTTTAATCCTGGGTTATCCTTTGTAAGGCTAACCTTTTGTCCCTTTTGTAAACTAACTGGCATAACAGTATCCTCCTTTGTACTATGCTACTTCGATTCCATAGTGTGCACAAAGTGCTGCAAGACCACCCTGGAATCCGCTTCCGATTGCATTGAACTTCCAATCAGCTTCGTTTCTGTAAAGCTCACCAACAACTACAGCTGTCTCAATTGAGAAATCCTCGCCCAAGTCGTAGCGGATAAGCTCTTGCCCTGTAGAGTTGTCAACGATTCTGATGAATGCGTTAGAAACCTGACCGAAATTCTGTCTGCGGTTTTCTGAATCATAAATTGTAACTGTGAAAGCAATTCTAGAGATGTTGGCAGGCACCTTTGTAAGGTCTACTAAGATCTGCTCGTCATCACCTTCTCCTTCACCTGTAAGGTTGTCTCCTTGATGAACAACTGACTCTGAGCTGTGTGCTAAGTTGCCATAGAAGATGAATTCTTTGTCTGTTGGGCACTTACCACTATCAGCAACCATGAATGCTGAGGCATCAAGGTCAAAATCTGCTCCTGAATCAAATTGATTGACATCCCAGCCAAGACCAACCATGATGCTCTTTAAGCCAGGATTACCCTTTGTTAAATCTACCTTTTGTCCTTTTTGAAGATTGATTGCCATTATAATATCCTCCTCTTTACTAGAATCTTATTTGTTTGTGCCATATCTATTCATGAAATCCTGCTTGATAGCATCAAGCTTTGCTGCATCCTCAACACGCTGCTTGCGGGCGTTTTCTTGGATTGCTCTTGTCTCGTCAATACCTGTAACGATTGTCTTCCAAGTCTGCTCTAAAGTCTCTGTCTTGATTGATGAGCCTGATGCAAGCTGAGCTGTAAGCTTAGACTGTTCAACAGTGTTTCTTGCATTCTTGATAAGCATTTCGTTTGTCTTTTTATCTAGCTCTGACATTGCCTCTGCCTGAATGCGCTGTCTCTTGAGCATAACTGCCTGTGCAAGAGCCTGCTTAAATACAGGTAGAGTAACGATAAATGCTGAGTTGATTTTTCTGACAAGGTTGGCATTGCTGAATTCCATTGTCTTAAGCATTGGAATAGACTGTAGCGCAACGTTTTCTGCTGTACGTAAATCCTGTGTACGAGCTTCTAGAAGCTCTAAAGCATTGTTTAAGCTAGCAAGCTCTAGCTGAATTGCGTTGTCTCCAGTTGTAGCCAAATCGTTTTGTCTTTGGTCGATGTAAGCTTGGATTTCTTTGCAGCCCTGCTCACCTGCAAGAATGTATTTTACAAGCAAATGATAGTAATTAACGTTGGCTTCAAACATCTGCTCAAGCTTTTTGTTTGACTGAGTAATTTCAGTCTCATATTGTTTGAGGTTGACATAAATCTTGTCGACCTCATCACCCATTGTGTGATATTTTTCAAGAATCTTCTCAAGCTGCTTTTTAACATTTCCAAAGATTTTGCTGAGAAGTCCCTTTTCCTCTTTGATTTCATCAATGTCAAACTTTGACATAATCTTTGAAAGAGTTGTAAGCATCTCGCTAGATTCGTCTAGCTGGCTCATGTTCATGCTGTTGAGCACTAAATCAGCAACCTTTGAAATCTCATCTGCTGCTTCAGCACCGAAATGATTGATTGTAGAAATGTCGTGAACCTCGATAGTGCTAACCAAGGCATCAACCTCTTCTGAGCCTACAAGCTCTGATGTCATCTGAGCTCTGTCGGCTGCAATGTCGTAAGGCTCCACTGGAGCAATTTCGTTTACTACGTCCGCAGTCGGTTTCTGTAAAGTATCTGTTACTACTGTTTTACTAAAATCAAGTCCCATAATATTATCCTCTCTTAAATATTTTATCCACCCAATTCCTTGGGGTTGTTGATGGAATTGTCTTCCAGACTGGCACCTGCAAATCATACATGTACTCGCCTATCTGATGCTCTTCCATCAAACGTTTGTTAAAATGCCCCTCGATGTTGTAGCCAGTCGGTACAAAAAACACCACGTCGAATCCTATAAGATTTAGGAAAGTGACGTATATTGTATCTTCTAAGGACATCATTGCCTCTGTGGTGCTGAGATAAATCAGCTTCGGGTTCTTCTTGGTGAAATCAAAGTTTTGAATGAGCCTTATGACTTCTTTTGGCAGGTTAAGAACCGTGGCTATGATTGTATATTCAGTACCGTTTTCAAAGGTTCCTTTTATGAACCTTTGATCTATCAAAGTCTCCAGCTTGTCTAAGATGTAATCCTGCCTATCTTCCCGAAGGAAGCTATATTGATAGCTTGGATGACTCTTGATTTTGTTTTTCTGTAGCTTGCCATTTTTGAAAAATTCACTGGCATGAGCCTTCATTGGATTAGGTGCTGTAGATAAAATAAATGGCACATGGTCTACTATGATTGTGTCATCCGTCATCATTTGCTTGATTGTGCTCCAATATTCCAAGGTGTTTTTGTCTGGCACCCCTGACATCTTTGAAAACACAACCGGAATGTTAACCACCCCATCCATAGTGCTAAAGTTTGGTCTGTATTTAATCTCGGTATCCCAAAGTATTTTGACCTCTCTGTCCATTGTCTGGAGAGTGATTGTATTTGCCTTTGAAAACTGTTGATCTCTAAAAATAACTGAGTCATTGTACATGATTTGGTCTAAATCACGCTCGGCGTGATACGCTGCTGTAGCAATTCGCAAATCCCCGTTTTGCTCTGGGAAGGTATCAACGTTGACCGAAGTCTGATTGTTGATTTCGTATAGACTGTCATCTGACAATGCACAGTGGCTGTTAAGGTTTGGACATAGGATAAGTACATCCACCGGTGTCTTCGCCAAGAATTTTAAAAACAAGGCTTCGTTGGCGTCCTTGCATCCGCCCATGTATATGAAGCAACCCACATCTGGGTACTGCCAATTGTTGTATAAACTAGCCTGATAGCGCTTTATCCAACAAAGAAGATATACTGCCTTGTTAACAAGCTTGTTGAGGTTGATATTTGGAATTGCTGCCTCCTCTTCCATAACTTCAACAAAGGCCTTAACTAAAATCCCTCTTATGTCCTTGCTTGAAGGAATCTGTATGTTGGCCTGTAGATTTGATATCAGTTGATTGGCGTTAGCATAATTGCTGCGGTTGATCTCTGCTATCTCGTCTGGCGTAGGCTTTGGTATTTCTTTATTTACGATAACTAGCTTGCGCTTTGAATTCTTAAGGCTAAGCTGGAATTGATATAACTCGTTGCTGTAGGTAAGCCTATCCTCTGCGCCATTGATACGGCAAAAGCAGTTGTAGAAGAACTTGCTATCATCGCCTCTTAAGGTAGGCTCGGTGAGAATATCTGATAGTCCCTTGCCCTCAATCCACGCATTGGTGCAGTTGATAATAACATCTGCTCCGCCATAGAGCTTGGCCATGCTGGCCTGCTGCTCTACTTCGGCTTTGAAACTCTTAAGGCTAAAATCCTGCGGGAAAGCTTTAAGACCATCTGCTTGATATAACTCAGACTTGGAGGAGCTAGCGTCTAGCTTGAGATAAGCTGCATCTGCATCCTTTTGAATAAGAATTACATCACTGCCTGCGGCTGCAAGAATGGATAAAATCATAAGCTCGTAGCTTGATATCTGACCCGCGTATAGAATCTTGGGGATTGCATCCTGCCCAAGCTGGTTGGTGATACGCTCGAACTTGTAGTACAACCAACACATAAACTTGATGTAGGCATTTTTGAGCATGTTGTCCGTCTTGCCTGCACGCCTAAGCTCGTCCAAGGAATCGTAGATTGCTGTAGCAACTGATTCTCTCTGGCTGTCATTCATGCGTGGCAACCACTTCTTGAGGCTTGCCGCTATAAATCCCACGCTGATTTGAAAATCAACGCCCATTATTTCTTCATAGTAAGCAAGATTAGGCTCTGTAGGATTTGGGATTTTGTCGTCGATGATGACGCCACTCTTTAAGGCAGTTTCATAATATTTATTAAGAAATGTCTTTATTTCATCTGAAAATCCATTGAATCGATAAAAGTAGATTCCAGTCTCTTTTCTTTTGCTTAAAGGAAGAAAAAAGTCGTCGAGGCTATTTAATTTTTTGTGTTCTAATACCAACTTTGTCACCTCTTTTTGCTGGGGAAACAGCACATATATTATTGCTGTCAGCCTACCAGCTAACATTATTCTCGCATGCATATGATTTTAACACATCAATTTACTCTTTTCAAGCATTTAGTATTGATTTACTACCAAAAATCTGTTTTAATATTTGTATACAATAAAACAATTATATATGGGATAGACTCTTTAGATTTATAAATAATTATGTTACATCTTAAATGAATCTCCCTAAATGTTACATCGAGGTTTCATCATATGAAGAACAAATCAATTTACTACAGCGTTGGTCCTCTTTTATATTGTCCGGCCAACAAAACTACAATCGCAAATCATCTTATAGAAGAGAAATTTGGAAAAGACTATTCTTTGGCGCTTTGCCTGGAAGATACAATCAATGATAAATTCGTAGTAGAGGCTGAAAATCAACTCGCCAACTCACTCTTTACCTTGAGTAGTGCTCTAGATAAAAGGGATTTCTTCATGCCAAAGCTTTTTATCCGCGTGCGCAATCCGGAGCAGATTAATCTCTTGTTTGATAAGTTGGGAAGAGCTGGTGATCTTGTCACTGGAATTATCATTCCAAAGTTTTCTTTGGAAAATGCTGATGTATATATAGAAGCGCTTAACAAGCTTAACAACAAATGTACTATTAGAAAATATCTCATGCCTATTTACGAGAGCGCATCAATTGTTGATAAGCGAATTAGAATCGATGATTTATACCGCTTAAAAGAAAAGCTTGATTTCATCGATGAAGATATTTTAAACATCCGCGTAGGCGGCAACGACTTGTGTCACTTGTTTGGATTCAGACGAAACGCCGATGAATCCATCCATCAAATCAAGCCAATCTCAGATATTTTTACAGATATTATCACTGTGTATGGAAGAGACTATGTAATCTCTGGCCCTGTCTGGGAATATTATTCTGGTGATGGCTGGGACAGCGGACTTGCCGCTGAAATCAAAGATGACAAGCTCTGCGGTTTTATCGGAAAAACTGTCATCCACCCAAATCAGATTGCAGTTGTCAACGAAGCTTACAAGGTCTCTCGCCAAAATTACAACGATGCCAAGGATATTTTGTCTTGGGATTTTGACAATCCATCCTTTGTAGCTGGCAGCTTTGAAAAACAGCGCATGAATGAATTTAAGACCCACTCCAATTGGGCGCTAGAGACAGTATTTTTGGCTGATCATTATGGAATCAGGGAAGACTAAGGCTTCCCTTAAGTGAAGCTGATGCTGGGTTTATGCGTCCGCCAGTTTTTTGATAAGCCCACAGCACTTATAATTATTTAATCGATAATTCTCAACTGGAACATTCTTTTCTTCGGCAAGCTTGATTAGATGTTCCAGTTCTACGTTATCCATATATCTTTCATCAATCAGAATCTTCCAAGGCACGCGTCTGAGTAGCACTCTAGTTGCCTCGCCGATACCTGGCTTGATAAGGTTGATGTCGTCTATTCCAAAATGCTTTGCAACCTCTTTAACTTCATCAATACCTTTTTTTACAAGCTTCTTGTCATCAGCAATATTATCAGACACAAATTCTTTTTGGATTGCCTCGATAAAGGCATAAGACAAATCCATATCCCTAAGCTCACCATAGTAGACGGCTCCGTGGAAATCATCAGGGCCGATAATGTCATCTCTAAGAAATGTACGACTGATAAGCCCTGACACAGTGCTGTTCAAGCAAGAGCTAGGAATCAAAATATCATCATGGGTGCCGCACAAGGTTGTCTCGCCGGCTGGGTCAGCAACTACAGCAAGCTCAGCTGATACTTCAGGATAATCCTCTAAGTCCTTTTCTAGCTCACGTAAAATCGCACCCTTTCCAATCCAACCATCCACAAATAAAAGCTGGCTTGAATCATACTTTTCAAGCAAGTAATTGATTGCATTCTTGTCGATTCCGCGGCCGCGGATAATAGAGATTGAATAATGCATTACGTCTATATCATATTTAAATTTGATGTATCGCTTGATAAGAATTCCGATTGGAATACCTGCTCGCGCTAAGGAGACTAGCACAACATCCTTTCCGCGAGTTGCTATGATTTTGTCTGCAAGACTGCCTATGGCATTGGCATTGCTCTTGGCAAAAACCTTTAATGTCTTGTTGTATATTTCCATATATTTTTCAGAGGGCTTGTACTCGATTGGGAGCATTTCACTGTAATGCTTGCCAGCCTGAATCAAGCGCTCACGCTCTTCTGTTGGCTGGGGCTGCACCTGCCCTGTGATATCCTTTAAAAGGATGATTACATCATCTTTGCTATAAGAAGTTTTCACTCTAGCACCACCTTACTATCTTTATATCTGTGTTTTGTGATTTTGCAGCATTCACAAGAGAATTAAGCCCCTTAGTTGAGTTAAGTTTGGAATCTGTAACGATTATCACACTATCGTATTTACGAATATCGTAAATGTATGTAACTCTATCATCGTCGTATAGGCTTCTAAGCTCAAATCTCTGATGAAGTGGATAGTCTTCATCAGCGGAAACAACTATAGGACTTCTGGTTGTGGAATGTGTTTTGACCGTGCAGCCTTCTTCCTCTAATCTTTTGCCCACGTAAATTGCAGGGAACATAAACTCTTCTGTTCCGCACACTAGGTAGCTCTTACTGGTTTCGATATCCAGCTGCGTCGACACCTGATTCCACAGATTTTCACATGCTGATAAATATTCTGATGTGTCTACTAATCTTCTTGCATTTACATAATTAGAAGCATTCAGAATATTCGTATTTACGGATGTAAAATCGGGTTGGATATAATTATTATTTGAGACAAATTTGTCTGCAATTTCTGGATACGCGTCGTGATTTGTTTTTACAAGATAATATAAATCTATATTTCTCTTTTTATATTGGTCTAGAGAATCCTGATTCATCCCATTTAAAAGCGAGGCAACTCCATATTCGAATTTGCCTGGATATTTCTCGTCTAGGATATTGATGATTTTTAATATCGTATTTCCGGTAGTAACCTCATCCTCCACAAAAATAATTTTATCCACATCATCGCAGACAGCATCTATGTCATCCTTAACAAGCTTTTGCTCGGTGGCATGGCTGTGACTCTCGGTGAAATAGAGGTATTCAACCCCTGGTATTTGCTCTCTAGTGGTGTGCATATATTTGCCCCCCACTGTGATAGCCACTTGCGCACCTATGGCGGTGGCTGTCTCGGCAAATCCCACAAAGAGGATTTTAGAATCCTTTTCTGCGTCTATAATCTGCTTTGCCAAGTCAGAAAAGGTTTTTAACGCAAGCGTTGGGGAAACAGCAATGTGTTTCCCCTGACGCTTGTTGACTACTAAATAATTTCGTTTTTTGTTGTTCTCCCTTTTAGCGAGAGCTACTAAATCACTTTCTAAATACATCTCTTAGTTAGCTCCTTTATCTATGGTAAAAATTTGTCTGCTGCTAAATACAGCTCGTACCAATCGTGGTGCGAAAGATTAACATCTGCGGCTGCACACACATCCTTGATGTGCTCCGGATTCATTGAACCGATGATAGCTTGCATCTTGGCTGGGTGACGAAGTATCCATGCCACGGCTACCGCGGATTTGGATACACCCTCTCGCTCTGCTATCTTGGCAAGAGCCTCGTTGAGCTTTGGATAATCTGGATTGTCTACAAAGGTTCCGTCAAACATACCAATCTGAAGTGGGGACCAAGCCTGGATTGTGATGTCGTTGAGACGACAATAATCAAGGACGTTGCCATCACGATTTATAGAGTATTCCGTTGTTTTGTTGTTCATGTAAAGCGCCTGATCTATGAGCTGCGATTGCTCTAGCGAAAGCTGTACCTGATTGATTACAAGCGGCTGCTTTACATACTTCTTTAGAAGCTCAATCTGCATTGGCACAAGATTGCTTACGCCAAAATAGCGAACCTTGCCTTGCTTTTCAAGTTCGTCAAAGGCTGATGCCACTTCTTCAGGCTCAAACAATACGTCTGGTCGATGTAAAAGAAGTGTATCTAGATAATCGATATTAAGTCTTTTTAGGATTCCATCAACACTTTCAATGATATAATCTTTGGTCCAATCGAACTCGTTTCTCTCAACAGCAAGGCCACACTTGCTTTGAATAATTATATCCTCACGCTTGAGACCTGTAAGTGGGAAGGCTTCGCTGAATCTTGTCTCAGCTTCACCAGCGCCGTAAACTGTGGCATGGTCAAAAAAGTTGATGCCGCAATCGTAGGCTGTTCTAATAACCTTTGCTGCATCCTCCTTGGATAAATCAGGCATACGCATACAACCTTGAATAATGGTTGATACGTTCTGTGGTCCATTTAATATATTTATGTTTTTCTCTTTCAGTGACATAAAACCTCCTCAATTGCAAGCGCAGAACAAGATAGAGTTTTGCTATGCAAAACTCCAGCAGTGCGAGGCGAC
>DBWZ01000036.1:0-1131 GCA_002309345.1 Pseudobutyrivibrio sp. UBA1225
ATGTCTTACTCATGGATGCAGTTGCAAATCTGGTGCTAAGCGTATTCGGTATCTCATTCGCCAGATTCGCAAATCCTCCGCTGAATTTCAAGAGAACATCTTCATTTTGAATGATATACGCATTTCCTCTGAAATCATTATCCATCTCTATTTTCATAACCAGTCTCCCTTAAATAGACAGTTACCCTATCCCTTATTTCCATGCTTTTCTTTGCGATGAACTTCTTCCAATTCAATCATAGCCTCGACATACGCTTCCCTAAGTTCTTCTTTAGACATGTATTTAGCCATTTTCATATAACTATCATACCGCTTTGCCCTGCGCTCTTCTTCCTCTGATGCATATATGGTTTTCTCATTCTTAAAGCGATCTGCTTCAGATGCGTCTACGCAAAATGACATAGCTACAATGTGTTTGCATATGATCTGCTTACCATTCGCCAAGGGGCAATTGCATTTTGATTTCCGTGGATGAATCATATCAAGATGAACATGATATTTCTTATTATCACTTCCAGCCACATCACCTTCATAAGTTCCATCATCATTCTCTTCGCATGAAAGAACCTTTTTCTGTTTATAATAATCCATACCTCGCCATACAGATTTACTGCTGGCTATATCTATAATTCCCATGTTTTCACCAATTCATACTTGCTTCTGCAGCCTGCTTTAGTTCTTCGCTAAATCCGTCCAGATCTTCCAAAGAGATTGCGCCCTCTCGGATAAGCGAAACAATATTATAAAACATCTGTGAGCGCCTTATCTCAGCCTGCACTCCGACTTTTTTCCTATCTCCCTTTATGCGCTCTTCCACTGCCCAAAATCTGTCTGCCGAACTGCCATCGGCGCTTAAGATATCAATATACTCTTTGCAGAGTTTTTCCATATACGCTTCCTGCCAATCCGATATTTTGCTTCTAAAAAGTTTCCAGTCGCTCTCCGGATAATTCATATTTGGCATCGTTTTATTCCCACCTTCCCAGACAAATACACTCATCTTCAAGCTCAGATCATTAATCTGCGCACTCAATGATGATCCTTTGCATAATCTCCTTTAAATCATCCCATAATGTCTAAGTGCCTGCATGATTGCCGCTTCTTTCTCCGGTGTGCACTGCGGCTGTTTGG
>DBWZ01000036.1:1188-5967 GCA_002309345.1 Pseudobutyrivibrio sp. UBA1225
AAAACCCGTCTGTTCCCTAACATAATCCTTTATCTGCTCGTATGTCGCTTTGCCTCTGAGCTCCGACAGATCAAGGTTCTCCAGGGAGAAATCTATCTTTACGTTTGTTGTCTCGGGCGCTTTATTCCCTTTGTTGCACCCGCTGATCATTCCAATATCATCGGTCTTCGCAATACTTTTTCTCTCCGAGCTATCTCTGTCGATATCTCCCTTGGAAAGTTGCACAACAGTCTCAACATGATAAGTTCCCGGGAACATATCAACACACGCAAGACGCTTCACCTCGTAGCCGCGAGCCAAGAATACCTCCAAGTCGCGAGCAAGGCTTGTTGGCTTGCAGGAAATATAAACTAATGAATTTACTCCGTAGTCAATTATTTTGTCCAAAGCCTTTGGATGAATACCATCGCGAGGTGGATCTAGGATGATGTAATCTGGCTGCCTTGTGATATCGTCAAGAACCTTTAAAACATCACCTGCAATGAAATCACAGTTATCAAGTTCATTGAGCTTTGCATTTTCTATTGCAGCTTCTACAGCTTCTGGAATAATTTCCACACCTGTGACATGCTTTGCAGCTGGCGCAATCACCTGTGCGATTGTTCCTGTGCCCGAATATAAGTCGTATACTTCAGCATCGTCTGCACCTGATGCGATAAAATCTCTAGCTGTTGAATATAAAACCTCTGCGCCAAGTGAGTTAGTCTGAAAAAATGAAAATGGCGATATTGTAAAGGAAAGGCCAAGTAGCTTTTCCTTGAAATAACTTTGACCATAAAGTATTTCTGTACCTTCATCGCAGACCACATCCGCTTCGCGGTCATTTTTAGTATGAAGAATTCCAGCTATCTTTCCATCAAAGCTTGCAGCCAACAGATTGTCCTTCCAGCCTGCCAAAAGGGCTATTTCATAGATAGATGAAATCTGGGTGCTTGTAACCAAATCAACCAAAATCTCACCTGTGGCCGCCGCCTTGCGGACAAGCAGATGGCGAAGATATCCTTCATGGGAATTTTTGTGATAGTATGGCTCTGATGATTTGGCGAAATAATCCAAGGTTATGGCAAGCACTTGTCGCATGTCTGCATCGATAATCTGACAGCCATCAACCGTAACAATATCGTAGAAGCTGCCCTTTTTGTGCATGCCAAGGGTAAGCGGTCCGTCCTTGACCTCGTCGCCAAAAGAAAACTCCATCTTATTTCTATATTCAAACTGATTTGGACTAGACTTGATGCCTTCGTAGGTTGATTTCCAAACATCTTCACCTATAACTGGCACCATCAAATCATGGATCATATCTTCTTTTATCTTTAGCTGGACATCGTAAGGTAGTGACTGATATGTGCATCCGCCGCATTTGCCAAAATGCTCACAGGCAGCCTTGTCCATCTCTAAATCAGATGGGGTATCTACTGATAGTAAATTGCCCTGTGCTTTTTCCTTTGATGCCTTTTTCACACGGACTGAGACAGTCTGACCAGGGAGAACACCCTTAACACGAAGGCGGTCTCCATCAGCTGTTTCTATTATTCCTTTGTTGGGAAAGTTTACCTTGATAACCTTGCCCTGAACAATCTCACCACGTTTCATATATTTAACACCTCATCCACCGCTTTCGCGGTCCCCATCCCTCTCGCCAAAGAAGAGATAATGCCCAAGCACTACCTCTTCCCGAAAAGGAGAAGGCTTCTTCCAAATTATTCTTTTATATTTTCTTTAGCTTTGCAAAGGATGCAAACATCTTCTTTACACCCACACCGTCAAACTCCACAGTGACTTCGTAGTCGCGTCCCTCGTCGATAATATCTTGCACAGTGCCTTCTTTGAATTTGATATGTGTAACTCTGTCTCCGATGCCGTATTCTAACTTGCCCTTTTCTATCTTTGTGCCATCCTTGTTGACAGTAGCAGTCGTGGAGCTACCCACTGTGAAGCTAGAAGCCGGCTTACTCTTACGGCTGACTGGCTTCGCCGCAGATGCGCTGCCATAGGTCGTTCCCATAAATGGTTTGCCAAAGCCTGTAGGTTTTTGGTAGACAGAATACTCTCCGATAGGTGTGCTTGAATAATCCTCCATCGGCTTTGGCTCCCACAGATTGCCATGGATAAGATCCTCAGGAATCTCTTTAACAAACCTTGAAATCTTGTGAAAATCTGTTTGTCCTCGAACCATGCGCATGCGAGCGCTTGTCATGGTAAGATGCTCCCTTGCTCTAGTGATTCCGACATATGCTAATCGCCGTTCCTCTTCCAATTCGGAATCAGCTCCGCCACCATCAAATATAGCGGCCTGATTTGGGAACAGTCCATCCTCCATTCCAGCCATGTATACTCGAGGAAATTCCAATCCTTTTGCTCCATGAAGGGTCATAAGCACAACATAATTGTCACTTTCCTCATAGCTATCAATATCTGCAACCAAGGCTACATCCTCTAGGAAGCCTGAAAGAGTTGGCTCTTCCTCAGCGTCTCTCATATCCTTTTCATAGGTAACAGCCTTGGTCAATAATTCGTCTATGTTTTCGATTCGAGCCTTGGCCTCGTCTGTACCCTCAGCCTTGAGCTCTGCAACATAATCTGTCTGATCTATAATCTCTTCTACCAGAGATGAAACACTTTCCTCTTTGGCAATCTTTCTAAGCTTTTCAATAAGACTAGTAAATCCCTGAATCTTGGCAGCCGCCTTGCCAATAGAAGGAACATCCTCACAGTGAGTCAATGCCTCGTAAAAATTATATCCCTGGGAACGAGCATAATCTGACACTTTTGCTATAGTAGTTGCTCCTATCCCTCGCTTCGGAATGTTAATAATTCGCTGCACAGCAATATCATCACTACCATTATCAACTGTCTTTAAATATGCAAGAACATCCTTGATTTCCTTACGGCTATAGAAGTTTATGCCACCTACAATCTTGTATGGTATGCCCTCGTAAATCATCTTTTCTTCGATGAGACGCGATTGAGCGTTGGTGCGATAGAGAACCGCACAATCTCTGTAATCAGCCTCTCCTCTTCGTATATACGAAGCAATATTGCTTGCTATAAAGCTGGCCTCTTCGTAGGCACTATCAAATTGCTGAAATTCAATCTTATCGCCAGGTTCTTCCTCAGTCCATAGTTCCTTAGGCTTACGGCCTTCATTGTTGGCAATAACACTGTTTGCTGCATCAAGTATATTACCTGTTGAGCGATAGTTCTGTTCCAGCTTAATTACATGAGCATTTGGATAATGCTGCTCAAAATTGAGAATGTTATAGATGTCGGCACCGCGGAATTTATAAATAGACTGGTCGTCATCGCCGACCACACAAAGATTCTCGCGACCGCTAGATAATAGCCTAACAAGCTCAAACTGAGCTGCATTGGTATCTTGATATTCATCAACCATGATGTAGTGAAACTTGTTTTGGTAATATGCCTGAACCTCAGGATCAACCTTGAGAAGCTCTACAGTTTTCATGATTAAATCGTCAAAATCAAATGCATTGTTTTGACGAAGGCGCGCCTGATATTCTCGATAAACCGTAGCCTGTCTAGACATGTTATAATCTCCCATGGCTCGATTAGTGAATTCTTCTGGACCAATAAGCTTATTCTTGGCGTCTGAAATCACATTTAAAAATGTGCGCTCTTTGAATTGCTTGGTATCTATCTGAAGATATTTACAAACCTCTTTCATAAGTGTTTTGCAATCGTCTGTATCATAAATTGTAAAGTTGTTTGCATAACCAATACGCTCGCAAAACCTGCGAAGAATTCTAACACAGGAAGCATGAAAGGTGGCAACCCAAACCCCATCTGATCCAAATCCAACTATATTGTCGATACGCTCGCGCATTTCACGGGCAGCCTTGTTGGTGAAGGTGATAGCCATGATATTATATGGCATGACGCCCTGCTCTATTAAATAAGCAACACGATGAGTAAGAACCCTGGTTTTTCCAGAACCTGCGCCAGCAAGTATCAGCACTGGTCCCTCTGTGGTCTCCACTCCTTCACGCTGCTTGTCGTTTAACATACTTAAATCCATTACTTATTCTTCCTTTTTTGAAATTTAGTTTTCCTCTTGTCTGCGACTTGAAATATATTGTTCAATCATCATCTTTTTGACAAAAACATCAAAAGAAAGCAGACAAATGAATGTGAAATCCTGAAGCACATCCTTGCTTTCTGAGTCCTGATCTAAAAATGCCTCTCGGCTTTCGTTGTATTTACGAATAATATCTTTGGTGACCTCGTTTGCGACCTTGCGCTCATAGCCTACCATGTTGCTGTAGATATCAAAGAAATCTAATCCCTCTCCATCTCCATAATACTTTTCATTGATTGGATCCAAGATGCTCTTGATATCTTTTAGCCCAAGAAAAGTCTTGAAATAATATATGAAAATCAAATTTAACATATGGTCTCTAGAGTACTTTTTGTTTTCTGGAGGTGGCAAAATTTGATTCTTGGTATAGTTGTTAATCATTGTCTTGGTCATTGCCTTGTCGTCGTTTACCTCACGAACCGTGCCAAGCTCTTTCTCCAAAAATGTAAGAACCTGATCCATATATAAATCAATATTAGGAATATCCTCTGGATGAACATAATCTATCTCAGCCAGCTGTCTCAATATTTCATTCAATCTTTTTTTTGAATTATCCATATAAACCTTCTTCCCTTTTACATCTCATAGTTTCAAAAACTACATCTCAAATTTTAGCATATAAGATAGAGTTTTGCTATGCAAAACTCCAGTAGTGCGAGGCGACATTTGCTGTAAGCAAATAA
>DBWZ01000036.1:5983-19963 GCA_002309345.1 Pseudobutyrivibrio sp. UBA1225
ATAGGAGATTGCAAAGCAATTTCCTATAAGGTAAGATACAGTTTTGCTATGCAAAACTCCAGTAGTGCGAGGCGACTATTGCCAAAAGCAATTAACTCAAAAAAATAGTGCCTAGCAATGCTAGACACTGTTATTTACACTTATTGGCTGATGCGATTGAGCACAAGATCATAACCATCGTTACCGTAGTTTAATGCACGGTTCACACGGCTGATTGTTGCTGAGCTAGCACCAGTCTCGTCAGCAATATCTTGATATGTGCGCTCTTCTCTGAGCATCTTGGCTACCTCGAAGCGCTGCTTCATAGCAACCATTTCATTTACTGTGCAAAGATCCTCGAAAAATTCGTATGCCTCTTCCACGGTCTTAAGACTAAGTATGGCACGAAGAAGCTCATCCATTTCAGCTGTTTCAAGTTTCTTATTCATTATATAAATTACTCCTACAAAATTATAATAGTTTTCTAATCTAAGTCTGCGCAGAACTACTAGGTTCTTCGTATTTTTAGTTTAGCACAGTAAAGTTTTAAAGTAAACAACTTATCTAATTTTGGCTAGAGTAAATTCAGTTCTTCTATTAGAAATTTTAATAGTATTAAAATTGATATGAGAGTAACAGTTCCTTTTGTTTACCAATCTTTTTCTTTGCCAACTCAGTCCCTTTTCTTGTTATTGAGTTGACTGCAAAAAGAAATGACCCTTATGAAAAGGGCCATTGATTTACAGAATTGTGACGCCATGTTCGTTAGCGTATTTAACATCGGCCTCAGGCCAGAAAGAGCACTGAACCTCGCCTATATGGCACTTACGAAGGAAGAACATGCAAATACGACTCTGTCCAATACCGCCTCCGATTGTGTATGGAAGCTTCTTGTCTAAGATTGCTTTCTGGAATGGAAGTGATGCACGCTCTGGGCATCCAGACTTATCAAGCTGAGAAACTAGACTGTCCTCATCAACACGAATACCCATCGATGAAAGTTCAAGTGAAATATCATTTACTGGATAGTAAACAATGATATCACCATTTAACTGCCAATCATCATAGTCAGGTGCTCGACCGTCATGCTTTTCACCTGACTTTAGTAAATCACCTATCTTCATAAGGAAGATTGCACCATATTCCTTAGCTGCCTCATATTCTCTCTGGCTATGATCTAAATCAGGCCATCTGTCTTCAAGTTCTTGTGTTGTAATAAAGTGAATCTCTTCTGGAAGAAAACACTCTACATAATCATATGCATTTGCAATGTACTTTTCAGTAACACGAAGAGCTGCGTAAACGCTTTTAACGTATTTCTTAAGAGTATCTTCGTTCCGAGCTGCCTTGTCAATTATACATTCCCAATCCCACTGATCAACATAAATAGAATGAATATTGTCTGTATCCTCATCGCGGCGGATTGCATTCATGTCGGTATAAAGGCCCTCGCCTACATTGAACTTGTATCTGCCAAGCGCCATTCTCTTCCATTTTGCAAGAGAATGAACCACTTCTACCTCTTTGTCCCCCTGCTCCTTAACACCAAAGCTAACTGGGCGCTCAACACCGTTAAGGTTGTCGTTAAGACCTGACTCTGGCTCGACAAAAAGTGGTGCTGTGACACGGTGAAGATTAAGCTCTGCTGTAAGCTGCGCCTGGAAGAAATCTTTCACCTTTTTAATTGCTATCTGTGTCTCCTTTAAATCTAATGCTGATTTGTACCCATCAGGGATGTAAATCTTGCTCATAACTAATCTCCAATCTCTTATATTTAACCTGATAATCATCTAGTGATTTTTGACATTAAAATCGATTACTATTTTAATGCTATAAGTACAAAAAGTCTAGAAAGAGTTTTGCTACGCAAAACTCCAGCAGCGCGAGGCGACAATTGCTGAAAGCAATTAACTATAAAGCAAAAAACTAGCTGCCTTCAGGCATAGCCTGAAAGCAGCTAGTGTAGGTTTTCTATAAATCGCAGTTTCCAACAGTACGTGGGAATGGAATTACATCACGGATATTGCCCATACCTGTGAGGTACATAACGCAACGCTCAAATCCAAGGCCGAAACCTGCGTGACGTGAGCTACCGTATTTACGTAGGTCAAGATAGAATTCATAATCCTCTTCTGACAATCCACATTCCTGCATTCTCTTAACAAGGGTATCGTAATCATCCTCACGCTGTGAGCCACCAATTATCTCACCAATTCCTGGCACAAGACAGTCCATAGCAGCAACAGTTTTGCCATCTTCATTTAACTTCATGTAGAAGGCTTTAATTTCCTTTGGATAATCAGTAACGAATACTGGCTTGCCAAATACCTTTTCTGTTAAATATCTTTCGTGCTCTGTCTGGAGATCACATCCCCATGACACCTTGTAATCAAACTCATCGTTGTGCTTTTCAAGCTCTGCAACTGCATCTGTATAAGTGATGCGACCAAAGTCTGATGAAGCAACATGGTGTAATCTATCAAGGAGTCCCTTGTCGATAAAGCTGTTGAAGAATTCCATCTCTTCAGGCGCATGCTCTAGAACATAGTTAATGATGAACTTAATCATGTCCTCAGCAAGCTCCATATCATCCTCGAGATCTGCAAATGAAATCTCAGGCTCAATCATCCAGAATTCCGCTGCATGACGAGTTGTGTTGGAATTCTCCGCTCTAAATGTAGGTCCAAATGTATATATGTTTTTGAAAGCCTGGGCATAGGTCTCGCCGTTAAGCTGACCTGAAACTGTGAGGTTGGTGGCATGTCCAAAGAAATCCTGCGAGAAATCAACCTTGCCATCATCTGTCTTTGGAATGTTGTTTAAATCCATGGTTGTAACCTGGAACATCTCACCTGCACCTTCGCAGTCACTTCCAGTGATGAGTGGAGTATGTACATAAACAAAATCGCGCTCCTGGAAGAATTTATGAATAGCATATGCGCAAAGAGAACGAACTCTAAACACTGCCTGGAATGTGTTTGTACGAGGACGTAAATGTGTCTGTGTACGAAGATATTCCATAGTGTGTCTCTTTGGCTGAATTGGATAATCAGGTGTTGATTTACCCTCTACCTCAACCTTGGTTGCTTGTATTTCAAATGGCTGCTTTGCCTCTGGTGTGAGGGTAACGGTACCTGTTACATAAACTGCAGCGCCCACATTAAGACGTCTCACCTCGTCGAAATTATCGATGTTATCCTGATTAAATACTACTTGAATCGGATTGAAGAAGGTTCCATCTGAAAGTACCAAAAAACCGAATGTCTTTGAATCACGCATATTGCGAACCCATCCAGCTACGGTAACTTCCTTTCCTCCAAAATCCTTGTAATTTCTCGAAAGTGTCCTTACGTCTGTGGTTTTTACGCTCATGTTACTCTTCTGCTCCTAACTCGTATACTTTATTTGCAATCTTGCCTAAGAGATCCACGAAATTATCTACCAAACCAACTGTTGATTCACTGTTGTTAGATGCACCCTCGCAGTTTGCAGAAATCTGCTCTGTGGTCGCTGATAGATTGGTAATCTCTTCGACAATTTTATTATTGTTGTCTCTGAGCTCGTTAACATTACTGTCAACCTCTGAGACATTACCATTAAGTCTATCGAAGCATTCGTTAATTGAAGCAAATTTATCTCTAGTAACCTCGATATACTCAACTTGCTCGTTTGAAATTTCAACTGTTTCATTGATTCTATCAGATACTAATTCTGTATCGTTAGATAGTTCATCAAGAATAGAAGAAATATTTTCTGTTGCGCCCTTGGTCTGTTCTGCCAATGCACGGATTTCGTCTGCAACGACTGCGAATCCCTTGCCAGCCTCACCAGCTCTTGCTGCCTCAATTGAAGCATTCAATGCAAGAAGATTAGTCTGAGCACTAATGCCCTGAATAATACCAATGATATCACGAACAGCTGATGCACGAGACATCATCTCTCCTGCTGCAACCTTCATCTCTTCACTAGATGATTTAGATTTATCGGTACTAGACTGTAGATATTCAACAGCTTCTGCACCTTCTGTAATTATACCCATACATTCTTTGGCGATGTCTACCAATTCCTGTATCTGAGTATAAATATTATCAATTAAATCCTGAATGTCAACCACTCTGCTTGATTGACTTTCAACTGCCTCTGCTGAATGCAAAGATCCATCTGAGATTTCTGATAAGGAATCTCTGATTGCACTAACCGCTTTTTGAATCTCAGCAACATCACCTTGGCTCTCTTTCATCATTTCAGAAACTGACTTGGTTGTCTCCATAGTCTTGCCTAAAAGTCTTTCGCTCTTGCCTGCTTCATTTCTGATTTCCTCAGCGTTTTCTTCAAGAAGCTTCTTGAGATGGTTGGTACCATTAAGCACTGCAACTGTTGCAAGAATCATAACTATCATCTCAATCATGACTGTCTCTGCTTCCATTACTGGTTCAGGCGAAGATGCCATAAGCATAGCCAATCTAATGATGTTGATAATTAAAGCGATAATAACAGATGTCTTTGCAAACTTGATATTAAGCATTAATACTACCGCAATCAAGAAAGGTAATATAAATGGATATGTTTGTGTACTAGCGCCAAAAAGTAAGCAAGCTGCATAGTTAAGCATAAACCAAATACCACCTATGCGCAGCAACGACATTGATTGCCTGTTTTTAAAGTACAAAACGTTGTAAAAAATAATGCCAAAAATTGACATGAATATTGGAATAATACTGCGCCATTTTGCCATTGTTGCAAAAGGTAATTGAGATGCATTTCCAATAATCCAGAAGATACTTGTTACAATAAGTATCACGAACAAAAATTTGTTAGCTCTTTGAATCTGTTTTCCGTTCATAATAACGCCCCCCGTTTCAAAAAACATAAAATTTTACGCTTTAAATTATAGCATATGGTATTTTTTTATAAAACAAGAAAATACTGTATTTTAAAGGATTTTTCGTGAATTTTTTGAGTCCTAAATATGATACCTGGGCAACTTTTTTTGTTGCTATAGCTAACTATAATTTTTATAATTATAAAAGTCGGCCGTTTCATAGGCCAAAATCCAATATAGAAAGCGAGAAAACATTGAACAAAAAAGAAGTTAATGAAATAAAAAGACGTTTTAAAAAAGATTCTTGCAACTTTGACAAGATGGTTGGCTGTTATGTCGATGCCAACAAAGAAATGGTGCTCACCTTCAAAGAAACCTTTCTTAATCTTGAAGATGAGGAGTTCCACAAATATCTTGAAATAGCAAATAAATCTCTGTCTGGAACCATCGGAAACAATCTTTTGGAGCTTCCATTTGTTCCTGAATCAGAGATTGAAGGCAGTGGTCATGATTTACTTATGCAGCTTAGAGAAACTCGCCTTCAGGATGAAAAACTTTTGATTGAATACTACAATCGTATAATCGAATCGTATGATTATGTTGGAAACTATTTGATAGTACTCTTCCACGACACCTATGACGTACCTATGAAAACCACAGACAATCTCACACTTGATGAGTCAGAAGAGGTTTATGATTACATCATCTGCGCAATCTGTCCTGTACAGCTTTCAAAGGCTGCTTTGGGATATCGCGAAGCGGAAAATCGTATTGGCGCTCGCGACAGAGATTGGGTTGTTGGACCTGTTGATACCGCATTTACGTTTCCTGCTTTTACAGAGCGTTCAACTGATTTGCACGCTTGCTTGGCATACACCAAAAACACTAAAGAGCCTCACGTTGAATTCTGGGAAAACTGTATTGGCTGCGGTACTCGAAAGACTACAACTCAAAAGAAAAATGCCTTCAACAATATGCTTAACCAGGCACTTGGCGAGGAGACCGATGAAACCCTTGAAAAGAAGCTTGATATTCAGCAAAATCTTTCAGATTTCATCACTGTTGAAACCGAGCGTCTTGGGGATGACGAGCCAATTATTCTCGAGCCGCAGGATGTTGCAAATATCCTTACAGACTCTGGTTTATCAGATATTAAGGTTGAAAAGGTTCAGGCTAATTTTGAAAATTACTTTGAGAAAAATCTCCCTCTTGCAGAGGAACTATTAGATGAAAAAGCCCTCAAAAATAACGAGCTTCGCGTAGAAAAAAACGTACTAAAAGAACGTGTTGTTGACTTAACCAACCAGCTTAAAGAAGTAGGCGCCATCACAACAGAAGGCAAAGAAGCCGACGTTGTCGTAAAGGTTTCTGACGACAAGGCAGCCAGTGTCACAACCGCATATGTAGACGGCAAAAAATGCCTATGCGTACCTATAGAGCCAGATGACTTATTGGTACTTAATGGGGAAGAAATATAACCTCCTCACCGCCCCTATAGGGCACCTCCCCCCCCTAGGGGGAAGGTTTTTATAAACTAAGATTCTCTATAAATATTTCTTCGAATTCGGGGTTTGTTGCAAGAATAACAACCTGAGAATTGTCTTTGATTTCAGCTAGCATTTTTTGATCTGATTCCATGATATAAGTAATCGCTCCATACAATGAGCTGTTGCCAACTGACTCAAACTTTTGTATTAGTTTCTTTGGAAAGAGTCCGATTCCGGCAGATGCCCACACACTAACTGAACCACCTAGTCCGCCAGCCACAAATAGGTGTTCAATATCGTTAATATCCATTTTCGATTCATTTATAAGCATCTGAATTCCAGATCTTATGGCCGCCTTGGCAAGTAAAACCTGCTGAATATCTTCTCCCGTCATAACTATTCCATCGGCAATTGGAAATCCTGTATCTGAATATTCATCGATAAGCAAACCTCCAGCATCGATTATTCCGTTTCGACGAAGCTCGTGAACAACATCTATTATGCCACTGCCGCACAGGCCTATTGGCTTCTCGCCGCCGATAGTGGTGTATTTACACTTTCCAGCAGTGATAGACAGGTGATTTATAGCCCCCTTTATTGAAGCCACACCACAGCTGATATTTGCCCCCTCTAGGGCAGGGCCAGCAGACGCAGATGAACAATAGTATTTTTTTCCATCAAACAAAACAAGCTCGGCGTTTGTTCCTAAATCCACAAACAAAAATTTGCCATTGGTTTTTCGCTTTTTAATATAGTACAAACCTGAAACTATATCGCCACCAACAAAAGCAGAAATAGAAGGCATAAAATAAATATTCTTGCCCTCTGTTATCATCTCAACTCCATCTAAGGTGTATGGCACAAAAGGATACTTAGCCATGCCATCAACAGGATACTTTAAAATCATATGGGTCATGGTTGTATTTCCAGAAAAAACCATGCGGTGGGTCAAAAAATCCTTACCGATAATCTTATGCCCAAGCTCCATCAAATCACCGCGAACACAATCCATCAATTGTTCTGACTTGCCATCGATTGCGGCTTTGATTCTTGTCATAACATCCGCGCCAAACTTTGTTTGACTGTTGGTGCAGCTTGCCTGTCTAAGAATCTTGCCTGTTCTTATATCTATGACAGCAATAGCTATGGTTGTCGTACCTATATCAACTGCTATTGCTATGTTTGTCTTGTCGAGGGGTAGCTGTTCTTCAGAAAGCACACCTTGAGGGGATGTGATTTCTCCCACAAGGGCAGTTGGAACCTGTATCTTGCAATCCTTTGTAATAGTGCACTTACACCCCAGACGCCAGCCGTTCCTGAGTTCATTGAACTCAAGGGCTCGCTCATCTTCGGCATTAATGGAAGGAGCGCCGTAAACAAATCTTACGGCGCAACTCATACATTTTCCCAAACCACCACATGGCCGATAAAAATTTAAACCGATTTCATCCATTACCTCCACAAAGGTAATTGGTGTTTGGCTAACTACAAGATATTCTTTTTGAGGCTCAGCTCCGTCAATGACAACTTTAATTTCCATGTGTTCTATCGTATTCCTCTAATGAATGCAAATCCATTTTAAACTCACCCTCATTATCCACCATAATTGTCATATAAGTGTGTTCACCGGACTGCTGTCTTGGTTGAGAAATGCTACCAGGATTTGCGATGATTAAATCCTCGTAGCGGTCGATTGTCGGGACATGAGTGTGACCATACAAAACTACATCGCATCCCTTTTCTTTGGCCGCTTCTGCTATTTTGGTGTATCCATATTCCACGCCATAAAAATGACCATGGGTGAGCATCACCACATGCTTGCCCACCTCTAAAACAATATCCTTTGGGAGGTCCGCTCCCCAATCACAATTTCCGCAGACGCACTCTAATGGCACCTCTGACATCATCCAGATTTTGTCCTCTACTCCCTGCCCATCTCCAAGGTGAAAGATTCTATCTGGCTTTTCAATTTCAATAGCATCTCTAAGATTTTCTGCTCGACAATGTGTGTCACTAACAACTAGTATTTTCATGTTTAACTATTTCTTCCTTTATCATTCTAAGTGCTTTTCCACGGTGACTAATAGCGTTTTTCTCCTCAGGTGAGATGCTTGCTGTGCTCACATCCTTGTCCCAAAGATAAAAGATTGGATCATATCCAAATCCGTTGGCTCCCATTGGCTCCCAGCCGATGTAGCCCTCGATTGTGCCGCGGACAGCTTTTTCACTTCCATCAGGAAAAACTGCCGATACCGCACATACGAATCTTGCGCTCCTGTCATCCTTTTCAACTCCATCTAATCTATCAATGAGATTAGCATTCTTTATATCATAAGATGTATCTTCGCCCATATATCTAGCTGAATATATACCTGGCTCTTTGTTTAATGCGTCAATTTCAAGTCCGCTGTCATCTGCAAGAACAATTGCCTCAGGAACACATTTCGCAACGGCTCTAGCCTTTATAAGGGAGTTTTCCTCGAAGGTTGTACCATCTTCGACGATATCGCAATCAACTCCAGCCTCCTTCATTGATTGGATGTCGTACTTTTCCTCGCCAAGGATTTCCTTAATCTCACGCATCTTGTTTGCGTTGCCAGTAGCAAAAATAATCTTTGTTTTCATGTCTAAATATTCGTGAATCAGTTTGTTATTCACAGTCCTTCCCAGTGCTTCGCACTTATATTTTTCCTATGTATTGTAGCACAGCATTGTACATGGCTTTGGCTGCCTTTTGCTGATAATTTCTATCCTGCAGATTTTCCAGTTCTTTGACGTTTGTCATAAATCCCACCTCAACCAAAGCAACCGGAGATTTCGACTCGCGGATGATGTAAACCTCATCTCCTACTATCACACCCTTGGATTTACAATCAAGTTGAGCAAGCAGATTATTGAGACAAAGTGATGCAAATTCTTTGGACTTTCCGCTCGAATCGCCGCCTTCATACATAACCTCGGTACCGTTAATTGACGACATTCGTCCCGAGGCGGTAGAGTTGTTGTGGACGGATAGAAAGAGATCTGCATCTGTATCATTGGCTAGCCCAACTCGATTTTCGAAGGATGGATTAGAATCATCCACTCTAGTATAGTAGACCCCAATGTTCTTGTCGCATCTGTCGAAGAGCTTTTTTAGTTCAAGAACAATATCGAGGTTGATATCCTTTTCACTTACACCCATTTTAGTGGCTCCCGGAACATTGCCTCCATGCCCAGCATCAACCACTACGATATAATCATAAATCTCGTGTGGATCCACAAAATCCAAATAAATGTATCCGCCTTCAGATGACATTGAAACCTCAAACACATCATCTAGCATGATATCAATAACTCCCACTAAATCTTCGCTGTCGTAGGTGACATCCTCGATATTGTCAGATTTTCCAAGAATTGGATAGTTGGTGAAATAATCTTTACCAATACCCTTTATAGAAATTTGAATATCTCTATCTACAAATTTGTTGTTGATTGAAACACTTGCTGCAGTAACGTTTTGAGGCAAGCTCAATCGAATCTGATGCCCTTTAAGCAAGCTATCTCGGGTTGCTCTGCTCTCTTCCTGCAAAACATCCTCACTATTGGTAAGCATATCCATAACTGACACTCGCCCACCCGTCAGCTTACTATCTTCAAATTTAAGTGCAATTATGTGCATATTGGGCACATAAATCAACAGACAGCTAATCATTATTGCCACCACAAGTATTATGGCAGTAAATGCCCCTGTTACTTTCTCTTCCATAGCATAATAATTCTCCTAATCATAACTCACTTATATGCTTTGTAAATCAAGACCTAGTCTGATTTCTTTTCTTTTTCGTTGAAGACTTCAACAACGTTGTTGCTGTATGCCTTGATACACAGATTTGCCTGGTCGATTTCTTCAACACTATCCCATGATGACACACCTTGTGTACTGGTGTAACCCCTGCCATCCTTTATGTTAACAGCTTGACTCAGCTCATCTGATGCCTTTTCAAGAGCAATTGGTCTATCCTCGTTGGGCGTGTTAACGTAAACTACAATGGCGAACTCATCCCCCTTCTTCACCACCTTTGGCGAATTAAACCTGATGGTATAATAGCCTGCGTTTTCAACAACTCCGCTGGCAACAAGTTTCTTTTTTGAAACAGCTAAATCGCTGGTATCCTTGAATTTCGGAACAAAATATATTTGATAGGTGGTATCTTTACCAAGGGCATAGAAGCCTGCAGCCTCCACCTGGCGGTCACTTGATGCCGTAAAAACATTTGCGGCATATGCCCACTGCTTGCCGTAGCCTTTCTTGGCTGTCCAACCGCATAAATCACTTTGATTGATATAGGCGTATGTACTGTTGGTATCAGCACCAGTATACGACACTGCCTGATTGCCGATATTGGAATCTTCGTATGAAACGTAGAATACGCCCTTTTCACCAAAAGCACTGCCCCAGCTATTTTGACAAATGAATGCTCCATCTGACTGGGCATTGCCCATGAAATTGCCTGCAGGATAATTATCATCCCAACCGATGATCACAACGTCGTGATTAGGCTTTGCATCACCTTTGTAGCAATAAGAATAGGTGAATGGATTGTAGCTAACTTCACCGTCTAAATCTGCAGATGAAACACTAGCGTAGATGGATGTAGAAACACCACCATATCTATAGACAGCCTTTTTGATGGCATCTTTATCGTCCTTGCCATAGAACTGCACGTCCTGTAAATGAACTGGCTTGGTAGCCGTTGTCTCCACCTGTTCGTCCTGGGTAGGCCCTTGCCAAGAAAGCAGATAAGCCAATGCCATAGTGTATTCTCCGCCAGCCGATGGATCAAGCTTGAAGCTGTTGTCCTTTATCATAGAATCAACAGAGAAATTGTATTGATAAACTGGCAACAATGCTGACTCCAAGGCCTCTACAGATGCATAAGCCCAACAAGTGGATGTAGAGCCTTGATTTCTGATGCTACTAGCTCTATTAAAGCTTCGCAAATCATATGATGCAGGAAGTGCCGGCTCATTTTCATATTCAATCTGAACAGTGTGGTTGGATTTGTCATAGGAATAAGCATATCCAAAAACCTGACACAAATCTTCGATCCCAAGATACATTTGCCCGTTGCGGATTTCTGGTGCAAGATGAAGAGCCATTTCCTCGCCATTGTTAAGCCCCACAGTATCTCCAGCAGTAAACTTGAACATGCTGTCCACAATTTGAATTACAGCTGTACTCTCATCCTCCATAAAGGCTGATGTTTTGAGTATAGCGCGAACAAAATCAAGGGAACCAACCGGATTGAGCATGTCGTCAAGGATTGCGTAATGCTGAGAATTGTTTTGCATCTCACCATTGACATAAATCTTAAGCTGATTGGTCTCGTTGAGATTTTTGGACATGATTGGATAGAGCACACCTTCATCAATCTGTGCTCCTCTAAATGTTTCAACAGCTGCATAGCTATCGTTCCAACTATTAAATTTCCATATTATTGTTGCTGCAATCAAAAGTGTAAATACAGCGAATCGTCTGGAAAATCTCATTTAATTATCCTTCTTTTTTGGTTTTGGGCCAAGGAACTGATAAAAGTATGTTTTTATCATTCCATTATATATCTTGCGGTTTTTATCCGCCTTTCTTCCGATAGACTTTGGAGCATCCTCGTAGCTAGTAATCACAAACATTGACCAACTATCAAGGTTCTTAAATGCCGCTCCTAGCTTGCCATAGATTTCTGGCAGGTCCTTCTTGTCCTCCAATCGCTCACCGTATGGTGGGTTGGTAAGAACAAAGCCAAATTTCTTGGGATGTCTAAGCTCTCCCACATCTCTGACTTGGAAATGAATCATATCCGCCACTCCAGCCTGCTTTGCATTTAATCTAGCTATCTTAACCATCTCTGGGTTGATATCATATCCCTGCAAATCACATTCCACGGATGTGTCTACATCTGCTCTCGCCTCATCAAAACAATCCTTCCATATTTGTGGGTCGATAAGATTGTTCCAATCCATAGATGTAAACTCTCGGTTGAGGCCAGGAGCAATGTTGGCTGCCATCATAGCTGCCTCGATAAGGAATGTACCTGAGCCACAGAATGGATCAACTAGAATTCGATCTGAATGCCAAGGTGTGAGCTCGATAAGAGCCGCCGCCATGGTCTCCGAAAGAGGTGCCTTACTAGTGTATGTACGATAACCCCTCTTGTGAAGTGGCACACCTGTAGTGTCTAAAGTAACCGTAACCTGATCTTTTAATAAAAAAATACGCACTGGATAATCAGCACCGTCCTCATCAAACCATTTGATGTCGTAGTAGGATTTCATCCTCTCTACCATGGCCTTTTTGACGATGGACTGAATGTCTGTAAGAGAAAAGAGTTTGCTCTTTACGGATGTAGCCTTGGTAACCCAAAACTTGCCATCCTTTGGAATATACTCTTCCCATGGAAGGGCCTTGATGCCCTGAAATAGCTCTTCAAATGTTGTAGCCTTAAAACGACCTATCTCTAAAAGTACACGTTCTGCCGCTCTAAGATGGATGTTTGCCCTGCAGATTGCCTCGGCATCACCAGTGAAAGTAACTCTTCCATCTGTGACCTCAGTCACGTCATAACCCAAATCATATATCTCTCTTTTAAGAGGAGCCTCCAAACCAAAATGACATGGAGTGCTAATAGTAAAAATCTTTGCCATATAAACTCTTTCTATTATGAAAATGTAAGTTCGATATTTCCCTCACACTAACCTTCAACAATATTTAAAAAATTTTAACAGCATATTTTTAATACGTTATCACAGAAATATCTTACCCTTAGGGCTATTTCCTGTCAATTTCTGTTTATCAAATCGATAATTAATTCTTGCTCATTTTAATATTTTTATTGCATTACCGAGAATCTTATAATATAATGGGTCTCGTGGTTAGGAGTTTCCTATCCGCACCCTTATTAATTATTTATACTCCCCTCAAAAAGACCGATTCTTTCGGTCTTTTTTCTTTGTCTCCGAGCAATTTTTAATAAGCTTAAAATAGCAATTATTTACAGAGTTTCCAAAATCGCAAAAAAATGCCAAACAAAAAGGACTGATTTACAGTCCTTTAGCCTACTATATTCAGTTATTCCTTAAAATGAGCTAACGCTTCAGCAAATCTAACTTCATCAAAAGGCTTGATAACAAAATCCTTTGCCCCCGCCTCTATAGCTTCAATAACGTAACACTTTTGTCCCATTGCACTTACAACAAGAATCTTGGCGTCGGGATCAATCTCTTTGATCTTCTTGATAGCATCAATACCGTTAGAGCTTCTTCCGATCGTATGTCCATCCACCGTCATAGTGATATCCATTGTAACTATATCAGGCTTGTACTCTTTGTACTTGCTAACCGCACTATCGCTGCAATCAGCTTCAGCAACAACAGTACAACCGTTTCTTTCTACCTCACCCCTGACGACAGCTCGCATGAACTTTGAATCGTCAACTACTAATACCGTCTTTCCCAAGAGAATCCTCCTTTTACACCAAAATGCAAAGAAATCAATCTGGAAGTGTGCCTTTATTATAACACATTCTCTCAGGAACTAATTATGAATTAATTGTTAAAGTTACTTGTACTGTGCATGAACCCGCCCCCCGCCCGCCCAGGCTCAGCCCACCTAGGGGCTTGGTTACAATTGAGCTAAGATTATAGATTTTCTTA
>DBWZ01000024.1 GCA_002309345.1 Pseudobutyrivibrio sp. UBA1225
CATTAAGAAAATCTATAATCTTAGCTAAATTGTCAGCAGGTCCCCTGGGGCTGCAAGAAGGGCGGGCCGGGGCTGATATAGTGTGGGTGGAGGCAGGGGCTGGGTCACCGACAAAGTTTTTACATATTTGTCTTCTATAATAGTTATGCTAGTTTGGAATGGATATGTATCTAGGAGTAGGTGTATGTCTAAAAAGCTTTTTAAGAAAATAGTAATCGGTATGTTTCTGTTTGTGCTGGCTCTTCTTTTGATCCAGCTTGCTTACTATGTAAAAATTCAACTAGAAAAACAATCCAACCACGAAAAAGTAATTCAATATGTCACCAATGATTTAAGCTATGCAACGGATTCTCTTGAGCTAGAGGCAGACTACATTAATAATTGGCTTGAATCAGGTCATTTCACCAATGCAGATACTGGCAGACTTTACGAGCGTGCCAGTCTTATTTACATGCAGCTTGGTGAAAACATGACCTACTACCGTTATCTAGGTTATGCTCTCTACTACTTAGAGCAAAGCTCTGAAAAGGATTATACGGTGAATATCTATCTGGATTTAGCTAATTTCCACTATAATAACTACGCTTTCGAAGATGCCAAGAAAATGATTGTGGCCGCCCAAAATGTTGAAAGCTTCTATAAAATTAAAACAATACAAATAAAAAGCTATGCCTACAGAATGCTTGGAATCATGGCTATAAATGATGGAGAGTATGATAAAGCCGAAGAATACTTACTAGAGTCTCAAGAAATAGTTACACAAGATGCAGATGCGATTTATGCTAGCGCTTATGTGGCAATAAATGACACTTGGCTTGCTAGAGTTTACTATGAGCAGGGACGTTTGGATGAAGCCCAGGCTTTAATTGACAAATATACGGATAGTCCATTTTTCACTCAGGATGCATACCATGAAATTATGATTAGAGATATGATTATTCCTTACTACCAAACCAACTGCTTTTTGACAGTTGCAAAAGAATATGATCTAGGGCAAGACTATATACACCTTCAAAAAGAAAACTCATCCTCGGTCATCAATGATTTTGTAGCCTTCTGTGAAGAAACCGGATATGAAAAATGTGCCTTAAATACACTCCTCACTATTCAAGACAAATATCCAATTGAAAATCCAGAAATGACAGCGCAGCTTTATGAAGAGCTTAATGTTTTATATAACAGTTTATTTGAAAAACAAAATAAGGACTATGCCAATATTATCAGCAGTCAAGTAAACGACTCTAAATCTTCCATGAGGGAATCGATCCGAATCAATAATACTAATAAACGAAAGACTAAACTGTTCATCACAGGATTATTTTTAATAATCATGATGACATTTACATTTATTCTTGTGATTATGAACAATCGATACGACGGACTCACCATGTTGTTCACAAGAAAAATATTCAATAAAGATTTGAATCGTCTAAAGCGTGCAATGAACACCTATGCTATCATCATGATTGATATAGATGATTTCAAAAAGATAAACGATACCTACGGTCATCCAGAAGGTGATAAAGTATTACAAAGACTTGGACACATAATGGCAAATGAAGCTAAATCTGATACAAAGGCCTACAGATACGGTGGGGAAGAATTCGTTTTTATGCTTGGAAAAAATACGGCAGAAAAAGCAAACAACCTTGCCGAAAGGATTAGACAAGCCATGGAAATGCAGATTTGGGATTTCGCCTCTGATATCGTAATTACCATCAGTGTTGGAGTTTCAAGTGGTTCTGGTCAGACCGATGTTTTAAAACAAGCAGATGACAATCTTTATTATTCTAAACATCACGGAAAAAATCAGGTAACAAGTACCTAAAACATCAAATCAAAAAGTTGTGTAAGAGACGAAAAAAGGGATGCCCAAAATGGACATCCCTTTAACTAGCAAAACATTTATTTCTCATTTATCTGAACTATCTTAAGCGTATTACGCGCTACAAATACAGTTTGGATTCCTCTTTCCTGTAAATCCTCAGCCTTTCTAAATAAATCTTCTGCGCTTGTGCAAGCAATGATTTCTCCAATTGCCATAAACTATTTACCTCCCCGGCCTTTAAAAAGTCACACAATTCTGTGAGCATTTTCAATATTAAGCCACATCAGTTGATTTGTCTATGCTTTTACTGTGAAGAATCTGTGAAACTTACTTAAACGTTTTACCTTTTAACTCTTGCACCGGCGCCGCCCATAATAGCTTCCACCTCAGAAACTGTTGCCATTGTTGTATCACCAGGTGTTGTCATAGCAAGAGCACCGTGAGCTGTACCATATTCAACTGCCTTTGCCGCATCTCCAGTTGTCATAAGACCATAAACAAGTCCTGAAGCAAATGAATCTCCACCACCGACTCTATCTAAAATCTCTAGTCCCTTGTAATCTTTGGCTTTAAAAATCTGTCCATCGGCCCAGCAAAGAGCTGACCAATCGTTTACAGTTGCAGTCTTTACAGTTCGAAGGGTTGTCGCAACAACCTTGAAGTTAGGGTAAACCTTTGAAGCCTCATCAATCATCTTCTTGTAGCCTTCGAGATTGAGTTCCTTGAGATTTTCATCGTTACCTTCAATCTCAAAACCAAGGCATGCAGTAAAGTCTTCTTCGTTACCAATCATTACATCGACATATTTTGCAATTTCTTTATTAATTTCTTGAGCTTTTTTTTGTCCACCGATTGCAGACCACATGGAAGCACGATAATTTAAGTCGTAAGAAACGATGGTTCCGTACTTTTTAGCTGTCTTAATTGCCTTAACAACCGTCTCTGCAGATTCCTCCGATAGAGCTGCATAAATTCCTCCTGTGTGGAACCATCTAACACCAAGCTCGCCAAAAATATAATCAAAATCGAAATCTTTATCTGTCGCTTGAGAGATTGCTGTATTTGCTCTATCAGAACAAGAAAGCGCGCCACGAATTCCAAAACCTCTCTCAACAAAGTTGAGACCGTTTCTGCACTCACGACCGATTCCATCAGTCTTCTTCCAGTTGATAAGCGAAGTATCTACCCCACCCTGAAGTATGAAATCTTCTACGAGATGTCCAACCTCGTTATCAGCAAAAGCTGTGATTACAGCTGTATCCATTCCAAAGCATCTGCGCAGACCGCGGATTACATTGTACTCTCCGCCGCCTTCCCAAACCTTGAACTGTCTGGCTGTACGAATACGACCCTCGCCCGGATCGAATCTGAGCATTACTTCCCCAAGTGAAACTGCATCGAATTTGCAGTCCTTTTTTTCTTTTAAATTTAAATTCATATCATTCTCCAATTTCTACCAAACTGATTAATCTTTCTATATATTAAAGTATTTTATTGCGTTTCGTCCACAAATATCTTTAACCATCTCGCCAAGGTATTCTAAGTCTGCTGGATATTCTCCACCCTCAACCCAAGAGCCAATCTTGTTGCAAAGAATGCGGCGATACAACTCGTGACGAGGGAATGAAAGAAAGCTTCGTGAATCAGTGAGCATGCCAATCGATGTCGAAATAAGTCCGCCATCAGACATGGCCTCAATCTGACGCTCCATTCCGTTTTTGTGATCGCAGAACCACCAAGCAGCTCCAAGCTGAACCTTACCCTTGATACCCTCTTCGTTACCGCAGAAGGTTCCTGCCATAGCAGCAAGCATCTCTGTGTCCTTTGGATTGAGACAATATAAAATTGTCTTTGGGAGCTGGTTCGTTAAATCCATAGCTGAAAGAAGTGCCGCAAGTTCAGGTGCATAATTGAAATCATTTAGCGCATCAAAACCTGTATTGGCTCCAAGAGCTTTAAAGCATCTTTCAGAATTATCTCGAATAGCGCCAATATGAAGCTGCATAACCATGCCTCTGTCAGCATACATATTCCCAAGCTTTGTTAGCACATAGCCCTTGAACTTTCCGATTTCTGTATCAGTAAGTTTTTCGCCTGCCATCTTAGATTTAAAAATCTCTTCAACCTCATTAGCATTAGTCGAAACAAAGAATGTACCTTCTAAGCTGTGGTCCGAAACCTTACAACCATTTTCCTTAAAGAAATCTAGTCTGTTTTCAAGAGCAGCAAGCAAGGTGTCGATGCTTGTTATCTTAACATCCGCGGCCGCGGATAAAATTGAAATATAATCTGCAAAATCCTTCTTTTCAATTCCAAGTGCACGCTCCGGTCTATAGGATGGAAGCACTTGTATTTCGAATCCGTCTTGTCGGATTTTCTGATGCCACTCCAAGCTATCGGCTGGATCATCAGTAGTGCACAGGACAGATACCTTTTGCATTCTAAGAAGATTTCTTACAGAATACTCAGGGGTTTGCAATTTTGCGTTGCAAGTATCCCAAATCTCCTTGGCGGTAGTGGGGTTAAGAGGTTTATCAATACCAAAATATCTCTGTAACTCCATATGAGTCCAATGATATAGAGGATTTCCAATAAGGTGTTGCACTGTATCTGCCCATGCCATAAATTTATCAAAAGGAGCCCCATCTCCAGTGATAAGCTTTTCTGATACACCGTTGGCTCTCATAGCTCGCCACTTGTAGTGGTCGCCTCCAAGCCAAACATCAGCTAAATTATCAAAACATTTATCCTCATAGATTTCTTGAGGAACAAGATGATTATGGTAATCAATAATCGGTTCATCCTTCGCCTTAGCAAAGAGTTGTTTTGCTGTCTCGTTTGTAAGAAGGAAGTTTTCATCCATAAATTTCATCATAGCTTTTCTAACTCCTTTCTCACATTGCCCTTTCCCTTAAGTGTTGAATAGATTTCAAGAACTCTATCAGCAAGTGAATCCTCGTATAAGTCAACACCAAATACGTCTTTACGTTTTAAAACCTCTTCAGCGGAAAGCGCCTTCAGCTCGTCCAAAAGTGGATCTGGACTTTGTTCAAATGCATTTCCCTCATCGTCGATTCCTTCAAGATATCTCAAGTATCCGGCCAGTACAAAAGGAATAACCCTTAAGCTATCTGTGCTAAGTGATGAATGTTCTCTATATGCCTTGATTGTTTCGCCAAAGCGAATCGGAAGCTTCTGTGATGTGTCACAGGCGATTCGCTGAGGAGTATCTGGCATAAAAGGATTTGGCAATCTCTTGGTAAGAACTGCATCGAGGAATTCCTGCGGTGAAAGCACCTTAGGATCAACTACAACCTTCATGCCCTCTTCCTTGCCAAGGGTTGTCACAAGCTTCTTTAAGGCTTCATCCTCCATCTCATCGTGGATGGTTTTGTAGCCCAAAATACATCCGTAGATTGCAAGGGCTGTGTGAAGAGGATTGAGACATGTACAAACCTTCATCTTTTCTGTTTTATCTACAGTCTTTCGATCAGTAAAAATAAGACCGCCCTTTTCATAGCTAGCTCTTCCATTTGGGAATAAATCTTCGATAACCAAATACTCTGTTTCCTCCGCATTTACGAAGTTGGCCACATAAGTATTCTTGGAGGTAACAATTGGTTCTGCCTCCTCAACTCCATCCTTGATAAGCATTTCTTTAACAGTATCATCTGGTCTCGGTGTAATCTTATCTATCATAGAAAGTGGGAACGCTACTGCTTTGGGATTTTCGATGTATTCCACAAAACCTTTATCGCATTTACCATCGTTTGCCCATTCCTTTGCGATTTCTACAACTGCCTCCTTGAGCTTGTCACCATTGTGAGAGCAGTTGTCCATGCTGACTACAGATACCGGCAAACTTCCAGCCTTATATCTTTCTAACAAAAGACCAACCACCTTGTTCATGTAGCTTCTAGTCTTGTAGCCTTTTTCAGTGATTGTAAAGCTGACCATTTGAAGTGATGGAGCTATAAAGATTTCCTTTAATCTATCCATCTCCTTTTGATTTTCCTCATCAAGGATGCATGACTCGACGATAGAACCGATAACCTTCTTTTCTACAGTTCCATCGGCCTTTAAAGTTGCAAGTATACTTAAGTTGTCGCAAGGACGATTATACTTCTCAATGATTTCATAGTCATAACCTTCTGCAACAATTAAACCTGTATCAATAATTCCTTCATTTAAAAGCTCTTCCACAACATTCGCCTGAAAAGCTCTAAAGATGTTACCTGCCCCAAAGTGAATCCAAGTAGGATTCGCTTTGGTGTTTTCAGTAACTTTTTCTCTATCATACTTAGGAAGAGAGTAACCCTTTTCTTCCCAAGCCTTAGTGTCTTTGATTCCTTCGTTAGTTAACTTCATAAAAAAACTCCCTTACTTATTTGCCTTTTCAATTGCTTCCCAAAGACCATTGATATAAGCTGCCCCAAGAGCTCTATCGTATAATCCATATCCAGGCATAGCCTTCTCGCCCCAAATCATCCGTCCGTGATCCGGACGAATTGGTCCTGTGAACTTGATATCATAAAGCGCCTTTACGATTTCATACATATCAAAGCTTCCATCACTTGAAAGATGCGCTGACTCTTCAAAATCTGTAGGCGAATTAAACTTAAGATTTCTAACGTGAGCAAAATGAATTCTACCCTCAAGACTTCTAATCATATCTGGCAAATCATTCTCAAGATTTGTACCATACGAACCTGAACAGAAAGTAACCCCATTATGTTTGTTATCAACCATCTTCATCATCCGCTGAATGTTTTCCTTGTTGATGATGATTCTTGGAAGACCAAACACAGGCCATGCCGGATCGTCTGGATGGATAGCCATGTTGATATCATACTTGTCGCACACTGGCATTATTCTCTCCAAGAAATACTTAAGATTTGCAAATAAATCTTCATCAGTAACATCTTTGTATTCATCAAAAAGCTCTTTAACGTGCGCAAGTCTTTCTGGCTCCCAGCCTGGCATAAGAGCACCGTTTGTATCTCCAGAGATTGATTCAAACATCTTTTCTGGAACAAGTGCATCAACTGCTTCTTGTGTGTAAGCAAGAACTGTAGAACCATCTGGACGCTTTCTTGCTAGCTCTGTACGAGTCCAGTCAAATACCGGCATAAAGTTGTAACAGACAAGGTGAATGTCCTCTTCACCTAGGTTTGTCAAAGTTTCAATGTAGTTGTCGATTAGCTGCTCACGACTAGGTTTTCCCAGCTTAATATCCTCGTGAATATTTACACTCTCTATACCTGCTACCTTAAGACCTGCAGCCTCAACCTCATCTTTCATAGCTTTGATTCTCTCCCGAGACCAAACCTCTCCAGGCATTGTGTCAAAAAGAGTTGTGATTACCCCCTTTACGCCTGGCACCTGTCTAATTTGCTCTAATGTAACGGTATCGAAATTCTTTCCGTACCATCTTAAAGTCATCTCCATAAATTACAAAACCTCCTAATTTTATGCCCGTACGGAATGTACGATTTCGGCAGCCTCACGAGTGAGCTCTTCGATTTTTGCAAACTCACCTGCAGCAATCAAATCGCCCTTTACCATCCATGTGCCACCGCAAGCCACTATCTTGTTGTATGCCAAATATTCCTTTACGTTCTCCTTATTAATGCCACCTGTTGGCATAAAACGAAGATTTGAATAAGGCGCTGCAACAGCCTTTATCATTGGAAGACCTCCTGCTGGCTCAGCTGGGAAGAACTTCACAAAATCAAGGCCAAGCTCCATCGCCTGCTCCATCTCACCAGGGGTCTGAACACCTGGAGTAACTGGATAACCCTTTTCCAAACAATACTTAACAACTGTTGGATTAAATCCAGGGGCAACAATGAATTTGGCTCCAGCTTCCATCGCTTGATCCGCCTGCTCACACGTTAAAACAGTTCCGGCACCAACAAGCATGTCCGGAAAATCCTTTGCAAGGATTCTGATTGAATCTGCAGCCGCAGATGTTCTAAAAGTAACCTCGGCCGCTGGCAATCCGCCTTTTATCAAGGCCTCGCCAAGTGCGTGTGCATCTTTGGCATCCTCCAATACTACAACGGGTATAATACCAATTTTTTCAAAACGCTCCTTTAATTCCTCATACATAATAAGACATCTCCTATTCCTAGATTATGTCTCTATCTTATTTCCAAACAGAAAATTATCCCATTGTTTACATTGCGCGGTACATTGCAAATATTGCGAAACTATGTTACTATTCAAATTAAGAATAATCACAAGTGCGAAGCACTTGGAGAACGCTGCAAGCGTTCGATTATGAATGCTTTGGAGTCAATTTGAATAGTAACATTACTAACTAGTATGCATGTTGGAGTCAATATGAATAGTAACACACAAACCGCAGGAGCCCACCATGAAAAAAAACCTAAAATCCGAATTTAGCACAAGACAATATATGCTGTCTCGTGACTTTGAAATCTATTACTACAGTGACCGTTCATTGCCAACCGTTGCTGCCCACACCCACAACTACTACGAGTTCTACTTTTTCATCGAGGGCAATATCATCATGCACATCGATGGCAAATCCTTTGTGCCAACACCTGGCACCATGATTGTCATCCCACCATCTGTACCTCACTTTGCCACTCTTTTAAACGGTGATGTGGCATACCGCCGTTTGGTCTTTTGGGTCACCTCAGACTTCTTGCAGTTCTTGGCAAATATTTCCGAGGACTATCTCTATCTTCCCAACAAAGCAGATGCGGCAAACAGCTTTTTCATACACAAGCTTAATGAAATTGAATTTAACACTACCCAGGGAAAAGCATTTACCCTCATAGACGAAATCAACTCAAAACGCTTTGGTCGCAACGCCAAAATCCTTCTTTCTGTAAGCGATTTTATTCTTTCTATCAGTCGCTTAGTTTATGAAAGTCTAAATCCATATTTAGCAGAAAATGACAGTGATACTCTATATCAAAGCCTTATCCAATACATTGAAACCCACATAGATGAAAATCTGTCATTAGATATTTTGGCGGAGAAATTCCATATAAGTAAGTTCCACATTTCCCATGTGTTCACGGAAACCAACGGATTATCTTTGCACAAATACATCATCAAAAAACGTCTAGAGATGTGCAAGGATGCCATCTTAAGTGGATTGGATATATCTGCGGTGTCAAACAGCTACGGCTTCAGTGACTATTCTGTTTTTTACCGTGCATTTGTAAAAGAATATGGAAAGTCTCCTAAAAAATATAGAGATGAAATTATGCGAAATAATCAGTAGCTCTACACCCCCTCGCATTCCGCCTCGCCTGTCAATAATCTCACTTTAGTACTTTATTGTAGCGCATTGCGAACGTACTAAAGTAGCTATATAATTAAATCATCGTTTAAGAAAAGGAGAGTATAAATAAAATGAACGATGAATTTAAACCTTACATCCCGGACGACAAAGTTATGCCCGAGATAACATTTACCTCTATTTTTATTGGTCTAATTTTAGCTGTAGTATTTGGCGCAGCCAACGCTTACCTAGGCCTTAGAGTGGGAATGACTGTATCAGCTTCTATTCCAGCAGCTGTCATTTCTATGGCGGTTATTCGTGTTATCATGCGAAGAGACTCTATCCTAGAGAGCAACATGGTTCAAACCATCGGCTCTGCCGGAGAATCACTTGCGGCAGGTGCAATTTTTACAATGCCTGCACTTTTCATTTGGGCTAAGGAAGGTGTAATGTCAAAACCTTCACTTATCACTATCACAGTTATTGCTTTATTCGGTGGTCTTCTTGGTGTGTTCTTTATGGTTCCACTTCGCAAGGCACTTATTGTTCAGGAGCACGGAGTTCTTCCATATCCTGAAGGAACAGCATGCGCAGAGGTTCTTCTTGCAGGAGAAGAAGGCGGTTCTTCCGCTAAAGCAGTATTCCTTGGTATGGGAATCGGCGCTGTTATCAAATTTATAGTTGATGGTCTTTGCGCAATCCAAAGCGTATTTACGTTAAAGCTTGAGGCGTTAAAGACTGAGTTTTCTGCCGAGGTATATCCAGCACTTGTTTCAGTTGGCTATATCTGTGGTTCAAGAATATCTTCTTACATGTTCGCCGGTGGTTTACTTGGATGGTTCGTACTTATTCCAGCCATCGTCACATTCGGCGGAGATATCGTGTTATATCCAGCAGATGTATCAATTGCAGAGCTATACGCCTCAAGCGGTGCCGCTGCAATCTGGTCCAACTACATCAAATACATTGGCGCTGGTGCAGTAGCCGCCGCTGGTATCATCAGTCTTATCAAAACATTTCCTCTTATCGTTAGAACCTTTATGGATTCTATCAAGAGCATTTCGAGTGCTGGTGGAAACTCAAATCTTCGTACTGCAAGAGATATTGACATCAGATTTATCCTTGGTTGGATTGTTCTTTTAATCCTTGGAATCTGGCTTGTACCAGCAGTACCTGTTACATTCTTTGGTGCTATTATCATTGTAATTTTTGGTTTCTTCTTCAGTGCCGTATCATCTCGTATGGTTGGCCTTGTAGGAAGCTCAAATAACCCAGTATCAGGTATGACTATTGCAACTATTCTTATTGCAACCTTCTGCCTCAAGATGCTTGGAGACACAGGCGTTCACGGAATGACTGGAGCAATTGCAATCGGCTCTATCATCTGTATCGCAGCATGCATGGCTGGTGACACATCACAGGATCTTAAAACCGGCTATATCCTTGGCGCCACACCTAAGAAGCAACAAATTGGTGAAATCTTGGGTACTATCGCTGCTGCCCTTGCAATCGGTGGTGTTATGATTCTTCTCGACTCAGCTTATGGATTTGGCTCAGAAGCTTTGGCGGCTCCACAGGCTACAATGATGAAGATGATTATTGAAGGTGTTATGGATGGCACTCTTCCATGGGCACTCATTGCAATTGGTGCATTTATTTCTATCGTGGTAGAGATTCTTGGTATTCCTGCGCTTCCTGTTTCGATCGGTCTCTATCTACCACTTGAGCTTTCATCTACTATCATGATTGGTGGTCTTATCAGAAAGTTTGCTGACAAGAAGTATGGCGCACAGAAAGACGAGTCTGGCAAAGGTATCCTCTTTAGTTCAGGACTTATCGCCGGTGAAGGTATCGTAGGCGTATTACTTGCAATCCTTACCGTTTTAGGTGTGACAGACAAAATTAACCTTAGCAGCATAATTCCAACTGGAAATATTCCTGCACTTGTTCTTATCATCTTAGTTGCTATCGTTGTCTATCGCTCTGCTATGGGAAAAAAGAATGAAAAATAATTTTTTAGATAAGATTTACAAAATAAATGATGACCTCACCTGGACTCGCTTAGAGTCCGGGGAGGTCATTGTTGATATGATTAATAAAGGCTTTACAAATAAAATTGCGCAGCGCTTTTTTAAAAAACCTGCTGTTTCACATATCCACCTTGAGGACATGGGCAGCTTTATCTTCGGCTGCATCGATGGGCAAAAATCAGTTTTTGAAATCGGAAAAATGGTAAAAGAAAAGTTCGGCGATGAAGCCGAACCTCTCTATGAACGCCTTAGCGTGTATATGAAGCATCTTGAACAGGTTGGATTTATTCAACTGAGTTAATCAGTGCGAATATCTCATCCTTTATCTGTGCATTGACTGTCAGGGCATTCTCTCTAGAATCCTGGTTTGAATAGAAGTAGAACTTAATCTTTGGTTCTGTACCAGAAGGTCTAATTGCAAACCATGAGCCGTTCTCTAAAAAGATTCGGATTGCATTCTGAGGAGGGATGTCCTCATAGCCTTTGATATAGTCAATAACCTTTTCAACTTTCGAACCAGCAACTTCTGTTGGAATATTCTCTCTAAACCATTTCATCATACGCTGAATTCTTTGTGCTCCTGGGATACCCTCAAGAATAATGTTTGGCTCATCCTCTGCAAAGAATCCATACTTGGCATAGATTTCCTGAAGCACATCCCAAAGAGTTTTTCCTTGCTTGCGATAGTATGCTGCAGCCTCAGCAACCATCATACCTGCCGAGATTCCATCCTTGTCTCGAATGTCTTCGCAGATAGCATATCCAACTGACTCCTCATAACCAAAGAGATACGTATATCCGTTATCGTGAAGATAAGGTATCTTGCCGCAGATATTTTTGAATCCCGTAAGAGTTTCAAACATCTCAACACCATATGCCTTTGCCATGATAGTTGAGAGCGTTGATGTAACGATGGATTTAACCATGGCACCCTTGCTTGGAAGCGTGCCCGCATCCTTGTGACCTTCAAGCACATAATTAACAAGCAAGTACCCAGTCTGATTGCCGTTAAGCGGTACGTAATTACCCTGACTATCCCGGATTTCGATGGCAAATCTATCTGCATCTGGGTCTGTTGCCATAAGAAGCTCCGCTCCAAACTTGCGGCCATACTCCTCAGAAAGCCTGAATGCCTTAGGGTCTTCAGGATTTGGATAACCAACAGTTGTAAAGTTAGGGTCTGGATTCTCCTGCTCTGGCACAATTGTCCAGTTTGAGAAGCCTCTGTCGTTAAGCATCTGTCTAAATGGAATTGAACCGCAACCATTAAGCGGTGTGTATACAAGTGGAATTGTAAGATCCAGCTCGTCACCCCCGTGGATTGCAAGGGATTCTATCTTGTCTAGGTATTCTCTATCGTATTCCTCGCCTAGAACTGTAATCTTGCCAGCATTAACAGCTTCGTTAAAATCAGATTTTTTAACTCCATCCCAAATATCAACTGCATTGATGCACTCAGTCATACCATCTGCTATCTCAGATGAAACCTGACATCCATCATCCCAATATGCCTTGTAGCCATTGTATTCCTTTGGATTGTGGCTGGCTGTAATGTTGATACCAGAAACAGTACCAAGACGTCTAATCATAAAAGCAAGCTCTGGTGTTGGACGCAAATCGGGGAATACATAGGCCTTGATTCCGTTGGCCGCAAAAATACCAGCAGCAAGCTGCGAAAATTCCTTTGAAAAATGACGAGGGTCATGAGCAATAACAACACCCTTTTCACAGGCCGCCTTGCCCTTTGATACTATGAAATTTGCAATTCCCTGTGTAGCCTTTCCAACAGTCAAGAAATTCATACGGTTGGTACCAGCCCCCACCTTACCTCTAAGACCAGCTGTACCAAAGGATAAATCCTGATAGAAACGATCTTCGATTTCTTTTTCATCTGATTTAATATCTAGTAATTCCTTCTTAAGTGGATCAGAATCTGCTAGCTTTTCCAACCACTGGTTATATCTAGAATTGTAATCCATATTTTCTTCCTCCATAAAAAAGTAGGTTATTGTATTTACGTTAGAAATCAAGAACCTAGTATTATTTTATCATAGATTAACGTTTTTTATCTAAAAAACATTAATCTATCTAAGCAGCGTTCTTCACTCGCAAAAAGTATTACTTTTACTCATATTGCCCCTAACTAATACTTTTTCCTTCATATTTTCCCTAAAATGTGAAAACTAAGTATTAGTATCCTTATAAATCACATAAACTACAACTTTTTACTTTAGGATGTGCCCAATATCAGCAGTTTATACCCACATCAAGTATTACTGACCATGCAATTTTCATGATAGTAATACTTTTCATGAAAATCTTCATTTGCGCCCAAATCTTGCTCTGCCTAAAAAAAATCCTCAAGGCATGTCCTTCGAAGATTCTTATCCTTTTTATTGAAAAGTAAAAAGTCCCCCAAGTGTACCTGCGAGGACTTTCAACTTTTTTATTTCTTTTGGAGAATTTGGAGAAATAAAGATTTTAGTATATGCGATAATTTCCACTGAGAGAAAGCATCGCAAACATGTATAAGCAATTGTCGTAGTAACGTCTATCTCCTGTCCTTAGGGGTGTATTCCAGAAGTCGACACCTGCTTGTTTTGCAAGCTCACCATCTGCTGCCAAACTTGCTTGCGCAATTGTGGCAGTTAAGCCAACTGGATGAAGAGCCTGACCTTCTAATATTGTTCCGTCTATTTCGTATATGCCCCGATTCTTGTCTGCAGGAAGCTCTGCAAAAAACTTCTGTAAGTTGTTTGCCGTCTGTCTGCTCCACTGACCAAACTCAGTGTCCTTAGAAGACCACTCATAGTCGAGACCTATATTTGCGATTGTTCTGTAGGCGTCGCTGTAGAACCAATCATGCCTTCCACCAAAGGTCACATGATCTGGATATGGCTTACCATCGTAGTAACTGTATTCTGGTGAAAGACCTGTCTTTGGATGACATGCCGTCTTTAAATACTCACGGCTTGCTTTAGCAGCCTTTTCCCAAAAAGCCTTATCCTCTTCATTGCACCACTTGGCAAAGAGCTCGTAAAAATGTGGCAAGTGATATGACGGATCTGTAAACTCAAGGCCTGGGACAAACTTAATAAGTCCATCATCCGTCCACATGTTGTGCCCACCATAAAGCTCTTCATGATGGATGCATGTCTTGAGCAACTCTCTTGCCATCTGACTATAATTGTAAATACCTTCACCATCGCCCCAACGATGACTGGCAAAAAATAATGCCATCGCAAAAAATTCCTCGCCGTCAGGAGCAGGTCCATCTGCATTCTTTTCACCACTTGGGTCAACTGACCATGCAAAGTAACCCTTGTTCTCACCAGAGTCCATATACATATTTGTCATAGCCCAATTCCACAGCAAGTCGAATTCTTTTTTCTTGTCCATCTGAACACAAATCATCATCCCGTAAGATATTCCCTCTGTTCTGGTATCGACGTTACCTGTATCCACTAGATAGCCCATCTTGCCATCCGCGGTAGTCTCATAAAAAGAATCCTTGCCATAAAATATTTCTTGAAATGTCTCCTCAACTCTTGCCGTAATCTCCTCTTTTGTTTTTCCAATTTCAAGAAATACGTTTCTATATTGTTTCATAAACATTAATCTCCAAACAATTTCTTTTTTCGCTATATCCGTAAAAAATATTCCGAGATAATACATCCGTCATAGTGTCGCCTTATAGCATGACTATGTCATTATGCCCAATATTTAACACATCTCTGCATGGATATATAAAGTCATTAATTTACTTCCACAGGCTAGCTTAATTGTATTTGCAAATGCATTGGAGTGAGCTTAGAGGAATAGAAACATTATTTTCTTGATTTTGGCAGGAGGTGCCAAGGATGGCACCGACAGCGCGGATGCGAAATGGACTGAGCTAAAGCGCGATGCCAAAATCTAAAAATGATGTTTCGATATTCCACTTAGCGAACGTATTTGCATAGCAAATACATTAAACTAGCTAGTGGAAGAAACAACAATATATTAAAAATCCATCAGAGATGTGATTCTTTTATTCCTTAACTCCACCGAGGGTGAGTCCAGTTACGAAGTATTTCTGCAAGAATGGATAAATGCAGACAATAGGTAACATTGTTACTACGGTAGCTGCTGCTCTGATAGATGTAGGAGTGATTCCACCCTCAGAGTTCTTCATTGCAGTTGCATTTGATGCCTGGTTGGTTACTGAAGAAAGTAACTTCATCAACTCGTACTGTAATGTTGTATACTCTGTAGCCATTCTGTTGTAGAGCATTGCATCGAACCATGAGTTCCACTGGAATACAGCTACGAAGAGTGCAACAGTAGCATAAACCGGTTTACAAAGTGGAGAAATAATCTTGAGGAAGATAGTAGTATAACCAGCTCCATCTAACTGTGCAGACTCCTCTAAACTGTCAGGTATACCTCTCATATAGGTTCTGATTACCAGCATGTTAAAGGCAGATATCATTCCCGGAATTACATAAACCATAAAGCTGTTTGTAAGACCAAGTGTTTTATAAAGAATAAAGATTGGAATCATTCCACCATTAACATACATTGTGATTACCCAAAACAGTGAAATCTGCTTTGAGAAAATAAAGTTTTTTCTACTAACAATAAATGCAAGAATTGCATTTGTAACAAGTGCAAGCAATGTACCAATAACAGTTCTGAGAACAGTGATATATGCACCAGTTACGAGGTTATCCTTCTCCAATACTGTTTTGTAGTTTTTCAATGTAAACATTCTAGGCCATAGATATATACCGCCGCGAAGAGCATCTGAACCATCGTTCAAAGAAATAGCCACAGTATTAAGAACTGGATAAAGTGTTACTATAACAAACACTAACATAAATATTGTATTGAAAATTCTGAAGGCCAAATCTGCGCCTGAAATTCTTTTTAGTGTTATCTTCTGTTTCATCTTCGGCCTCCTTCCTAGAATAATCTTTCTTCGCCGTGTCTCTTCGCCATGTTGTTGAAGAATACAACGAGAATAATACTAACCAAACTCTTGAAGATACCAGCGGCCGTACCAAGTGCATAGTCATTTTGACTGATACCCCATTTCAATACGTAGATATCGATGGTCTGAGAAACTTTCATGATAAGATCGTTTCCGAGCAAGTACTGAATTTCGAAACCAGCATTCAAAACATTACCAACATTCATAAGTAAAAGAATCATGATTGTTGGCTTGATGCCAGGCAATGTGACGTTTTTAATCTTTGCCCATCTTCCAGCGCCGTCGATAGCTGCTGCTTCATAGAGTGAAGGATCGATTGATGTAATAGCTGCTAAATATATAATTGCATTCCAACCTGTTTCCTTCCATACATTCGCAAAGGCAACAATCGGCCAGAAATATTTTTCGTGTGCAAAAAAGTTGATTGGCGCTTTTAAGATATGGAAGTGAACCAAAAGCTCATTAACGATACCTGAGCCGGAAAGCGCATCGTGTAAAATACCTGTTACAATAATCCAAGATAAGAAGTGTGGTAGATATGAAATAGTCTGAACTACCTTTTTACCACCTTTGGTTGCAACCTCATTTAAGAGAATCGCAAATACGATAGCCATAACAAAAGTTACAACTAGATTAATAATACCCATTGCCAGAGTGTTTCGAATAACTCTAAGAAATGTGGCATCGGAAAATAAGAATTTGAATTTGTCCAAACCAATAAAATCAGAATGTAAAATACCTGTTACTGGCTTGTAATTTTCAAAGGCCATAGCCCAACCAAAAAGAGGAACATAATAAAATATGATTCCATAGATAGTAAGAATAGCCGCCCAGACTAAAAGAACTTTTTGGTGCTTTAAGTCAGCTATTGTGAACGATTTTTTCTTCATTTCTTCCTCCCATTAGGATTTTATCCGCTTTTTAGGTATAAAAGTGGTGGGCATCAGTAGGATAATGCCCACCACGGGTTAGTTAAACCTATTTACTACCTAATTATTTCTCATATTTTTTTGCTGCTTCGATTCGACGATCAAGCTCTTCTTGCATCTCTTTTATGAAGTCCTGAGGCTTGCAATCATCGTAAGCTTTCATGTAATCACCCCAAGTTTTGTCAAAGTCTTTAGCCATAACAACCTTTGGAAGCCATTCGTGCTTACACTCTGTCATCTTAGCCCAAGCTGTACCACCTGGTGTAGATGTTGTAAGTGTCTGAGAATATGTGTACATTGGATACCATGGTCCTGGTGGCTCAGATGTTCCGATGAAATCAATGTATGTCTTAGCACCATAAGCATCGAAGCATTCCTTAAGAGTATCTGAAAGTCCATCATAGAACTCACTCTCTTGGTTCTCAGGTCTCATAGCATTCTTGCCATCGCGGCTTGTACCATCCCAACGTGGGAAGTATGAGTATGGGCAAAGCTCTTGTGCCTTGTAACCCTGATCAGCACAGTTCTTTCTCTCTTCAGGAGTTCTATAGAACATGCCATCATCGCCTACTTCATAATCAGTTCCTTCAACACCCCAGAATCTGAGATCGTGAATTTCCTGACCAAGAAGGTCATTTACAAACTGAAGTGCACCCTCAACATCCTCACAGCTTGTTGTAATAGCAAGACCAGAAGAAACATTAACGACTCCGCCTGAGTTATGCCACTGATTCTTCATTCCCTTTTCAATTGTGATTGGAAGTGGAACATACTGGCAACCCTGCTTGTCAAGACCTGCTGTCTTGATAGCATCGTTAGCGTTAAGGTAATCCCACCACTGGTCAATCATACCTACTACACAACCTGTAGAAAGCTTTGCAATATATTCATCATAAATCTGAGTAAATGACTCTGGATCTACGATACCCTTCTGATACTCCTCGTTAAGCTTCTTGAAATACTTTTCAGCTGTTGGAGTTGTATTGTAATCGATAATCTTCTTTGTATCTGGATCTACGATACAAGAACCATCATTTGGATATCCATCAAGGAACTGTGGAGCATTCTCTAAGCAGAAATATCTCCAGTCATCACAAAGAATTGTGTAAGGAATATTCTTTGTTCCATCTTCCATTGTTGGATTTGCTTCAACGTAATCCTCGATAAGGTCGAAGTACTCATCCATAGTCTCAATCTTTGGATATCCAGCCCACTTAAGAACTCTGGTCTGAATCCAAAATGCCTCATCATTCTGCTCTACAGCTCTCTCCTCACCATAGATGTTAGAGAACTGTGGAATCCAGTAGATATGTCCGTCTGACTGACGAAGGCTATCCCATTCCTGCTCTGTAAAGAACTCTTTAATGTTTGGGTACTTGTCGATGTAATCATCAAGTGCAACAAGTGCACCAGCCTCATACATAGTGATTGAACCATCACCTGCATCAACAAAATCTGGATAATCGCCGCTGGCAATAAGTGTACCGATTGCCTCTTTTGCTGTCTGGCCTGTAAGCCAAGTCTCCTTAACCTTTACACCTGTCTTTTCAGCAATAATCTTTTGGATAGCATTATCCTTGTTAATCTCGTTACCAGGCACTGCAAAGAACGCATCAAACTCTTTGATACCGTCTTTGTTCACTGCGCCACCACTGCCGCCTTTAGTACAACCGACGAGCATGCTAGCGAGCATTGTGGTGACCAATAATCCACTCACAATTTTTTTCTTCATGTAAACCCTCCTAATTTTTTCGTAGACACTACGGTCCCTTTCTTATGTCTTCATTCTATGAAAAATCCCCCTGCAAAACATCCGAGAAATTATAGAAAAAGGTAGGATAAATTATAGACATACAAAATTCATCCGGTACCCCAAGCTGCACCCCTACCAAAACTCACCCTGCAGCTCTAGCCCCTAGGCCTCCGGCGCCCCGCCCCGCACCACCCCTTGGGCCAGCAGTCGTTCCTAATGTTGACAATTGAGCTAAGATTATAGATTTTCTTAGCGCCAAAAGGGAGCATCTACATGTGTCTTTCTATAGCTTTTAC
>DBWZ01000094.1:0-1229 GCA_002309345.1 Pseudobutyrivibrio sp. UBA1225
GAAGCAGCTTTCATCAAGATGGAAGGCGTTTCAGATATCGCTGGTATCGATGCTGCTATGAAGCTTGGTGCTAACCACCCAATGGGACCACTTGAGCTTGGCGATTTCATAGGTCTTGATATTTGCCTTGCAATCATGGACGTTCTTTACAACGAAACAGGTGATAGCAAGTATCGTGCTTGCCCACTTCTTCGTAAGATGGTTCGTGGTGGTAACCTTGGTGTTAAGTCAGGCAAGGGATTCTACGTATACAACGCAGATAGAACAAAAACTGCTGTAGATGCATTGTAATAAGCAGTATTTTTGCGCAGCAAAGGTACTGCCACGACGCACACCCATTTGCGAAGCAAATTTTAAATGTGTGCGTCTTCCCGTTAGGGATTTGATAAATTCAAAGTATAGCCACATTGCTCATAGAGCTTATATAGCTTGTTGCCGTAACAGGCGAGATGAAAACTAGGGGCTATGGGGCAACAATAAATTAAGGAGATTCAGATCATGGATTTTACATTAGATAAGAAGCATGAGATGGCTAGACAGTTGTTTAGAGAGTTCGCTCTAAATGAAGTTAAGCCAGTTGCTCAGGAAATTGACGAAACAGAGCAGTTCCCACGTGAAAACGTAGAAAAGATGATGAAATACGGTTTCATGGGTATTCCAATTCCAAAGGAATACGGCGGACAGGGCTGTGATGTTCTTACATACGTTATGTGTGTAGAGGAGCTTTCAAAGGTTTGTGGTACAACAGGTGTTATCGTTTCAGCGCATACATCACTTTGCTGCGATCCTATCCTTACATACGGTACAGAAGAGCAGAAGCAGAAGTTCTTAGTACCACTTGCTAGTGGTAAGAAGCTTGGTGCTTTCGCACTTACAGAGCCAGGTGCTGGTACAGATGCACAGGGTGCTCAGTGTAAGGCAGAAGAAGATGGAGATTCTTGGATTCTTAACGGTTCTAAGTGCTTCATCACAAACGGTAAAGAAGCTGATATCTATATCGTATTTGCGGTAACAGATATCGTTGAAGATGCTAAGGGACGTAAGTCTAAGAAGTTCTCAGCATTCATCGTTGAGAAAGATACACCAGGATTTACATTCGGTACAAAAGAAAAGAAGATGGGTATCCGTGCTTCTTCTACATACGAGCTTATCTTCCAGGATTGCCGTATTCCAAAGGAAAACATCCTTGGACAAAGAGGTAAAGGCTTTGGTATCGCTATGCACACACT
>DBWZ01000094.1:1253-11468 GCA_002309345.1 Pseudobutyrivibrio sp. UBA1225
GCTGCTCAGGCTCTTGGTATTGGCGAAGGCTCAATCGATGCAACAATCGAGTTCGTTAAGGAAAGAAAGCAGTTTGGTCGTCCAATCGCTGCATTCCAGAACACTGCATTCCAGCTTGCTGATATGAAGGCTCGTATGGATGCTGCTAAATATCTTGTATACAACGCTGCTTGCACAAAGGATTTATATACACAAGATCACAAGACAAGCTACTCTATCGAGGCAGCTGAGGCTAAGCTTTTTGCAGCTGAGGCAGCTATGGCTGTAACTACAAAGGCTGTACAGCTTCACGGTGGTTATGGTTACACAAGAGAGTACGATGTTGAGCGTATGATGCGTGATGCTAAGATTACAGAAATCTACGAAGGTACATCAGAAGTTCAGAGACTCGTTATCTCTGGCGCTATGCTCAAGTAGCTCTATATAAGAATATAGAGTTTGTTTAGAAACAATTAGGAGGAATAAATACATGAATATCGTAGTATGTATTAAACAGGTTCCTGATACAAAGGGCGGCGTAAAGTTTAACCCTGATGGAACTCTTGATAGAGCTTCAATGCTCGCAATTATGAATCCAGATGACAAGGCTGGTCTAGAGGCAGCACTTCGCATCAAGGATGAAACAGGCGCAAAGGTTACTGTTGTAACTATGGGTCTTCCAAAAGCTGATGATATGCTTCGTGAAGCACTTGCTATGGGTGCAGATGAGGCAGTTCTTATCACAGATAGACGTCTTGGTGGTGCCGACACATGGGCAACATCTTCAACAATCGCAGCTGGTCTTAAGAAGCTTGATTACGATCTTATCATTACAGGTCGTCAGGCTATCGATGGTGATACAGCTCAGGTTGGTCCTCAGATTGCTGAGCACCTTGGTCTTCCAGTAATTTCTTATGCAGAGGCTATCAAGGTTGAAGGCGACAGCATTGTTGTACAGCGTCAGTATGAGGATAGATATCACGAGCTCAAGGCTAAGATGCCTTGCTTAGTTACAGCTCTTGCAGAGCTTAACGAGCCTCGTTACATGACTCCAGGTGGAATCTTCGATGCATTCGACAAGGAAGTTACAGTTTGGGGCAGAGATGATCTTACAGATCTTGACGATGCAAACATTGGTCTTGCTGGTTCTCCAACAAAGATTGCAAAGGCATCTGACAAGGTTCGTAAGGGAGCAGGCGAAAAGGTTGCTCTTGATCCAAAAGAGTCAGTTGATTATATCGTTGGCAAGCTTAAAGAAAAGCATGTAATATAATAATAGGAGGCAAATAGAATGTCATTAGAAGAATACAAGGGCGTAGCTATATTCGCTCAGCAGGTTGATAACAAACTTAGCTCAATTGCCTTCGAACTTATCGGTAAGGCACACGAGCTTGCAGCAGATTTAGGAACAGACGTAACAGCAGTTGTACTTGGTTCTGGTATTGAAAGCCTTGCAGACAAGCTTGGTGAGTACGGTGCAGACAAGGTTGTTGTTATCGACGATCCAGCACTTGAGACATATCGTACAGAGCCATATGCACAGGCTCTTACAGCATATATTAATGAGTACAAGCCAGAGATCATGCTTGTTGGTGCAACAGCTATCGGTCGTGATCTTGGTCCTACAGTTTCAGCTAGAGTTAAGACAGGTCTTACAGCTGACTGTACATCACTTGAGATTGGTGATTTCCCACTTCAGGCTAGAGAAGGTCAGGAGCAGAAGCACAATCAGCTTCTCATGACTCGTCCAGCATTTGGTGGAAACACAATCGCTACTATCGCATGCCCAGACAACCGTCCACAGATGGCTACAGTTCGTCCAGGTGTTATGCAGAAGCTTCCAAAAGAGGCTGGTAGAAAAGCTGAGGTTATCAAGTTTAACCCAGAAATCAAGGAGAACAACAGATTCGTTGAAATCCTTAACATCGTAAAGAACGTTACATCTACAGTAGATATTATGGATGCAAAAATCCTTGTATCTGGTGGTCGTGGTGTTGGTTCTCCAGAGAACTTCAAGCTCCTTGAGGATCTTGCAGAGGTTCTTGGTGGTACAGTATCATGCTCACGTGCCGTTGTAGATTCAGGCTGGAAGCCAAAGGATCTTCAGGTAGGTCAGACTGGTAAGACTGTACGTCCAAACGTATACTTTGCTATCGGTATCTCTGGTGCTATCCAGCATACAGCAGGTATGGAAGAGTCTGATATCATCATCGCTATCAACAAAGACGACTCAGCTCCAATCTTTGATGTAGCTGATTACGGTATTGTTGGCGATCTTAACAAGATAGTTCCAGCTCTTACAGAAGCTCTTAAGGCTGAGCTTGCAAGCGCAAACCAGGCTTAATAGAAGGTAATATCTACTCTATCAAGAATAGATTTTCCTATAATTTCTTTCTTTAATTTTAACTAAGGACTAGTCCATTACGGACTAGTCCTTATATTTTGTTTTAGTATTGTTAGAGTTATGCCAAGAAAACTCTATTTTATTTCTGAATAGGAAAGTGATAAAATCAACCTATGAAAACTTCTAAAATTGACATGACACACGGACCCCTCTTAGGTAAATTAATTATCTTCACAATTCCAATTATTTTATCAGGTGTGTTGCAACTTCTATTTAACGCAGCTGATGTTATTGTTGTGGGACGTTTTGCAGGGCAATCATCAATAGCTGCTGTGGGTTCTACAACCTCATTAATAAATCTCATGACTAATCTGTTTGTTGGTATGTCCATTGGAGCAAATGTGTGTGCAGCACAGTTTTATGGTGCTAGGCACGAGGAGGATGTTGAGAAGACAGTGCATACCAGCGTTGCATTTTCATTAATAGGTGGAATGATACTAGTTTTTGTAGGATTTTTTGGAGCACGACCAATGCTTGAGTTGATGGGTTCACCAAGTGATGTGCTTCCCCTTGCTACTTTATATGTGCGGATATATTTTTTGGCTATGCCTGCTATTATGCTTTACAATTTTTTATCAGCAATACTTAGAGCTGCTGGTGATACAGCTCACCCACTAATGTTTTTGACAGTGGCAGGAGTAATAAATGTATTATTAAATCTACTTTTAGTTATTGTGTTTGGTATGGGAGTAGCAGGAGTCGCTATAGCAACCGTTGTCTCTAATCTAATCTCCTGTGGTATGCTAATAATCTTTTTTATCAGGCAAAATGGAGCATTAAAACTATCCCTATCCAAGATAGGCATAGATATTCAAATATTAAAGAAAATTATCCGTGTAGGCTTGCCTGCAGGCTTGCAAGGTACTGTGTTTTCATTATCTAACGTGGTTATTCAATCTGCAATTAATTCTTTCGGCACGGCGGTGGTGGCAGGATCAGCAGCTGCTTCGTCAGTGGAAGGTTTCGTATATATATCAATGAATTCAGTATCTCAGACTACAGTTACATTTGTAGGACAAAACTTTGGTGCCGGCAAAGAGGATAGAGTCAAAAAGGTTATATTTGAGACGCTAGCTCTTGTAACAGTAGTTGGTCTTACAATGGGAAATTTGGTTTATTATTTTTCGGAGCCACTACTGAAGATATATCTTGATACTTCAGATGGAATGGATGCTGTTGTGGCGGGAAGCTTGCGATTGTTTTGGGTGTGTTGTCCATACTTTTTATGTGGAGTTATGGATACCCTTACTGGGGCGATGAGAGGCTTTGGTCAGTCATTGGCGCCTATGATTGTATCCCTGCTTGGAGCGTGCGTCACCCGCCTTATTTGGATTGCGACTTATTTTCAGTCTCATCATGAACAATCGGTTCTATTCTTTTCATACCCAGGCAGTTGGATTTTGACTGTCTTCGTACATAGCATCTGCCTGTTTATCGTATATACGAAATGGATTAAGAAAAAGAATTCTGAAATACGAATATAGATTATGCGTAAATAAATATGTCATATAAGGGGATAGGAGAATATGGATTGGAAAGGGATTTTAACAGCCATAAGCAAGCCGGACAAGAATGCCGCTACTTATGAGCTGTCAACAGATTTTAAGTACACTGGATTGCAGGAGTATCCACGTCCACAGCTTCAGCGAAAGTCATATATTAATCTAAATGGAGAGTGGAACTACCGAGTAACAGATGCTTTGGGACAGGTTGCTTGTGAAGGACCAATCGAGGTTCCATTTTCGCCAGAGGCTAGACTTTCAGGCACGGTAGGGCACGTTCTAAAGCCAGACGAGATTCTTGAATACAGTAAAATATTTACCCTAGAGAAGGTTAAGAAGTCGAAGCATCTTATCCTTCATTTTGGTGCGGTAGATCAAGTGTGTCAGGTGTCAATTAACGGTATAAATCTTGGAACACATGAGGGCGGTTTTACAAGCTTTTCCTTTGACATATCAGACTTTGTGATTGAAGGTGATAATGAGATAAAGGTTAAGGTTTGGGATTATACGGATGTAGAGGGCTACGCAAGGGGGAAGCAGAGCTTTAATCCAAGTGGCATGTGGTATAGCGCTCAAAGCGGAATATGGCAGACTGTGTGGATGGAATGGGTGCCTGCTGCGTATGTCACAGGCATAAAGCTAAAGCCAAACATCGATGATAATGTGCTTACTATAGAGTTGAAGGTTTCTGAGCAAAAAGATAAGCTAAACATTTCATCTGCAAATCAAGATTTGATAAAGAGCTATGATGTGCATATGGTATCCACAGATAAATACATTATGGAAATTCATCTTAATGATTATAAGCTTTGGACTCCGGAAGAGCCCAATCTATATTTTATAAATGTTGAATATGGCAAGGATAAGTTTTCTACATACTTTGCGATGAGACATTTTGGCGTTGCCAACGATGAGAAGGGGATTCCTCGCCTCACATTAAATCACAAGCCCTATTTTATGAATGGAGTTTTGGATCAGGGCTATTATCCAGAAAGCTTGATGACTCCACCTAGTGATGCCGCTATGATATATGATATTGAAACAATCAAAAGTATCGGCTTTAACATGATTCGCAAGCATTGCAAGATTGAACCAATGCGTTGGTATTTCCATTGCGATAGACTGGGGATGATTGTCTGGCAGGATATTGTAAATGGTGGAACAAAATATGATATGAATATGGTTTGCAATGTACCAACAATAATCCGTTCCTTTGAAAATGCCAAAGACAAAGGCCACTTCCTACAAAAATTCACTGGTCGCCTTTCAGATAAATCAAAGGAGCTATGGCGCAAGGAATGCGTCGACATAATCAACCAGCTTTACAACGTTCCTTCTATTGGACAGTGGTGTTTGTTCAATGAGGGATGGGGACAGTTTGATGCAAAGGCATGTCATGAATATGCCAAGGACTTGGATGATACTCGTCCAATGGATGCAGCTTCGGGTTGGTTCCATGAAGATTGTGGAGATGTATTTTCGGAGCATATTTATTTTCATGATTTAAAGGTCAAACCTACTAATCGACCATATGTGATTTCTGAATATGGTGGATACTCTCTCAAGGTGGATGGCCATGTAAAACGAGATGCAATTTATGGCTATAAAAATTTCGATCAGTTGAATGATTTACAAAATGCATTTGATGTACTAATGGAAAAAATTAAATCCTTGGAGGATGAAGGTCTTTCAGGAGCAGTTTTCACCCAAGCAACTGATATAGAAGATGAGTTAAACGGATTGATTACTTACGATAGAAAAGTGCAGAAGCTATTTTGAGATTTTTTCTTGTTATTTACAATTGTGGATAACTTTGTGGGAAATGTTTGCTAGTTGAAATTTGTATCAGTTTTCCACAATCGGCTTTAAAGCCTTGATAATACAGTGTTTCTCCTCCATGGCGCATGGAGGAGATTTTTTGTATACAATCCCAAAATGAAGTTATCCTCAACTATATTAACATGGATGTGGATATTGTGGATAACTCGCTGCTGTTGTTGGAACTACATTCAACCAAGCAAAGTGATAGAATCAATCTCATTTCACCACCAGCATAAAGCCTTCCCCAGAGGGGCGAGAGAGGTCCAGTGGACCTCTGGTCCGAGCCGACCGGAGCGGAAGCGGAGACAGGTGCCCCGCAGGGGCGGATGAGGGGAAAATGTACTTACAAATAAACTCAAGAAACTCCAAGAAGTATGTTATAATACCTGAGCAAGTAAAATAGCTAATAAGCGTTTTTAGGAGGTCTAATAATAATGGCAGACAACAATTCGTGTGCTTCAGCTGGCTCATGTGGCAAGAGTTCCTGCGAGGGATGCCCTTCCGCTGCAGCAGCCAAGCAAGGAGGTAGAAACACTTCGTTTATCGAAGCGCCTAATAAAGATTCAAATATAAAGCATGTTATCGGTGTTGTTTCTGGCAAGGGTGGAGTTGGTAAGTCGATGGTTACATCATCACTTGCAGGCGTTATGGCTCGCGCTGGATACAAGGTTGGTATACTCGATGCCGATATAACAGGTCCTTCGATTCCAAAGATGTTTGGCGTGCATGGTCCTGCAGCAGCAAATGCCGAGGGGGTTATGTTGCCAGAGGTTGCAGAAGATGGAACCAAGATTATGTCAATCAATCTCATACTTGATGACGAGGAGCAGCCAGTTATTTGGAGAGGTCCAGTTATCGCAGGAGTAGTTAAGCAGTTTTGGACAGACGTAGTTTGGGGCGATATTGATTATCTATTTGTTGATATGCCACCGGGCACAGGTGATGTTCCTCTTACATGCTTCCAGTCACTTCCTGTAGATGGCATCGTAATAGTTTCTAGTCCACAAGAGCTTGTGCAAATGATTGTAAAAAAGGCTTATAACATGGCTGATATGATGCATATCCCAGTGCTTGGTGTAGTAGAAAACTATTCATATATTAAGTGCCCAGACTGCGGTAAGAAAATTGAAATCTTCGGTGAGAGTAATATCGACGAAGTTGCATCAGAACTTGGCATTCCAGTTCTTGGCAAAATGCCTATGGATAAAAGTCTTGCTACAGCTGCGGACTCAGGTCGTATATACGATATTGAAAATTCGTACTTGGCAGAAGCCTTGGATGTTATTAAAACTAAAATAAGTTAAGGTTTATTGTAATTATTTGCTATAATTTAAAATACTTTTTTGAAAGAGAGGTATTTAGCAATAATTATAGTAATAGTATCAGTTATTGTTTTTTCTAGTAGTAAATTTTCTCATTAAAGTTCCAACTCAACTTGAGAGAATGGCAGATTCAATTGAAGAATTGAGTAAAATAAGAATTGATTAATTTAATTGTTTTACAAATTTAAGTGAGCATGTAGCTGACAATCTCTGAGGTTACTGCAAGTCACATGTAGTGACTGAAAGTAACACTCAGGATTGTCAGCGTAACATGCGGATTAAACAAGAAAAGGAGAATTTTAAAAATGGCACAGAATCCAGTGGTTACAATTGAAATGGAAAATGGCGATATCATGAAGGCAGAGCTTTATCCTGAAATCGCTCCAAACACAGTAAACAATTTTATCAGCCTCATCAATCATAATTTCTATGATGGAGTTATCTTCCACAGAGTTATCAGAGGCTTTATGCTCCAAGGTGGCGATCCAGACGGCACAGGAATGGGTGGACCAGGATATTCAATCAAGGGAGAGTTCTCTAGCAACGGTTTTAAGAACGACCTTAAGCACGAGCCAGGTGTACTTTCAATGGCACGTACAATGATGCCAAACTCAGCAGGCAGCCAGTTCTTCATCATGCACCAGACAAGCCCACATCTAGATGGCGATTATGCAGCATTTGGCAAGGTTATCGAGGGAATGGATGTTGTAAACAAGATTGCAGAGACTGACACAGACTACTCAGACCGTCCTACAGAAGATCAGGTTATGAAGAAGGTTACAGTTGAGACATTCGGTGTAGAGTATCCAGAACCAGAGAAGTATTAATAAATATAGAAGCAAGCTTACAGAATTATTCTCTAACAAATCACTCTTGCTTCACGAATATTTTTATGCTAATATAACGGCACGCGTTCGCGTGTCGTTTTTCGTTTATCTTAGTTTGATTCCCAATGAATATTCAGTTAAACAGGCTATTTCTTTGTTTTGGATTGTGGCTGTTTGTTGAGTTATGCTCAATTGTTGCCGCTGTGATTCATAGACGAATAGCAATTAAACAATTTAATAGAAAAAAACAGTATCTGGAGAAGCTTATAATTATTATGAAAGATTGTAGTAATTCAAAGGAGCTTCTCAGAGAGCTATATTATGCAATTAATGACCGAAAAACAAAAAGTATTATTTTAAAAGCAGCGTCAAAGCAGGAGAAGATTTTTGGAGATGAATATATTTCTGTTGGTTTTAAATATATAGAAAGAAAACTTGGCTGCAGTCCTATGTATAAGATTCATCTTGCGCTAGCAAACATGGAGATAATTCATGGTAATTATCCAAAGAAAATTTTAGAAAGCTTTGAGGATGAATTTGTTGATGGAATAAATATTTGGCAGACAGCTACTAAGCTTTTATTAAAAGAAAAAGGCAGACAGCGTGCTAAAGCTTTGGCTGAAAAAAGTGCAATTTTATTTGTGAATCTATTTTTATATTTAAAGCTAAATCGAGAGATAAGTCTGTTGACTTTTGTCATTGTAAATACAATGGGGCTGATAACATTTATAGTTCTGGATTATGATTGTTACATTGTAGATGCAAAAAAACGTGCAAGAAATCCTGCTGATGAAATAAAACCGCAAAAAAAGGCCCTAGCTAAAACCAAAGCGATACGTGGCATGTATCAATTAGTGGCTGGGCTAGGGCTTATAATCAATATATCTATTGCTGTGAATCAGTGGCTGCAGCAGGCAGCTTTATTCTAAGCTTGGTGATACGCTTTTTCTCTACTGCAAGGACTCGGATGATTGTACCATCTTCGGAGACATAAGTCTCACCTGCAGTTGGAAAATGGTCGAAGGCGCCGACGATGTAACCGCCGATAGTATCGTAATCGTCGCTTGAAAATCCAAGAGGAATGATATCGCACAAATCCTCTAGATTCATAGAACCTAAAACTTGGTATTCTCTTTCGCTTATGCGAACTACTGGATCTTCTTCATCCTCGTCGTATTCATCACGGATTTCACCGACAATTTCTTCAAGTAGATCTTCAAGTGTAATCATGCCGGACAAATCGCCATATTCGTCAAGCACGATTGAAAGAGTAGCAGATTCTTTTCGCATCTCATCGAAAAGATCGGATACGTTCTTCATTTCATAAGTAAAGTATGCATCTCTTAGATAATTGCGAACCGAAAAATCTGCAGGATTATTAAGTCCAAGAAAATCCTTCATATTAACAATACCGATAACCTTGTCGGTATCTGGCTCGCATACTGGAAGACGAGTGAACATGTCCTCTTTAAATACTGAGATGAGTTCGTTGTAACTGATATCCGCATCCACCATCGTCATGTCGATTCGAGGAATCATGACTTCCTTAGCGCAAGCATCAGAAAAATCAAACACCTTGTGAATCATGGTGCGCTCGTCACCTTCTATGGCACCCTTTTCGTGACTAACATCAATCATCGTTCTGATTTCTTCTTCAGTGATGGTATCATCCTTGAAATCTGGATCGATGCCAAAGAGTCGTATAAAAAGACCGGATATAAAATTAACGATGACAATCAATGGAGTGAGGAACCACATTAATGCGCCGATAATTGGTGCAAAGCGAAGAGATACTTTGGTGGAATAGGCGTTTGCCAATGACTTCGGAGTTATCTCACCAAATATCAATATCAATAATGTAAGAATACCGGTGGCGATTCCCGCTGCTACACTTCCGAAAATACGAATTGCAAGAGCAGTGGCCAAAGATGAAGCTGAAAGGTTTACGATGTTGTTGCCAATCAATATGGCGGACAGCATCTTTTTTGGTCGACCTATAACCTTAAGAACCTTGGCAGCTTTTTTGTCTCCCTCATCAGCCATGGTCTTGAGTTTGATTTTGTTGACCGTTGTAAGAGCGGTCTCTGCCGAAGAGAAGAACGCAGATAGCGCCAACAAAACAAACAAAATAATTAACTTAACAATCGTGGGTTGGTCCAATTAATTGCTCCTTCTAATCTATAAATTTGAGCCATAAACAAAGCTCACCATAACAAATTATAGCATATGTTGAATTATTATTCACAGTTTCTAAAGGATGGACTTGCCCGCTCCTGCGGGTACACAATAAAGTTTATATAATACTTCTGCAAACCTTATACCGGCAATTGCGTTGCAAATCCATTTGCCAAGTGAAATTT
>DBWZ01000094.1:11561-81967 GCA_002309345.1 Pseudobutyrivibrio sp. UBA1225
GCTGATGACTATATATTTTCAAAAATTACTTTTAATTTCACTAGGCGCACTCCAATGCAACGCTAATTGCTCGGCATAAGGTTTACAGAAGCATTTTATAATTACTAGAAAAAGTGTCCCCGCAGGAGCGGGCAAGTCCACCTAGAAACTTTGGTAAGACCTACACAAATGCGGGTGAGTTTGTTAGAATGTAGTTTATGAGAAAAAGGATTTACGCAATAATTTTAACAGTATATATGGCGATGACGGTTACGGCATGTTCCAAGTATGACGAGAAAGAAATCGCGCTGAGAGATAAAGGCATCGAGGCAATGGATGTCAAGGAATATGACAAGGCGATAAAGTATTTCAACAAGGCGCTAGATTGTTCTGTTGGAAAGGTTACCGATTTAGAGTTGGACATCAACTACTATAAGGGTGCTGCTCAGTACAATGCGGGATTGTTTGATGATGCTGCGACAACATACTCAGCTCTTATCAAATATGATGAGGACAATTTCAAGCCGTATTTCTTGCGGGGTAGCATCTACGCCAAAGAAGGCGAAATCGGCCAGGCTATTACAGATTATGATGCTGCAGTTGCCATCGACGAAAAGAACTATCTATTATATATTCAAATCTACGAGAATCTAAACGGTTTAGGATATACTGACCAAGGTATGGTTTACCTAAACAATGCGTTGGATATCAAGGATAGGTCAGCTGAGAGTAAGTACTATAAGGGACGTATCTACTACATACTTGGAAAGACCTCTGATGCTGAGAAGCTTCTCAAAAAAGCGATAGACAAAGATATCGTAGAGGCTAGACTTTATCTTGCAAAACTGTATCAGGATCAAGGCGATTATAAGAAGGCAGGAGAGCTTCTTGACGAGTACGCAAAGTCTGAAGAAGTCACTAGTACAGCGCTTGGTACTTTAGGTGATATCGAGATGACAAATGGCAATTATGAGAACGCTCTTGGGTATTATCAAGCAGGGTTGAAACTCGATTCAATAGACAATATGCCAGAGCTTATGAAGGGACAGGTAGCAGCCTTTGAAAAGCTATATCGATTCAGTGAAGCGAGAGATGCTCTCATACAATATCTAGAAAAATATCCAAATGATGAAACGGCGAAAAAAGAGCTCATATTCCTCGAGACAAGATAATATCGAAAATCCAAAATAACTTGCTTAGACAAATTCTAAGTGAGTTATTTTTATTTTGTCTCAAACTTCAGGTAGAGTATTTTTGTTTCAATTTCATTCAAATCTGTTTGACATGGCAAAAAGTGGCATACTATATGTTGTGTGATGGTTTTGTGAAGAAACACCAAATATTGTGTGTGTTGAAACACGATTCTACCTAGAAAATTATCAAATATAAAAACCGTTTTTAGGTAATAATGACGAAAAACACAATATGTAGTGATTGCGCGTTGAACAGGTGCCAATATTTTGATAATATAAAAGCAGTCGGAAGTACCTTATTTAGAGAAATGCATTTCAATAGTAGGGGGAGTCCTTTTTTGACATACTAGAGAAAGGAAATTGGTGAGTATAATTGTTTGATGTAGTTAAGAGAGATGGGGAGATAGCAGAGTTCAATTTGGGGAAGATTAACGATGCTATTGCAAAGGCCTTCGAGGCAACTGGAAAGGAATTCAACGACGATATTATCGGATTATTGTCTCTGCGCGTATCTGCAGATTTCCAGTCTAAGATTAAAGAGAGCAAAATCACTGTAGAGGATATTCAGGATTCTGTTGAAAACGTTTTGGAACAGACTGGCTACACTGATGTTGCCAAAGCTTACATTTTGTACAGAAAACAGCGCGAAAAGATGCGCAACATGAAGTCTACGGTCTTGGACTACAAGAATGTTGTAGATAGCTATGTAAAGGTTGAAGATTGGCGAGTTAAGGAAAACTCTACAGTTACATACTCTGTAGGTGGTCTTATCCTTTCCAACTCAGGTGCAATCACAGCCAATTACTGGCTTTCAGAAATCTACGATGAGGAAATCGCCAATGCACACCGTCGTGCCGATATCCACATCCACGATCTTTCAATGCTCACAGGATACTGCGCTGGCTGGTCGTTAAAACAGCTTATCCAAGAGGGGCTTGGTGGAATCACAGGCAAGATTACATCTGCGCCTGCTAAGCATTTATCTGTACTTTGCAATCAGATGGTCAACTTCCTCGGTATCATGCAAAATGAGTGGGCTGGTGCTCAGGCATTTTCATCATTTGATACATATCTTGCACCATTCGTAAAGTCGGATAATTTATCATACGACGAGGTTAAAAAATGCCTTGAGGCATTTGTATACGGTGTCAACACACCTTCACGTTGGGGTACTCAGGCACCATTCTCTAACATCACTTTAGATTGGACTGTACCAAACGATTTGGCAGAGCTTCCAGCTATCGTTGGTGGCAAAGAGATGGACTTCAAGTACAAGGATTGCAAGAAGGAAATGGATATGGTTAACAAGGCATTCCTCGAGATCATGATTGAGGGTGATGCCAACGGTCGTGGATTCCAGTATCCTATCCCTACATATTCAATCACACGTGATTTCGATTGGTCAGACACCGAAAACAACAGACTATTATTCGAAATGACAGCAAAGTATGGCACACCATACTTCAGCAACTATATCAATTCCGATATGGAGCCAAGCGATGTTCGTTCTATGTGCTGCCGTCTCCGTCTTGACCTTCGCGAGCTTCGCAAAAAGTCAGGTGGATTCTTCGGTTCAGGCGAGAGCACAGGTTCAGTTGGTGTTGTTACAATCAACATGCCACGTATCGCATATCAGGCTAAGGACGAAGCAGATTTCTACGCTCGCTTAGACAAGCTGATGGATATCTCTGCTCGTTCACTTAAGATTAAGCGTGGTGTTATCACCAAGCTTTTGGACGAGGGCTTGTATCCATACACCAAGAGATATCTCGGAACATTTAACAACCACTTCTCAACAATCGGTCTTATCGGTATGAACGAAGTTGGTCTTAACGCTAACTGGCTTCGCGCAGATATGACAGACAAGAGAGTGCAGGAGTTCTCAAAGGATGTTCTCAATCACATGCGTGAGCGCCTCTCTGATTACCAAGAGATGTACGGTGATCTCTACAACCTTGAGGCAACACCAGCAGAGTCTACAACCTACCGCTTTGCAAAGCATGATAGAGAGCAGTTCCCAGATATCATCACTGCAGGCAAAGAAGGCGATACTCCATTCTATACCAACAGCTCACACATGCCAGTAGAGTTTACATCAGATATCTTTGATGCACTCGAGGTTCAGGACGAGCTTCAGACACTTTATACATCAGGCACTGTTTTCCATGCATTCATCGGCGAGAAGCTTCCTACATGGGAGTCAGCAGCAAGCCTTGTTAGAAAGATTGCGGAAAACTACAGATTGCCATACTATACACTTTCTCCTACATACTCAGTATGTAAGGAGCACGGCTACATTGCTGGCGAGCACTACACATGCCCACACTGCGGCAAGACTGCCGAGGTTTACAGCCGTATCACAGGTTACTATCGTCCAGTTCAAAACTGGAACGAGGGCAAGACTCAAGAGTATAAGAATCGTAAGCTCTACGATATAGCAGGTTCAGTATGCCGTCGTTCTGGCGAGCAGAAGGCAGCCCAGGCTAAAGAGCCTCAGGTGAATGTTGAAATTGTTTCAGAAGAGCTTAACACAGGCGTTAAATATCTGTTTACAACAAAGACATGCCCTAACTGTGCTAGAGCCAAAGAAATTCTCGAAGACGAGGAATATATCGTCATCGACGCAGAGGAGCAGCAGGATCTCACTAGAAAATATGGTGTTATGCAGGCTCCAACACTTGTGGTAATCAACGGCGATGAAGTTAAACGTTATGCTAATGCAAGCAACATCCAAAAGTATGTTGATGAAAACTAGTACTAGCTGCCGTTTATTACATCAAACTTTAAACAAGGCACAATCTGTGCTAATATAAAAACAGAAGCAGACGATGATGTCACTAACAGGCATCTCGTCTGCTTTTTTCTCTATAGGCAATTATTTACAGCAATTTAGTTTTGCAAAGCAAAACTCTTTCTTAACTTACTTTTTGGGGGAGGTTGCTATGGCAGCATTCGAAAAGATACTATCAGGAATTCCACAGATGGATGAGGCTCTAGACTACATACGATTGGGGGATAACGTAGTCTTTAGAGTATCTACTTTAGATGAATTCAAGTTTTTTTTGAATCCATATGTGGAGCAGGCAAAGATTGATAAACGAAGAATAATATACTTTAGATTTGCAAGCCACGAGCCATTAGTTCAGGATTGCCCTGAGATTAAAAAATGCGAAATTCCTTTGTCTCATCGTTTTGAAAATTTTACGGTGGACATCCACAATATTATTGCTGAAGAGGGATATGATGCATTCTATATCTTCGACTGTTTATCTGAGTTGCAGGCGGCGTGGGCGACTGATTTAATGATGGGCAATTTTTTCAAGGTTACTTGTCCGTTTTTATTTACGCTAGATACAGTGGCTTATTTTCCGGTGCTTAGAGGTAAGCATTCTGTCCACGCAATTAACAAAATCAAGAACACAGCTCAGGTATTTATAGATGTTTATTCCGACGATAAAAACATCTACGTTAGACCAGAGAAGGTTTGGAACAGGAGTGATGAAAAGATGCTGCTGCCCCATGTCTATGACAGGGACACAGGGGATTTTTATCCGATTTTGGATGGAGTAAAGGCGAGCAGATTTTATCAGATCCTTGGTAAGATGCAAAGATCACAAAGGGAGCAGCATTCAGATTATTGGGATAGGTTTTTTAATCAAGCCAAGAGCTTGTATGAGCAGGGACAGGATATAAAGGATTACGCCGATAAGATGTGCAATATCATGATGACCCGGGACGAGAAAATGCGTCAGATGGTGAAGAGCAACTTTACACCGGAGGATTATTTTGAAGTCAGAGAGCATATGATTGGCACAGGAATGATTGGTGGAAAATCCTGCGGTATGCTTCTGTCTAGGGCAATAGTGCGCAACAAGCTGCCGCAGACCTATGACAATATTGAACCGCATGATTCTTTTTACATTGGTTCAGATGTTTATTACACCTATATAGTTGATAACAATTTCTGGGATTTACGTGTAAAGCAAAGGACGGAGGAGGGGTTCTTTTCTCTGGCCAAACAGTTTTCTGACAAGCTGATAAATGGAGTTTTTAACGAAGCGATTCGGGATGAGTTTAGAGATATTATTGACTATTATGGACAGGACCCTTATATAGTTCGTTCGAGTAGTATTCTTGAGGATGGATTCGGCAACGCCTTTGCCGGAAAATACGAATCTGTTTTTTGTGTCAATCGCGGTACTGAAGAGGAACGTTTGGAGGAATTCGAAAATGCGGTAAGAACTGTCTACGCTAGTTCAATGAATCTTTCTGCGCTAGATTACCGAAAAAGAAGAGGCCTAGAGAAGCGTGATGAGCAGATGGCGCTGTTGGTCCAAAGAGTGTCCGGTTCTTACTATGATAATTACTTCATGCCTTGTGCTGCAGGTGTAGGCTATTCCTATAGTCCGTACAAATTCATAAAGGATATAGATCAGTCCAAAGGAATGCTTCGCCTTGTTATGGGACTTGGAACCTCTGCAGTTGATAGGACCGAGGGCTCATATCCACGTTTAGTTAGCCTAGCTGCACCTGACAAAACCGTATATACGAATTCCGCTGACATGCATAAGTTTTCGCAAAGAAAAATTGAGGTGGTTGATACAAAGGAGAGATGCTTAAAGCAGCTTGAGGTAAGCCAGCTGCTGCCAACATTATCCTTCTATCTTAAAACTATGATGTTAGATCACGATTATGATGTCGAAAGCCGCTTGCGTGAGACAGGAAGAAACACGGAGGTAATGTTTGTATCCTGTAGAGGGCTTGTAAAAAGGTCAGAAATTATAGGAGCATTAAGGGATATAATGGCATGCATTCAAGATGAATATCAATATCCTGTCGATATAGAATATGCTATTAATCTTTCGGAAAATGATGAGTACATGATAAATCTACTGCAGTGTCGTCCTTTGCAGGTCTATAAAGATTTGGGGGAAGTATCTATTCCAAAGAACTTGGCGAAAGAACAGATATTATTGGAAAGCTACGGAGCCTCTATGGGCCTTTCTAGGCAGGTGAAGCTAGATTTGATTGTCTATGTAGATCCTATTGCCTATTACAATATGCCACACTACGAAAAAGTCAAGGTGGCACAGTTAATCAGCAAGGTGAATTGGTATAGTCCTACTAAGGATAAGCATATGTTTTTGATGTCTCCAGGAAGACTTGGCACATCATCTCCAGAGCTGGGAGTGCCAACTTCATTTGCAGATATAAGCGGATTTGAAGCAATCTGCGAGATAGAAGAAAAGAAGGCAGGCTACAATCCTGAGCTATCCTACGGTAGTCATATGTTTCAAGATTTGGTGGAGCAGGATATACTTTACACTGCTGTCTTTAGCAATGCGGAGCGAACTATATTTAACCCAGACATACTTAAGTCAGTTAGTGCTAAAAACATCACACACACCTTTGAGGGAGGTGACGAGCTGAAGGATATAGTGCAAGTATATGATGTTTCCCAGTTAGATTGCGAAATGTACAACGATATTAAAGAGGAACATTTCCTTATATATTTCAAATAATACTTTAGACAGGGGCTTGTAGGTTATTAAAGTAATCTACTATAGCCCCTTTTAATGCGTTTGCTTCGGCGCTTAAAATATTATCCTTGTTGTATACAATATAGAGCTTTTTTACTAACCATTCTTCTTTGAAATGCACAATCTTTAACTTATCGGATTTGTTCTTCTTGGCCAGATATTCTAAGCTCATTCCTAGTGCATAGTTTTCTTCAGCCATGGAATGAATCAGATGAATATCGGAGGTCTCTAGTATTATGTTTGGAAATTCTACTGGCTCGTCAAAGCTATACAGCTGATTTAGGCTGGTTGTAGATTTGGCGTCCTTCACTACCATAGGTTCTCCACTTATTTCAGAAAAAGATACAGAATTTCTTTTGGCAAGAGGATGATTTTTGTTTACCACTAAACAAAATGGCTCACTGCACAGTTGTTCATAGCCAAAATAATGCGGATTGAATGGTCCAGGAATAATGCCAAGCTCAACCTTGTGTTTCTTTATTTTTTCAAGGATATAGTCATCTGTAAATTCCTTCAAATTGATTTGAATTTCCGGAAAGCTATCATGGAACTTTTTGAAGAAAGTCGCAGGTATCAGTTGCGGGAAATCGTAGGAACAAAAGATAGAGACAGTTTTTATTGGTCGTTGACTTTTAAATAATCTGTCGGTTATCAATTCATATTCTTCGAGGATGTTTTTTGCGTGAATGGATAAACGTGCAGCTTCATTAGTGGGAACAATCCTATTATGTTTATGTTCAAACAGATTTGTTCCTAATTCTTTTTCTAAAGCGGCAATAGTTTTGCTAATACCTTGGGGAGTCACAAATAAATTTGAAGCAGCCTTTGAGATGCTTTTAGTAGAATAAACTTCTAGAAAGTATGCCAGTTGACGTTGATTCATGATAGAGCCTCCAATTACCTTATTAATTCCTAAAAAGAAAAGCGCATGGAAAAAACTCCATGCGCCTTTGCGTTTGTTTAGATTAATTATATCTACAGAAAAAAGAAAGTCAAGTAACTTCAACCAAATGGTTTATCAGATAAATTAAACATCTGCTTTTAAATTGTTAGATTTAATGATATAAATTACTCAACAAGAAAACAAGCAGCTAAGAACAAAGGCGTTCACACAAGATGTGTGGGCGCCTTTTTCAGATTTATATTAAAGGAAAGTGAGGTAATTGTTATGGAACTGAAGAGAACAAACTATAGCTCAGGTGCACCGCTAGAAGAAAAGGTTGGTTACTCAAGAATGGTAAAGATTGGACCTTATATAAAAATAGGTGGAACCACATCAGTCCAAGGTGATGGAACAGTCTATGGAGAAGATGCATACGAGCAAACAAAATACGTTTTAGACAAGCAGATCAAATTACTTGAACAGGCTGGTGCAACAAAAGAGGATGTCTTTTCAGTTTTTATTTATACAACAGACATCACAGCTGGTGGAAAGATTTGTGAGGCATATTCAGAATTCTTTAAAGAAGTCAAACCACTAAACACAATGGTTGAAATAACAAGATTAAATCGACCTACACAAATCGTAGAAATAGAAATGGAAGCAATGCTTACAGATTAAATAGAAGGTATAGGAGGTCAAGATGAGCAGAATAGTAGAACATCCGATACTAGAAAAGCAGGAAGAAAAGAAGTTAGTATCATTTGAATTTGATGGTAAAGAATATAAAGGGTATGAAGGGGAACCAATTGCCATAGCGCTTAAAGCAAACGGAGTGATGATCCATCGGTACACAAAAAAGGAACATAAGCCAAGAGGTTTGTTTTGTGCCATTGGAAGATGCACCGATTGTGTAATGGTTGTAGATGGAGAGCCTAATATTAGAACCTGTGTGACACCTCTTAAGGAGGGAATGGTAGTTCAGACACAGAACGGTGTGGAAGCCATGTAGTAGCAGAGGAAAGAAATTATAGATTATCAGGGAGGTATGTTTAATGGATAGATATGAAGTGATAGTTGTAGGTGCTGGACCATCTGGACTATCAGCAGCAATAGAAGCAGCTAAGCGAGGACTTAAAGTAATTGTGTTTGATGAAAACGACAAGCCGGGTGGTCAGTTATTTAAACAGATTCATAAGTTTTTTGGCTCGAAGGAGCATCATGCAAAGATTAGAGGCTTTCGAATAGGCGAGGAATTGTTAAAGGAAGCTGCAGAGGTTGGAGTACAGGTAGAGCTTGGGGCGACAGTAATTGGATTATATTCTGATAAGGAAGTAAGTGTAAGGATTGGCGACACAATAAAGCATTACAAGGGTGACACAGTAATTGTTGCCACCGGTGCAGCCGAAAACATGGTTACCTTCCCAGGCTGGACTTTACCGGGAGTTATTGGCGCTGGCGCAGCACAGACCATGATGAACATACATGGAATTAAGCCAGGCAAAAAAGTTTTGATGCTAGGCTCCGGAAATGTAGGATTAGTAGTTTCATTCCAGCTTCTTCAGGCGGGATGTGAGGTGGTGGCATTAGTAGATGCGGCACCAAAGATTGGCGGATATGGCGTTCACGCAGCTAAGGTTGCCAGATGTGGTGTTCCATTCTTTTTATCCCACACAATAAAAGAAGCACATGGAACTGATTATCTTACAGGTGTAACTATCAACGAAGTTGATGATAAGTTTAGACCGATTGAAGGAACAGAAAAGTATTTTGAAGTAGATACTATCTGCATGGCAGTTGGACTATCGCCGATGTCCCAGTTGCTTAAGATGGCAGGCTGCAAGATGGAGGACAATCCAAAGCGAGGTGGTCAGGTTCCGATCGTGGATGAGTATGGCGAGACATCTGTTTCTGGTGTGTTTGCAGCAGGTGATGTATCAGGAATTGAAGAAGCATCATCAGCGATGATTGAAGGCAAGATGGCAGGCGTTTGTGTTTGCGGATATCTGGGCTACATATCAGACGAAGAGATGCAATCAGAGATTCAAAAGCTGGAAAAGGATTTGGATAGCTTAAGACAGGGAATGTTTGCACCAAAGAATAGAGGAAAGGCTATTGAAAAAACAGAAGAGGGAATTGATATTTCCATGAACCTTTTGAAGAAAGGATTTGTTGCAGACGATGAGATAGAACGATTCCCTGGTGTTGTTCATAAGGTTGGCATACATCCAGTGATGGAATGTACGCAAAACATTCCTTGTAATCCATGTCAGGATGCCTGCAGTAAAGGATGTATATCAATTGGAAATAATATTACATGCCTGCCATTCATCAAAGAGGAAAGCAAATGTGTTAACTGTGGAATGTGTGTAGCGAGTTGTTCTGGCCAAGCAATCTTTTTGGTAGATGAGGACTGTGGAGATGGCACAGCAACAATCACTCTTCCATATGAGTTTTTACCTTTACCAGAGGTTGGTGATAAGGGCTTTGGGTTATCAAGAAATGGCGAAAAGCTATGCGAGGCACAGATTGTATCAGTCAAGAGTATGAAAGCGTTTGACCATACAAATCTTTTAACTATGAAGGTTCCAAAAGAATATGCAATGAAGGCAAGATTTTTTAAATGCAGTTAGGAGGGAGAAGGATGAGCGAAGTAATTGATAGATCAATTGATATAGGTGAGTTTATCCCGCAACCAGATGACGATATGATTATTTGCCGTTGCGAAGAAATCACCAAAGGTGAAATAAGAAGAGCAGTTCATGATGGGATGTGGACGATGACAGAAATAAGACGATATTTGCGAACAGGAATGGGGCTATGTCAGGGTCAGACTTGCTCAAGACTTGTCAAAGGAATTGTGGCAAGAGAGTTGGCGATTAATCCGAATGAGCTGGAACCAGCAACTGCCCGCTCTCCTATGAGACCGACAGAGATGAAAGTACTTGGCAAGGAGGTGAGCTGAAATGTCAACAAATAAAGCGGATGTAATAGTAGTTGGCGGCGGCATTATTGGATGTGCCACAAGCTATTACCTAAGAAAAAGAGGAAAATCAGTAATTGTATTAGAGGCAAGCGACAACATTGGAAATGGTGGCTCCTCTAGAAACGGCGGTGGTGTTAGACAATCAGGTAGAGATCCACGAGAACTGCCACTTGCAATGTATGGAATCAAGGAGCTTTGGCCAGAGCTTTCCAAGGAATTAGGTGTGGATTGTGAATATCACAAAGATGGCAATCTTAGACTTGGAAAGAATGAAAAGCACAAAGAAATCCTTCAGGGACTCACAGATAGAGCCGTGGCCTGCGGCTTGGATGTCAGGATGATTGACGCAGATGAAATAAAAGAAATCAATCCTTATCTTTCGGATGAAGTTACATGCGCTAGCTGGTGTCCGACAGATGGACATGCAAATCCGATGGTGACAACTCTAGCGTTTTATAAAAAAGCTAGAGAGATAGGGGTTCGATTTTTTACAGGCGAGAAGGTTACAAAGCTTCGCAAAATAAAAGGAAAGCTTAGAGAGGTATACACTGAGGAAAACGTCTATGAAGGAGACTATGTTGTAGTTGCAGCAGGATATGAATCAAGAGAGATTCTTGGAACTGTAGGTGTAGATGTTCCGATGCATCAGGAGTTATGCGAGTGCCTCGTAACCGAGGCGGAGCCACATATGTTTGATCAGATGCTTGGAACTGCGGAGGCAGATTTCTACGGACATCAATCTGATCACGGTTCATTTGTATTCGGCGGAATGTCGGGACTTGAGTTGAATAACAAGGACACCGGTCCTAAAAACTCTCCAAGCAATGCTTCAATTACATCACCTTGTATTTGCCGAGGTATCATGAAATACTTCCCAGCATTGGAAAACGCCAAGATAGTTAGAACTTGGGCTGGTTACTTAGATATTTGTCAGGATGGTGTTCCCGTCCTAGGTTTTGTGGATGAAGTTCCTGGTCTAGTGGTTGCATGTGCATTTTCTGGTCACGGATTTGGAATTGCCCCAGCTGTTGGTGAGCAGTTGGCAAAACTTATTATTGATGGAGTCACATCCGTTGATATATCGGGTCTGCGATATGGCAGATTCAAGGCAAAGATTTAATAAAGGTTAGGAGGAAATGCTTATGAAGGTTTCAATCGAGGAATTATCAAGGGTAGAAATAATCACACGTGAAGCTAAGGTAATTGAGCTTACGGAAAACTTTTCCAGATTTGGAATAACCGGAATGACAATTTACGACGCAAAAGGATGCGGAGTTCAGTTGGGAACTCAGGAATACGAAAGCGATAAAAATGAAGTTCCACAGCTTCTTTCTAAGCAGGTAATCATGGTTGTGTTACCAACTAGAGAAGTTGATAGCTTTATTGAATTTGTAGAGAAATCCCTCTATACAGGTCACATTGGTGATGGAAAGATTTTTGTTACTCCAGTGACAAACGCAATTAGAGTTCGTACTGGTGAAGAAGGAACGGACGCCTTGAAAGAAGGTACATTGGATTAAGGAGGTGTTCTATGGTTGAAAAGAAAATAGGGCTCGGAAGTGTAATAGCTACTGGAGTAGGACTTGTAGTAGCAAGTAGTTGTTTATTATCACTTGGAATAGGCGCAGGAAGCATTGGAACACCATTTATAATTACGATGACCATTGCTTGTATAGTGAATATTTTGACGCTATTATCCGTTGCAGAATTAAATTCACTTATGCCGAATCTAACAGGTGGATTAGCACAGTTTTCTCTGGCAGGAGTAGGACCATTCATCACAATTATTTGTATGGTTGGCGGATATCTCTTGTGTAACTCCCTTGCAGGATCAGTTGAGGGAGCTGTATTCGGAAATACGTTTTCCACAATGTTTAGTGATTACAACATCCCATCATGGGTATTTACAGCAGTTTTAGTTACATTTCTTATGATTACAAATCTAAATGGTGTAGATGTGTTTATCAAGGTTCAGGATTTTGTAGCCTACGCACTTATTGCATCACTTGCGATTATGGGAATTCTAGGAATGCTTGGAATCGGAACAGGTGAGATTGTTAGCCAGCCGGCTGTGGTGGCTTCTGATTTTAAAAGCGTAACCGGCTTATGTGGTCTTGCATTTTTCCTATTTGTAGGTGGTGAATATGTAATACCTCTTACAAAGAATTGCAAAAACTCAAAAAGAGATATTCCACTTGGAATGATTCTAAGTATGCTCATCATTCTTGTAATGCAAATCTTCATGGTGTTGGGATTCAAGAACTACACACAGTGGGATGAGTTGGCAGCAAGTACCACACCGCAGATTTTATATGGACGTATGCTACTTGGACCACTTGGAAGATATTGGATGCTAGTTGTCACATTATTGGCGGCTATTAGTTCCGTAAATACGATAATGAATTCCCTTTCGTATATCCTAATGGGAATGTCTAAGATAGAGCTTCTTCCAGTATTCTTTCAGAAGACAAACAAAAAAGGTGCTCCATATGTGGGAATAGTGTTAGAAGCAGTGTTCTTCTTGTTCTTTAACATAACAGGTCTTTCATCCACAGATTCTATATCGTTTATGATTGCGGTTTTGGCAATCCTTTGGATGATTAGTTACATTGTTACAAACGTAGATGTACTTTTGCTTCGACGAAGATTACCGAATGCACCTAGAAATTTTAAATTGCCATTTGGAGCGATGGTTCCAGTTCTTGCGATTTTGGGTTCTGTATACATGATATACAGCATCGATCCAAGTATGGAAGTGAAGTTATCTCTGTATAAGATAGTTGGTGTTACCATAGCAGTTCTTGCTATATATTCGTTCCTTTGGATTAAGCTTAGGGTTAAGAAACCTTTATTTAAGCCTTATGCGATAAAAGAAGTTATGGCAATGGAAAATGAACTATATTTGGAATACCACAAAAAAGCAAGCTGAAATAGTGGGAGTTAATTGTAAATACATATAGATAAAAAGGAGGATGGCATTATGGAAAATACAAAGATTGATTTATTATATTTAAGCGAGCCAGATATGATTGAGGCTGGTGTAAACGATGTTGTAGCATGTACTTCCTGTATGGAAGAGCTTCTAGTTACTCTGGATAAAGGTGATTATTTAATGGGTGGAGAAAATGGAAACTCTCACGGCACAATGATTACCTTCCCGGACAATCCTATTTTCCCTAACATGCCAAAGAGCGGTCCTGATAGAAGATTTATGGCGATGCCTGCTTATGTTGGTGGTGAGACTGCAATGGCTGGAATGAAATGGTATGGTTCAAACGTTGAAAACAGAGAGAAAGGGCTTCCTAGATCAATCCTTATGGTAATGTTGAATGATAAGGATACAGGTGCACCACTTTCCCTTATGTCTGCAAACCTACTATCTGCCTATAGAACATCTGGTATTCCAGGTGCAGGTGTAAAGAACTTAGCCGTTAAGGATGCAAAGGTTCTTGGAATTGTTGGACCAGGTGTAATCAACATTACAGCAATTGAAACCTTCGCAGCACTTAGACCTACTCTTGACACACTAAAGATTAAAGGTAGAGGTAAGGCATCTATTGATAGATGTATTGAATTCGTAAAAACGAATCTTCCTCAGTTTACAACAATTCAGGTTGTGGATACTCTTGAAGAATGTGTTAGAGATTCAGATATTTTGAGCTTTGCCACATCAACATCAATGGGCATGGATAGAAGTCAGTATCCATTTGTAAAGGAAGAATGGATTAAGCCAGGTGCATTATTCTGTGTGCCAGGTTCGTGTGACTTTTCAGATGAATATATCTGCAGCGGAAAGGCAAAGCTGGTTTGCGACAACATTAAGTTGTACGAAGCATGGGCGGAGGAGTATCCATATCCAACATATAATCAGATTTATATTCCAGGATGCTTGTGGCTCGATTTGGTTCATGACGGAAAGCTTTCTAAGGATAAGATTATCAATCTTGGTGCAATACTTGCTGGCAAGGAGGAAGGTAGAACCTCAGATGATGAAGTTATAATCTACTCAGTAGGTGGTATGCCGGTTGAGGATGTGGCTTGGGGCAAGAAATGCTACGAAAAAGCCCTCGAAAAGGGAATCGGTACCAAGCTCAACCTATGGGATAAGCCATATTTATTCTAGTAAGAAAATATCATATTAATAGTGAATCTTTCTCAGTAACGCCATATCTGGTGGCAAAGGATGTACTTATAAGGGATGCAATGTTAAGATTATGGCAACTATTTAGAGAAGGAGATAAGTATTATGGAATTTCAACAGGTTATAGATGCTAGGCAGAGTGTAATAAGCTTTAATGGGAATCAGGTTTCAGATATTGATGAGATAGCCAAGTTTATTTAAAGTAAGTTGTATGTTAAGGGTCAGGATGTATTTCCTGACCTTTTTGTTGTATAGAAAAAATAAAAAATGTAAAGGAAACTTGACATAAATCTCTCGAGGTGATAGAATCAAAAATGTAAAGGAAACTTGTCATAATTGTGGGGGGGTGATAGGTTGGATAATTATGTAGAGCAGCTTCGCAAAGAGCGAGGGCTAAACCAAGAAGAGTTTGCTAAAGCAATTCGAGTGTCAAGGCAGACAGTTAGTGCTATTGAAAACGGCAAATACAATCCATCACTAGATCTTGCTTTCATCATTTCAGATTTCTTTGGCAAAACAATAGAAGAGATTTTTATTTACAAGGGAGGTGCGGATAAATGAAGAAAAGTAGTTTGTGCTTAAGTATCGCAATTACGGTAGTCGGAATTATATGTTTGCTAATAGCCATATTCACAGAAACCGTGTTTGATGGTTTGTTATGGGGATTCACTGGGGCATTCCTAGGAATAGGCATAGCTTCTATGGTTAAATTTTTTTATTGGGCATCTCCTAAAAATGGTGAGCGTTACAAGGAGATTCTTGAGCAACAGGACATCGAAGTTAACGACGAGCTTAATATCATAATTCGTGATAAGGCAGGTCATTTAGCATACCAATTTGCTTATATTGCAATAGTTGTTTCTATTATGATATTTGGATTCCTTGGCAAAGCAGGCATGCTCACAAACCATATGATATTTGTATATTATCTTATAGGATTACTAGTTTTCTTGCTCATCACATATGTTGCAGCGTTTAATCATTTCCGAAAAAAGATAGCCGGATAATTACCGGGAGAATTAAAATACAAAGCTCCATTTCAAAAGATATATTTCATACACATTAAACCAGACTCTTGATTATCAGATGATAGTCGGGAGTCTTTCAGTATAGCAATAACAAGTCCCAATACATCCAAACTCAATTTAAACAAAGTACGGAATCTTTTATGGATGAAATCTTTGAGATGATGTTCAAGATTGTTGCCAAGTAGTACCCTATCTGTGGTAAAATATTATCACGAGACTGATATTTAAAGTGTGAAAGGAGATTTATACTATGGCAAAATACGTATGTCCAGTTTGTGGCTATATTCACGAGGGGGATGAACCACCGGCAGAATGTCCTGTATGTCATGTTAGCGGGGATAAATTCAAAAAGGTTGAAGGCGAGATTGCTCTTGCCGCTGAGCATGAATTTGGTGTTTATGCAAAGACAGTTAAGAACAATCCGGATATATCTGAAGAAGACAAGAAATACATCTTCGATCAGCTCAAAGCAAACTTCGATGGTGAGTGCTCTGAGGTTGGTATGTATCTATGCATGGCTCGAATCGCTCATCGTGAGGGCTATCCAGAGATTGGTCTATATTGGGAAAAGACAGCATATGAAGAGGCTGAGCATGCAGCTAAGTTTGCAGAGCTTTTAGGTTCTGATCTTGAAAAGAACATGACAAGCTCAACAAAGCAGAATCTTGCTTGGCGTGTGGATTGCGAATTCGGTGCTACACAGGGTAAGGTTGACCTTGCTACATGTGCCAAGAAAAACAATCTTGATGCTATACATGATACAGTTCATGAGATGGCTCGCGACGAGGCTCGCCACGGCAAAGCGCTTAAGGGATTCCTTGATCGGTATTTCAAATAAAATATATAGTCTAATGGCTATCGTTATAGATGAATGATCATCGTGGCGGTAGCCATTTTTCTTTTCTTTAAATTACACTATAAACAAGATGGCTTGGTTCACGGTTTCTTCGTATTTCCATGGTATCATGCTGTTAGTGTGTATAATTATACTTTTCTCATTCATAGAGAGGATAAAGCCCATGAAACAAAGGAAAGGTAAATTAATTGGACAGGTTGTCAGAGTCGCTTGTATAGCATCTGCAGTAGGATGCATACTTCTTACCGTTATTGGTATCTTCAAAATCAAGGGAACTTATCTTGACATGGTTCACGAAGAACTACACGCAGCAGGAACAATAGCCGACAGTGAGTTTACAAAAATGTGGGATGGAGACTGGGAATATACGGATGGTCAACTCTACAAGGGTGGCGAGCCAGTATATGAAGAGTATCTAGAGACCATGGAAGATCTGAAGGCAGAAACTGGATTAGAGTATACACTATTTTATGGGGATGAGAGAGTTGTAACCACATTAAAAATGGCAGGGACAAATGATTATCTTTTGAATACCAAGGCATCATCAGATGTCACAGATGCAGTAATCAAGCAAGGTAAGTCTATCTATCTGCCAGGTCGTCAAATAGAAGGAACAGAGTTCTACGCTTATTATGCTCCATTGGCTAACGGTGACGGAACAGTAGTGGGTATGATGTTTGTTGGTCGTGATGGTACGGAGATTAAAGCGACCATCAACAATATGTCTATCATGCTTATCTTAATAAGTGTCGTTGTCATAGCAGCGCTTTTTGGTATTGGACTTTGGGCAATAAAAAAGAGCTCTACAGCAATGAACGATATAGCTGAATCCATCAAAGAATTTGCAGATGGAAATCTCAAGGCGGAAATTCCTACACATCTGATAAAAAGAAACGATGAGCTTGGTACAATTTCTGAAAGTATTCAGAATCTTCGGGACAAGCTTACAGACATAATTGGAACTAGTGTCAAGCTATCTGGAGATGTAACATCCTCTGGTGATAGGCTTGCGGAGTCGGCTGAGGAAGCATCTAACGTTTCAAGCATGATTACATCAGCCATTAATGGCGTCTCTGAGGGTGCAATAAATCAGGCTGAAAGCGTTCAGGACTCCGCTTCAAATGTCAGTGAAATTGGCTTGGACATTGAAACTATTTCCGACAATGTTGGAGTTTTAAATACAAACACCCAGGATATGAAGGATGCCTGCGAAAATTCAATGAAGGCTCTCGATATCCTATTTGAACAGAATACAGCAGTTGTGGATTCAATGAAGGGGATTGACGAGCAAATCCGAAATACAAACGACTCAGTTCAGAATATCGCCGAGTCATCAAAGCTTATTACAGATATTGCTTCAGAAACAAATCTGCTTGCCTTAAATGCATCAATCGAGGCGGCCAGAGCCGGAGAAGCAGGCAAGGGCTTTGCAGTAGTTGCTGATGAAATAGGAAAGCTTGCGGCAGAGTCTGCTCACACAGCAGAAAAAATCAGTGCAATCATTGATGAGCTAACTGTTGAATCTGAAAGATCCATTTCAATCATCGAGCAGATGAATCAGGAGATGGAGGCTCAGTCAGGTCATCTTGATGAGACCAAGCACAACATGGAGATAATGAAGGATGGCGTTGAAAACGTATCTGTCAATGCTAAAGAAATCTCAGATAGAGTAAACAATCTTGATTCAGCAAAGGCAAATTTAATTGATATAATTGATAACCTCTCAGCTATTTCAGAGGAGAACGCATCTACATCTTCGGAGACCAAGAACTCTATGGATAATTTGAATTCTACCTTTGCGGTTATTAGTGATGCTTCAGATTCATTGAAGAATCTTGCGGAACAGCTTTACGAAAAAATCAGTTATTTCAACATTTAGTAGAAATGGGGGGCACTTATGAAGAAATACGATTTTATCGACACCACAGTCGGTCAAATACCTACTGGGCTTCCAGGGGGCTTTTTCATATATGAGGCCGATGGTGACGAGAGGATTATATTTGCTGAAACCAATGTTATCCAGTTGTTCGGATGCTTGAGCTTCGAGGAGTTTATGGATTATGTTGGTGGAACATTTAAGGGCATGGTCCATCCTGAAGATTTGCATAAGATTGAAAACCAGATTCAGGCGCAGACACTCTTCGGTGAAAAGCGTCATGATTACGTTCGCTATAGAATCATAACAAAGCTTGGTGAAACTCGATACATAGAGGACTTTGGTCACTTGCTTCACTGGATAAATGGAAAGAGCTTTTTCTATGTGTTTATTGTAGATATAGAGCAGAATGAATACCTTAGCGAAACACGAAATTCATACGCCGAGGCGGAGATTCTATCTTCTAATAACGAGACTGATTCCCTCACGGGATTATTCAACATGTCATTCTTCTATCATAAGATACAAGGCTTGATTTCCTCGCCTGAGATCTTAAGACAGCAGGTGGCATTCATTCATTTTGATATTCCAAATTTCAAACTCTATAACGAGCGTCACGGCTTCAAGCTAGGTGATGAGTTGCTGTGCGATGTGGCAAGAGTCATCCGTGAAGTATTCTACGGAGCAACTGTTTCAAGGTTTTCAGATGATCACTTCGTGGTTTTTGCCACCGGTAACAAGAGCGAAATAATAGATAATGTTGAGGAGGTATACAAGCGTATACTTCTTTCTGATGATGTAAATAAAAAGGTTCGAATCAAGGCTGGAATTTATTTCTTGGATGATTCAAGAGCCGAGGTGGGCTTGGCGTGTGACCATGCCAGATTGGCCTGCAACAATATAAAAAACAGGCACGATGTGAACTACTGCATCTACGATGAGATGCTTAGAGATAAACTGCGCCGCCAGCAGTACGTGGTCGATCATATAGATGACGCTTTGGCTGAGGATTATATCAAAGTATTTTATCAGCCGATTATCCGGGTCAGCACCGGGGAAATATGTGGTTTTGAGGCGCTAGTTCGTTGGGTAGATCCAAAGATGGGATTGCTTTCACCGGGAGATTTCATCGAAACCCTAGAGCACTTCCATCTCATCCATTTAGTTGATGAATTCATGGTAAAAAAGGTATGTCAGGATTACAGCACTCTCTATGAAATGGGGATGGACTTGGTGCCTGCGTCAATCAATATCTCTAGACTGGACTTTGAAATTTGCGATGTTTTCAAGCTTCTAGAGGACTTTACAGAGATATATGGCGTGCCAAAGAATATGATTGAAGTTGAAATCACTGAGAGCGCCTTCAATGATAATACTGGACTTATTAAAAGCGAGGTCAAAAAAATCCGCGACGCCGGATATGAGGTATGGATAGATGATTTCGGAAGCGGATATTCTTCGCTTAACACAATTTCAGATTATGATTTTGATGTGTTAAAGCTTGATCTTGTATTCTTGCGTAGTATGGATAAAAATCCGAAGACAAAAACCCTTATGGAATACATTATAAAAGCAGCCACTCAGATGGGTGTATCTCCTCTATGCGAGGGTGTTGAAACTGAGGAACACTACAACTTCCTAAAGGATACTGGTTGTGAGCGATGCCAAGGCTTCTACTTTGGAAAGCCGATGCCGATGGAAGAATTGATAGACTATATCGTTGAAAAAGGCATGAAGCTTGAGGAATGTTCCTAGATGATATAGCTAAATAGAAGCACAAAAAAAGCGACGCCGGCGGGGCGTCGCTTTTAAAAAGGGAGAATAATGTTATGAAAAAAATGGTTCATCGCTTCTGTCTTGCGATGTAATTATAATACAATCTATTTCTGAAGGAACAATGGAAAAAATGTGAATAAAACATCAAAAAGAACTAGAATATTTGTGAATTGATTACCACGAAAAAGAGTCTGCCTAAAACAGACTCTTTATCCGTAACCCAAATACATTTAATAACTCCCGCACGGTCTCCACCGTGCCTCCCCTAAAAAAGACTAATGCTTTTTCATATGAGAATATTTTAGCATTTTGAATTTTGAAAATGGTGAAATATTGTGATTATTATGTGAAAGAAATGTGAAAAAGTCATAATACTGTCTATTAACTAAATAAATTGTTAAAAAACGGTATGAATCGCTATTTTCCGTGGAATTTAGCGCAAAAAATAATTATAATAAGATATATGTCAAAATTTTGACTTATTTCCAAAATGTTTCAGACTCAGGGGATGTTATGGCATTAAGAAAAATAAATTGGAACGATCCTCTTATGAGGGCAATCAAAGCTTTCAATTCAATCGGGGGCAACTCCCTCACCAAAGAGGATTTAAAAAGACAGCGCTCAGCAATGGACAGAGCTGGCAAACTTGCAGCTCCAAAGGGCGATGTCTCTATAGATGCTTTCAAGGTGCAGGAGATTTCTTGTGAGTGGATTCAGCCAGAGATGGCACGTAATCCACAGTATGTGATTCTCTACGCACACGGTGGTGGATATATATGTGGTGGTTTGGGCTACGCCAGAATCTTGGCAGCCAAGCTGGCATTGGCAACAGGGTTTTCTGTTGTATCCTTTGCATATCGGCTTGCGCCTGAGCACAAATACCCTGCTCAGCTAGAGGATGGACAGGCGATTTGGGACTATCTCCTTCAGAAGGGGTATGGTGCTTCCAACATCCTGATGGCAGGAGATTCAGCTGGTGGCAATCTTGTGCTTTGCCTTACGCAAAGGCTTCTTAAAGAAGACAGAATTTCACCTAGAGCTCTGCTTTTGTTTAGCCCATGGACAGATATGTCCGCAGAGTCACCATCATACGAGGAATACGCAGAAAAGGATCCAGTCCTTACACACAGCTATGTTTGCAGTGTCAGCCAAGCTTATGCTGGCAAGGATGCCGATATGGCAGATCCATGCTTCAGCCCGCTCAACGGCGAGTTTGAGGGATTCCCTCCTACATTTATCATGGTAGGCAAAAACGAGATACTGTTAGATGACAGCACCAGATTACACAAGAAAATCAACAAGGCTGGGGGCAAGGCTTTGATTGACATAGAAAAGGATGGATGGCATGTTTACCAACAGCTTCCTCTTCCTATGGCTAATCGAGCTATGAAGCGCTTAGCGGACTATATATCTTCCGAGATATATGAGAATTAAATAGATAGGTAGAATCATGGCAAGAGAAAATTGGTACAAGGTAGATAACGTTGCAAAAGTTTTCTTGGCCACAGCGGCCAAGAGAGATACAAGAACCCTCAGGGTCAGTTGCACCCTTTGGGAGGACATAGACAAGGATTTATTGCAGGATGCAGTTCTTTCTGCAATCCAAGACAGGCCTCAGTTTCAGGTGCGAATCCGCCGAGGCATCTTTTGGCATTACATGGAAGACACCGATTTACAACCGGTGGTTGAAGAGGAGCACGGCAGAGTTTGCCCACCACTTTATGCTCCAGGCCACGCAATGCTTCACTACAAGGTTACATACTATGGCAAGCGCATCAATTTGGATTTGTTTCATGCCCTTTCAGATGGAACGGGGGCGTTAGAGTTTTTAAATATCATCGTTTTAGATTATTTAAAGCTCAAGTATCCAGACAAATTCGAAGAGGTTACAATACATTCCGGGGCCTCACAGGACGACTTAAACCAAGACAGCTACAAGCAGTTCTTTGGTAGCATGTATCTAAAGCCATCTACGCTTAAAAAGGCTTATCGTCCTAGTGGATTAAAGCTACCATATGATCAGCTTCAGTTTTTTGAAATCCAAGTTCCATCTCAGGACATTCTGCCAAAGGCAAAGGAGATTGGAGTCGGGTTAACTAGTTACATCGGCGCCAAGCTGATGATGGCAATCAAGGAAGATATGCCACCAAGAAAAAAGGAAACACCTATCAATGTTTCCATGCCTGTCAACCTTAGAAACTACTATCCATCAAAGACATCTAGAAACTTTTTCAACAATGTAAATGTATCGCATGTATTTGATGAGGAAATCTCTTTCGAGAATTTGGCAAATGAATTCGACGAAAAGCTCAAGGCAAATCTATCCGAAGAAAACATCAAAAAACAGATGGATAACTTTGAGACCATGGAATACTTTATCCCTGTCAGAGCGGTGCCACTTTTCATCAAACAGATGGTAGTTAAATATGGCTCCAAGGTCACAGATAAAAAGGTATCTGTTGTTCTTTCTAATCTCGGAGTTCAAAAACCACCAGAGGAACTGGTGCCGATGATTCAAAACTACAGTGGTTTCTGCAGCTCGCAGAATCTATTTGTAGTCATGTCAAGCTATAACGGCGTGCTTACACTTGGAGTTACATCTCCATATTCAAATACCAGGGTCATCAAAAGCTTTGTTAGAGGACTTAGCGAAGAGGGCATGAAGGTTAAAGCTTTTGCGACGGAGGTGATTCGATAATGAAGAATTGTCCTTATTGTAATATTGAGGTTGGAGGAGATCTTAAAAAATGCCCGTTCTGCCAAAGTAAGCTGGTGGGCGAGCCAGAAGAAAAATACTTTCCAACTCAGACAATACTTAAAATTCAATCATTTTTTTATAAGCTACAGTTATTTATAGTTTGGATTGCAATCATCACCTTGATGGGTTTGGATTTTCTTTTCCATCTTCCACTTTATCCAGGGTGTGATTTCCACTGGAGTTTGTTGTTTTTTATGTGGCTTTTGGCGTTTGAATTTAGCATCATCAGGCTGTTCAAAAAGGGCATGAGCGCTTCGCGAATCCTTTCAATATCGGTTGGCATGGTGATGATAATGCTTGGCATAACAGCATACTATATAGGTTTTTTCAAAGAATATATTTATTGGGTGCTGCCAAATGGAGTTATGGCAACCATGATTTGCAACTTTATCTTTTCAATGATAGACAAGACTGGAAACGCAATGGGTTATCTTTTAACCAATCTTCTAATCGGTATTTTACCGTACATTGCTTTCTATATTATGCAGACCAATTGCCCACTAGAGTGGATGATATGCTTGTTAGTCAGCATCGCACTATTCATCGGTGCAATTATCTTTAGAGGAAGGGAAGTTGTTAGTGAAATTCAGCGTCGTCTGAATGTTTAGGGGTCTATAGATTGAATAATTATGGGGGATGAGGGATGATTGCTAGAGACGAATCTATGGAGAAGGCTAAATATTTGTTGAGTAACTTCGATAGAGCACTCAAGGAGGAGTGGATTGAAGTTTACTATCAGCCAATAATCAGAGCCGCCAGCGGCAGGGTGTGTAACGAGGAAGCCTTGGTTAGGTGGGACGACCCGATTATTGGTGTGCTAAATCCAGGGGATTTTATCGCCATTTTGGAGGCGGTAAACGTTGTTCACAAGCTTGATTTATACGTGTTAGAGCACGTTTTAGTCAAGATGAAGGAGCAACAAAAACAAGGAATTTTTGTGGTACCAACATCAATCAATCTTTCACAGATTGATTTCTATTCCTGCGATATTGTGGACGAATTAGTCGCACGAGTTGATGATGCAGGAATACCTAGAAGTAAAATTGCTCTCGAGGTAACAGAGACAGCTACTGCCAGAAACAACGAAAATGTTCTAGAACAGCTTGTTAAGCTTAAGGAGCTTGGTTTCAAGGTGTGGATGGATGATTATGGCAGCGGAGATTCTTCGCCTATGCTGTTTCAAAAGATTCACTTTGATCTACTTAAGATAAATATTTCCTTAGTTAATCAAGTTAAATATAACGAGACCGCCAAGGTTATTATCACCGAGCTCATTAGAATGGCTATAGCTCTTGGAATGGAGACTGCGGCTGAAGGCGTCGAGACAGAGGAACAGGCTGAATTTCTCAAGGAAATCGGCTGCGCCAAGCTTCAGGGGTTCTATTATTGCAGGCCAATTCCAAAGGAAGTGGTCTTTGATCGATATAAAAAAGGTGCCCAGATTGGATTCGAGAATCCAGCGGAGGCGGACTATTACTCTGCAGTTGGAAATGTAAATCTATATGATTTATCAGTTGCCAAAAAGGAGCCGGATGAAGACAATCCAATGTCCGGATATTTTGATACATGGCCTATGGCTATCGTCGAATCCGATGGTGAAGATTTTACAGTTGTCAGAGGTAACAAAACCTTTAGAGAATTCGTAGAAACGAATTTCCCACATAAAGCAGATGAGATTAACTACAAATTCACTTCGAATGTAGAGGGCGTGGGTTCCTACACAGTCGCTGCTATGAAGCAATGCTGTATGGACGGCAAGATGATAGTTATTGACGATAGAACTGCAGACGGTAAGGCGGTGCAGATGCTCATTCAGCGCATCGCTGTCAACGAGGTGACACATGTCACTGCTCTTGCTTTTGTAATTCTTTCAATTACAGATTCTCAGCATGCTGCTGCGGACAATCTTACCTATAATTATATAGCTAGAGTTCTTTCTGAAGATTATATAGACCTTTTCTTTGTGGATTTGGACACAGGTAAATTTGTGGAGTATGCTCCCGACGGAAACAACCGAGATATCTCTGTTGAGCGTCACGGGGATAATTTCTTTGAGCAGGTTAAGAAAGATGCAATTGAAAATGTCCACAAGGAAGATCAGCATATGTTCCTTGAATCCTTTGACAAGGATTTTATTGAAAAGAATCTTAAGGAACATGGGGTATTCTCGCTGACTTATCGACTCTATATAGATATGGTGCCAACCTATGTCAACCTAAAGGCTGTCAAGACAAGGACGAAGGGCAATCAGATTATCATCGGTGTCAGCAATGTGGATGCTCAGGTTCGCAGGCAGGAGGCTCTTGAGCGTGTCAAGGAAGAACAGATAACATTCTCACGTATTGCAGCTTTGTCTGGAGATTTTATCAGTATCTATACAGTGGATCCAAACACTGATCGCTATGAAATCTACAAGACAACCTCAAGATTCCAAGCCTTGAATCTTGAAAGCTCAGGTGAAAATTTCTTTGAGGAAGCAGTAGAGGAGATTAAATCCTGCATCTATCCAGAGGATCTAGAGGGCTTTTTGAAGGTTTTCAGCAAAAATCAGGTTATGGATAAAATCAAGGAAAATGGACTCTTTGTTTACAACTACAGGCTTTGCTTCGACGGAGTTCCTTCCTATGTCACCCTAAAGATTGCAAAGGTAGAGGAGATGGATGGACCACAGCTGATTGTGGGTTTGATTGACATTGATGAGCAGGTTCGCAAGGAGTTGGAGTACTCTATCAATCTTGCTATCGCAGAGGATAAGGCATATAAGGACGAGCTGACAGGAGTCAAAAACAAACACTCATATGCCGATTTTGAGGATATGCTTAACGACAAAATCCGAAAAGAAGGTGAAGCAGAGTTTGCCATTGTAATACTTGATTTAAATGGACTAAAGCAGGTCAATGACAATTTGGGACATCAGTCCGGAGATTTATTTATCCAGCAAGGATGCTCAATCATCTGTAACATCTTTTCTCACAGTCCAGTTTACCGTGTTGGCGGAGACGAGTTTGTTGTAGTAGCTCAAGGGGGGGATTATAACAATCTAGACAAGCTGCTGGCTGAGCTTTCAGAAGTTAATAAGAATAATCACGAGAACCATGAGGTTACTATGGCATTTGGTGAAGCTAAGTTCCAAGATAAGGATAGATTTGTTTCGGATGTTTTTGAGCGAGCGGATTCAAAAATGTACAAGAAAAAGAAAGAAATGAAGCGTCACGGTTACGGACGTTTTACTGATTGACAAAGATTTAACAATACACTATGATATCTTTATGAGAAAAAATGGGCTCACCCAAAAGAGGAGGATTACTATGAGCGAATTCAACAATTTAAAGCTTGAGGTTGCTGATGAGATTGCTGTTCTTACAATTTCACGTCCAGCAGCCCTTAATGCACTTAACAGTGAGACACTTGACGAGTTAAACGTTGCTTTGACAGAAATCGAAGCTAGAGACGATGTAAAGGTTCTTATCCTTACTGGCGGTCCTGATAAGAAAGATAATGCATTCAAGTCATTTGTCGCTGGTGCAGATATTTCAGAGATGGTTAACTTTACAGCTGCAGAGGCACGCGCTTTCGGTATGAGAGCATCAGTTCCTTTCTTCAAGCTCATGAACATGAGACAGGTTACAATCTGTGCAGTTAACGGTTTTGCACTCGGTGGTGGATGCGAGATTTCTATGGCTTGTGATATTCGTATCGCATCTGAGAATGCTACATTTGGTCAGCCAGAGTGTGGTCTTGGTATCATCCCAGGCTTCGGTGGCACACAGAGACTTGCTCGTCTTGTAGGCATGGGACGCGCTAAAGAGCTTATCTTCACATGCGATTCAATCGATGCAAACGAGGCATACAGAATCGGTCTTGTAAACAAGGTTGTTCCAGCTGAAGAGCTTATGAATACAGCAAAGGCTATGGCTGCTAAGATTGCTTCTAAGGGAAGCTATGCAGTATCTATCGCAAAGGCTGCTATCAACAACGGTTATGACATGGATATCAAGAACGCAGTTGAGATGGAAGCAAACCTCTTCGGAATTACATGCTCTACTCACGACAAGGCAGAGGGTATGGGTGCATTCCTTGAGAGACGTGCTGCAAACCTCACAGACTTCTAATTTTAGATTTTAAAAATGCTTAATAGAAATTAATATAGAAATAAGAAACGCCCAGGCATTGCCTGGGCGTTAGTTTGTTTAAAGAACTTAGCTAGATTATGGCTATTTCTGATTGCGAGAAGGACTTTGTTTCTGTTGAGCTTCCCATTCCCGGAGGTGCTGAAGACTAGAAGTTCTTGGTTTAGGAGTAGGAGGTTCTGATTGTTGGTAGCTGCTATTCTGGATACTTGTTGCAGTTTGTGATGTAATATTAGGCTCCGAAACAAGTTGATTATTGTCATTTTGATGCGTATTTTGTACAGCTAGTGTGTTATTCTCTTGTTTATTCTGACTTGATTGCTCTAGTTGATTCACTTTATTAGTTAACGCTTGTATAATTAAGTTTTGATTGTCTAACATAGCAGTTAACTCTTGTATAGTTGAGTTTTGCCTAGTCACTTTATTATTTAGACTACGATTATCTCTCTCTAGCTGGGCTACTTTATCCGACAAATCATTAGTTCGTCTATCGATGTCATTAACAGCGTTAACTATATAGTTATTTATATAATAATCTATTTGATTGAAACGATTTTCACTAGAATCTATAGTACGTAATAATAGCTCGTTGAGCTCACTAATCTCTTGTCTTTGGTCTAATATAACGTTTGTTCGATTTACCGGTGCTTCTCCTTGGCTCCCATTCGGATATACTGGCCCATGGTTTATCATATCTGGTTCCATAGGGGTTACTGATGTTGCTGTAGTACTAAAGAAATCCGAATTCCTGGTTATAAAATCAAAAGATGGCAATGGGCCTGACTCGCTAGTTCTTTCATTATCAGTTCCGCTACGTCCGTAAGAATCGGCGTAGTCATTTAAATTATTATTATCACTCATTTGTATTTTCCTTTCTAAAATTGATAATTATAAATAAAAAACAGTTACATATATATATATCAATAAAAAAATTATTTTTTTTCCAAAATTTGGAAAAAAATCCATATTTTTTATTGAATTATATATGTACATGTACAGAAGATTGTTACTTTTTTGACAAAGAGGTAGCAAATAATTAACAGAAAAAATATGGAGGAAAATTAATGAAGAAACAAATTATTGCAACAACATTACTTGCAACTATGGCATTAACAGTGGGCTATGCCAACAAGGCAGACGTAAAGGTTGCTACGCACGAGGGAAATGTAGTTGAAGCTAAAGCAGATTATGTTAGTCCAATAGATACATCCGATTATACCCAATTACCAGTGGTATATGGGCGTTATGCAGAAGCAGCTGGACCTAGGTATATTTTTGATAAATATACCGATGAGGAAACATCTAATTTTACTAATTCCCTTAAAGAAAATGTATATAGTTTTAAAAGAAAGGGTAACAATTATCCTGATATGCAGATGAAAACATATATGGATAATACATATGGTTCCGAAGAGGTGGCAAGTATCACTGTTTACAGCAATAGTGTGCCAATGGGAAAGGGAAATATGATTGGGAAATCATTCGACTATGTAAAGAACTCAATTAAATATGCACCGCTGAGACAAGGGAATGATTGGCTACAATACGAGTGTGCAGGCGGTACGATTGAATATAGTGGATCCAATGGTAAGGTGACGAGTGTATCTCTATTTTTTAAATAGACATTAATTTTAAAAGTGATTTTGAAGCAATCACTGTAAAAAATGGTGTTAAATGAAAAACACCTTCTTTTATTGAATAATATATGTACATGTACAGTGGGGGCTACTTTTTATAGAAGAAGTAGCATAACTAGCTTTAAAGACAGGAGGAAAAATTCTATGAAGAGAAAACAATTGATTGCAGCGACATTACTTGCATCTATGGTATTGACTGTTGGCTATGCCAACAAGGCAGATGTAAAGGTTACTACACATGAAGGAAATGTAGTTGAGACGAAAGCGGGTATTGATTCTTTGAAAACAATAAACGGCTTGACAATCAATAATTATCCGGTAGCTTTTTTGTTATCTAAAGATTATAATGATATGTTTCCGGATGATTCTTCTAGTATTCCTTGGGAAAGGACCATTTATATCTATAAAGATAATGATCTTAAGTTGGTGCTCAAGGTAGATAAAAACACTAATCGAGTAAACTCAGTTTCAACCTATACTGATGATGTTGACTTAGGTTATGGAATGAAAATCGGAAATTCAATAAGTGATATAAAGAAGAGTATTCCTCTTAAACCAAAATATGAATGGGGCGAGGATGTGGGATACGACCTCGGAGATACTACGGTTCAACTACGCGCTGAGGATGGCAAGTTAGTTGGTGTAGATTTATTAAGAAATTAGATGCACAAATAAACTAGTTATGTAATTATATAAAGTGATTGTCACAGAGTATTTTGTGACAATCACTTTTTTTGTTTTCGCAAATTTTTTGGGAATAAAATCAAGAAAAAAACACCCAAGACATGATTTGTTCTCTACATATCAACTAAGTGTGGGTGTTTTTTTTAGAAAAGAGGATTAGAAAGCTAACAAAATGCAAAATTTTCTTTATCCATTTTATATCCTCCGTTAAACAGATTTTGTCTACTGTTTGTTATTATGGAGTAATGGTTGTTGGCTGTCATATGAAGGTGCTGAGGAAATCTGGCTAGCATTTTCATCGATACCATTAGTGTATGTAGATCGGTTGTACGGATTGTTTGCTACATATACGGGGGGTTGTTGTTGCCCTTTCTTATAATTAATCATTTCGCCTGCAAGTTCTCCAATCCTATATTTGAGAACTTTCTCTTTTAGTTTATTTATCTTGCTTGCTTCCTCAACTTTTTCGTTTAATCTCTTATAGTTATTTTTTAAATCATTTTTATAAAGCTTTTTTACTTCTTTTTTAAGCGAAGAATTTTCAATTTTTTTCTTTAATGTTTTACTCTCTTCAATTAGATTGAATGCGGATTCATACTCGGCTTTTCGCAGTGCTACTTTGGTTTCATAGTATGTTCGTACTATCTTAATCTGTTTTGAATTAAGTTTTTTAACATCTTTTATACTTAAATAAGCGCTTTTTCTTTTATCATAGTCTTTTTTTAGTTCTTGCGGCACCTCGCTTTTGGGAATTTTTTTTAAGGCCTCTTTTAGTCTTTCAATCATTGCATCTTTTTCTTTTATAAGTGCATTGTTCGCATTGTTTTTCTTTCCGGTTCGATTTTTTAGATAATCCTTTAAAAAACCTTTGATCTTAAACTTTGTTTTCTTTTTTGCTTCATTTTTGTTTGACATATTTTTATCCTTTCTATTGCTAAGTAAATTTTTTAGTGTCAGGCATCTACAAAATCACAAATAGTCAATCGTAGGTGCGTCTATATAGTAATTCAATAAAATTTTTGAGATTTTTCCATTTCTTACGAATTTATTGCGAATTCTAAGAAATATTTAAGAAATCTTTTAGATTTAGCTCACTTGTAAAATTCCCTTGAAACGAGTATGATTATTAAGATTAGGAACACTATAAGCTGTTAGGAGTATGTATGAACGAAGATTACATGTTTGAAGAAGAAGTAGACAAGAACAAAGAACCTGAAAAAACAGTTAATGAAACAACTCCAGAGGTTGGGGCGGGTTACTATTACAATCAGCAGCCTAGCAACACTGGAATGGCAATAGGTTCATTTGTTTCAGGGTTACTGGCTTTACTGTTTTTTTCAGTGGGAGTCAACCTACTAGTTGCTTTAATCAGTATAGCCCTTGGAATAGTTTTTTTAACCAAGACCAATGAAATACAGGGTAGAACTCTTGCCAAGGTAGGCATCGTTGTTTCCATAATCAGCATTATATTGTTTGTTGGCTCAGTCATTTGGATTCTCCCAAACGCTGAGAATTTAACACAGATGTACGATTCACTCCCTTACTATAACGGGGTGAAGTATTAATACATATTAAAATAAGAGAAGGGTTGTGTGACGAGAAAGCACGACCTCATAGAAAGGAATTACTTTTATATGTACAACAAGGTAGACGCAAGCTTAAATTTTGTTGAGCGCGAAAAACAGGTGCTCAAATTCTGGCAGGACAACGATATCTTCCAGAAATCAATGGATTCAAGAAAAGAAGGAGAGACTTACACATTCTACGATGGACCTCCTACAGCAAATGGCAAACCTCATATCGGTCACGTAGAGACTCGAGCTATCAAGGACATGATTCCAAGATACCAGACAATGAAGGGCAAATATGTACCCCGTAAGGCTGGTTGGGATACACATGGTCTTCCAGTAGAGCTTGAGGTAGAAAAGTTGCTTGGCCTCAACGGTAAAGAACAAATCGAAAACTACGGTATGGAGCCTTTCATCAAAAAATGTAAGGAATCCGTATGGAAATATAAGGGAATGTGGGAGGACTTCTCAGGAACAGTTGGTTTCTGGGCCGATATGGACAATCCTTACATCACATATGATGACAATTTCATCGAGTCAGAGTGGTGGGCACTCAAGACAATCTGGGACAAGAAGCTTCTTTACAAGGGATTCAAAATCGTTCCTTACTGTCCTCGTTGTGGTACTCCGCTCTCAGCTCAAGAGGTTGCTCAGGGTTACAAGACGGTCAAGGAGCGTTCAGCAATCGCTCGTTTCAAAATCAAAGGTGAGGATGCATACTTCCTTGCTTGGACAACTACACCATGGACACTTCCATCCAACCTTGCACTTTGCGTAAATCCAATCGAAACTTACATCAAAGTCAAGGCTGCAGATGGCTATACATACATCCTTGCAGAGGCTCTTGCAGACAAGGTTCTTTCAAAGCTTGCCACAGAAGAAGGCGCAAAGGCATACGAAGTACTTGAAACCTACAAGGGTACAGATCTTGAGTACAAGGAATATGAGCCACTCTTTGAATGTGCAGGTATTGCCGCAGAAAAGCAGCACAAGAAGGCTCACTTCGTAGTTTGTGATGATTACGTTACCATGTCAGATGGTACTGGTATCGTACATATCGCTCCTGCATTTGGTGAGGACGATGCCAAGGTTGGTCGCAAGTATGATCTTCCATTTGTACAGTTCGTAAATGGCAAGGGTGAGCTCACAGAAGAGACTCCTTATGCAGGTCAGTTCGTTAAGGATGCCGATCCAAACGTTCTCAAGGATTTGGATGCCAAGGGACAGCTTTTCGAGGCTCCTAAGTTCGAGCACGAGTATCCACACTGCTGGAGATGCGACACTCCACTTATCTACTACGCTAGAGAATCATGGTTCATCAAGATGACCGAGGTCAAGGATGACCTGATTAAAAATAACAACACTGTAAATTGGATTCCAGATTCAATCGGTAAGGGACGTTTTGGAGATTGGCTCGAGAACGTTCAGGACTGGGGTATCTCTCGTAACCGTTACTGGGGCACTCCACTCAATATCTGGGAATGTCCAGATTGTGGCAAGCAGATTTCAATCGGTAGCCGCAAGGAGTTAGCAGAGCTTTCTGGTCGCGCAGACGCAGAGTCTATCGAGCTTCATCGTCCATACATCGATGAGGTTACATGCACTTGCCCAGATTGCGGCGGTACAATGAAGCGTGTGCCAGAAGTTATCGACTGCTGGTTTGATTCAGGAGCTATGCCATTTGCTCAGCATCACTATCCATTCGAAAACAAGGAGATTTTTGAGCAGCAGTTCCCAGCCAAGTTTATTTCCGAAGCTGTTGACCAGACTCGTGGTTGGTTCTACTCGTTGATGGCTGAGTCAACCTTGCTTTTCAACAAGGCTCCTTATGAAAATGTAATCGTCCTTGGTCACGTTCAAGATGAAAACGGTCAAAAGATGTCCAAGTCAAAGGGCAATGCAGTTGATCCATTCGAAGCTCTTGAAAAGATGGGTGCAGATGCAATCAGATGGTATTTCTACACATCTTCAGCACCATGGATCCCAAAGAGATTTGGTGAAAATGCAGTTATGGAAGGCCAGAGAAAGTTCCTTGGAACACTTTGGAATACATATGCTTTCTATATTTTATATGCGAACATTGATGAGTTTGATCCTACCAAGTATGAGCTTGACTTTAACAAGCTTGCAGTTATGGACAAATGGATCCTTTCTCGTCTCAATTCGGCAATCAAGGCTGTAGATGAGAACCTTGACGCATACAAGATTCCAGAGGCAGCAAGAGCACTTGATGAGTTCGTAGACGATTTGTCTAACTGGTATGTACGCCGTTGTCGCGATAGATTCTGGGCAAAGGGTATGGAGCAGGACAAGATTAATGCTTACATGACACTTTACACTTGCCTTAAGGATATTGCACTTGCAGCAGCACCAATGATTCCATTTATGACAGAGGAAATCTATCAGAACATGGTTCGCTCAGTAGACAAGACAGCTCCTGAGTCAATCCACCTTTGTGATTTCCCTGCATACAATGAGCAGTTTATTGACAAGAAGCTCGAGGAAGATATGGATGAGCTTCTCAAGATTGTTGTTCACGGTCGTGCATGTAGAAATACAGCAGCCATCAAGAACCGTCAGCCAATCGGTCAGATGTACATCAAGGCTGAGCACGAGCTTGATGATATGTATGTTTCTATCATCGAGGATGAGCTTAATGTTAAAAAGGCTACATTTACAGATGATGTTTCATCATTTACATCATACAGCTTCAAGCCACAGCTTCGTACAGTAGGACCTAAGTACGGCAAGTTCCTCGGTGGCATCCAAAAAGCACTTGCCTCACTTGATGGCAATGCAGCATACGCAGATCTCAAGGCAAATGGGGTATTAAGATTGCCAGAGGTTGATGCTTCTATCGAGCTTGCAGAGGAAGACTTACTTATCTCTATGGCTCAGACAGAGGGCTTTGTAGCAGATGGCGACAACTATGTAACAGTAGTTCTCGATACAAATCTTACAGAAGAGCTTCTTGAGGAAGGCTTTGTAAGAGAGCTTGTTTCGAAGATTCAGACAATGCGTAAGGAAGCAGATTTCGAAGTTATGGATCGAATCACAGTTTCTTACGAAGGATCTGATAAAATAAATAGTATCTTTGAGGCAAACAAGGATGAAATCGCAGGTGAAGTCCTTGCGGATGAGATAGTTGTGGGCGCTGAAGGCACTTACAGCAAAGACTGGAACATCAACGGAGAGAAGGTTAAGTTATCAGTTACAAGGATTTAATAAAATGGTGGAATGAGTGAAACCACCAGCAAAATGTGAAAAATAGTCCGTTGAAAAAGACTGAATGTGCAACGGACGAGTGAAAATTTAAGATTGGGGGTTGAGTGAATGAAGAGACAAATGCCTAGTACGAAGGAGATCGAGCGCGACATCGTTGATCGCGTCAAGTCTATGTTTCGAAAGGAATTTGAGGAGGCAAGCGAGGAAGAAATCTACCGTGCCTGCTCTGAAGTAGTTAACGATGTTGTAATCGATAACTGGCTTACGACTCAAAAAGAGTTTACTAAGCAGGATCCTAAATGCGTTTACTACATGTCCATGGAGTTTCTTATCGGTCGTATGCTGGGAAACAACATGATTAACATGCGTGGCTACACCGAAGTCATGGATGCATTAGACGCATTAGGCATTGATATCAACGCAATCGAGGATCAGGAACCAGATCCAGCTCTTGGAAATGGTGGCTTGGGACGACTTGCTGCTTGTTTCTTGGATTCACTGGCAACCCTTAGATATCCAGCCTACGGCTGCGGTATCAGATATCACTACGGAATGTTCAAGCAAAAGATAATAGATGGATATCAAAAAGAGGTTCCAGATGATTGGCTTCAGACCAGATATCCATTTGAGCTTGAGCGCTCTGAATATGAATTTGAAGTTAAGTTTGGCGGATGGGTTCGCTATGAAAGTCTGCCAGATGGAACTACTAGATACATTCATGAGGGTTACAATTCTGTAATTGCCACACCTTACGATATGCCGGTTACGGGCTTTGACAATGGTATGGTTAACACACTTATGATTTGGGATGCCAAGCCCAAAGAGGTATTTAGACTTGCCTCATTTGAGCGTGGCGACTACAACAAGGCTGTCGAAGATATGAACTTGGCACGCAATTTGACCGAGGTACTCTATCCAAACGACAACCATGTACAAGGAAAAGAGCTCCGTTTGAAGCAGCAGTATTTCTTTGTATCTGCTTCGCTTCAACGTGCTTTGAATAAATACCTCAGATATCATCATGACATTATGCGACTTCCTGAAAAGGTTGTATTCCAGATGAATGATACACATCCTACGCTTACAGTAGCAGAGTTGATGCGTCTTCTTATGGATGAGCATGAGCTTGGTTGGGATGATGCGTGGGAAGTTACAACTCACTGCGTTGCCTACACCAACCATACAATCATGTCTGAGGCTCTTGAAAAATGGCCAGAGGAAATCTTCAAGGGATTGCTTCCTCGTATCTACATGATAGTAGAGGAAATCAACCGCAGATTCTGTGAAGACATCCGAGCCAAATTCCCGGGAGACGAAGATCGAGTTGCCCGCATGGCTATCCTTGCAGATGGTCAGGTCAAGATGGCTCATATGGCTATTGCAGCAAGCTTTTCAGTTAACGGCGTTGCCGCACTTCACACAGAGATTTTGAAGAACGTTTCTCTTCATGATTTCTACGAGATGTATCCTGAAAAGTTCAACAACAAGACAAATGGTATTACCCAGCGTCGTTTTTTGATGCACGGTAATTACAAGCTTTCCGATTGGGTTATTTCCAAGATTGGTAGAGGCTGGATTACAGACCTTGCCCAGATGGAAAAGCTAGAGAAGTGCTTAAGTGATAAAAAATCTCTTGAGGAATTCATGGAAATCAAACATGATAACAAAAAGCGCCTTGCAAAATATATTTGGGATCACAACAAGGTTACAGTCGATCCTAATTCGATATTTGATGTGCAGGTCAAGAGACTTCACGAGTACAAGAGACAACTTCTAAATATCCTTCATGTTATGTACTTGTACAACAGTATAAAGGAAGACCCAGATTTGGATTTCTATCCAACCACCTTTATATTTGGTGCCAAGGCATCAGCAGGATATGAAAACGCAAAGCTTATTATCAAGTTAATCAATAACGTTGCAGCTGTTATCAATAACGACAAGTCAATTGATAACAAGATTAAGGTTGTGTTTATCGAGGATTATCGAGTTTCCAATGCTGAGTGGATTTTTGCAGCCGCAGATGTTTCGGAGCAAATCTCTACAGCATCCAAGGAGGCATCTGGTACTGGTAACATGAAATTCATGTTAAATGGTGCAGTTACAATCGGTACAATGGACGGTGCTAATGTGGAAATGTACAAGGAGCTTGATGGCAAGAACATTTTTATATTTGGTATGAGTTCAGACGAGGTTATTGCTCACGAAAAGAAGCATGACTACAACCCAGTTGATGAGATGAACAACAATCCAAATATTCAAAGAGTTCTTTCACAGCTTGTAAACGGCTATTACAGCATCGACAATCCAGAGTTGTTTAGACCAATCTACAACTCACTATTAAACACAGAAAACACAGCTACTGCAGACACCTACTTTGTTCTCAAGGATTTCGCATCTTACTGCGAGGCTCATGAAAAGATTCAAGAGGCATACAAGAACAAGGAAGAATGGGCAAAGATGGCACTTTCTAACGTGGCACATGTTGGCAAGTTCTCTTCAGACAGAACTATCCAAGAATACGTTGATGATATTTGGCATCTAGATAAGCTTGAGATTTAACAATGGAGAGAATTATTTACTTATGGAATCAAATGATACCAAGAAGGCAAAATGGATTGTTTTGCCACTACTAATTGCAAAAGTGATTATGGTTTTATCGTCAATCTTTGTAATGCAGATTGTTGCGGTAAAAACACTCGGCGTATTTAAGGGCGGAAATTTCAACGACTATATGAACGCTTTCAACAAAGATTTGATGAAGGATTCTTCGAATCTGCTGATTTCAGTAATATATGCATCTGTGACAGCTATAACCATGTTGGCAATTTTTAAAGCAATATTTGCAGACGATAAAGAGGCTATGCTGTTCAAGCGCGCTATTACAAAACCTGCTCATATGATTTTAGGCTTGGTTTTGTTTGTAGTATCTGTTCAGTATGTGTGCGCATTTGTCATGGATGTTATAGCGACAGCTTTCCCAGAGTGGCTGGAGGCCTACAATGCTTTGATAGAGTCCATGGGCGCCGGTCCTGATATGACAATAGGATGGTTTTTCTATTCTATTATCTTGGCACCTACGTGCGAAGAATTTGTTTTCAGAGGAGTTACTCTATCAGCTGCTAGAAAGCTATTTCCAGCATGGTTAGCAATCCTGGTTCAAGCTGTGTTCTTTGGCTATTTCCATGGAAATGCCATGCAGGGAGCTTATACAGCTGTATTTGGAATAGCCCTAGGTTATATCATGTATCTATATGACAATATTCTTTTGGCAATACTTGCCCATGCTTTGTTTAATCTTTTGGGACAGTATGGTGGTACATTCCTTTTAGATCATACGAGCACAATTGCATCAGTATTTTTCTTGATTTTGGGCACATTGATTGTTTGTTATGTGTCAGTACTTTTATTAAAATCTGGAGCTAAACCAGTTAAAAATGATGACGTAAATGCCGATATATAATTTGCACGGAAGTTTATCATAGAGGCCAGGAAGACCGTTGGGTTTTCCTGGTTTTTTCTATGAAATTGGAAAAAGGACTTTCCTTCCATATCATTATTTTATTTATAGGAGGAAAGGAATATGGTAATCCAAAACTCTGAGGTTTCTATGACCTCAAAAGCTAGCTATGCTAGTAGTACCAAACTGACTGTTCAGTCAGAGGCACATCCATTAATCAACCTGGCAGGAATAGAATTTCTGAATGGGCAAGGAACAACAGAACAAGCAGAAGGAGGAGGGAAAGGCGGAGAGTTCATGTCATCTCTTAACTATGCACTTAATCCCAAGGGGCAAGTGCAAGAGGTCGATAGTATGGATTCTGCACGCAACCTAGAGGCAAACCGCCAAGTGAGATTCAGAACTTTAGAGTATCTGCTTCATCTGATTCTTATGAACACGCTGTTTGGTGATGATTCAGATATGAAGAATCTCTTTGAGGAGACGGTATCACAGAAGTCTTCCTACAGCTTGAGTCCGCAGATGGTCCAGGTGACATCCTTCAAGTATGAACACTTCGAAAGCCAGCAGGTGGAGTACAGCTCTACAGGAACAGTCGTGACTGGTGATGGTAGGCAGATTGACTTTAATTACGGCTTTGCTATGTCGTCTGAGTTCAAGGAAGTCTACATGGAAAAGAGTGGTTCTATCATCAACTGCATCGATCCCCTTGTAATCAATCTGAGAGATTGTCCTACTCAAATCAGCGACCAAATCTTCTATTTTGACTTGGACGGCGATGGTGGGGATGATGCTATTCATAATCTTTCAGAAGGCTCGGGATTTCTTGCTCTCGACAAGGACGAGGATGGACAAATCAACGATGGCAAGGAGTTGTTTGGTGCCTTGACAGGCGATGGCTTTAAGGAGCTTGCTATTTACGACGAAGATGGAAACGGTTGGATTGATGAGAACGACAGCATTTTCTCGAGACTTAGAATCATGACTATCAACGAGCATGGGGAGAAGGAAATGTACGGTCTTAAACAATCTGATGTAGGAGCAATATTTTTGGCAAATCTAGAAACCAAGTTTGCTGACAACGATGATGATAACAATACGAAGGGAATTATCAGAAAATCAGGGGTTTTCTTGCATGAATCAGATGGTCATGCAGGAGGAGTGCAACACGTAGACTTCACCACCTAGTTTACTTGTGATATAATCACACCTAGATATTGACTGAATATTCAAGTCAAAACTTTAGGTGGGATCGTATTATGAAAATCGGTGGGCACAAATTGAAATTAAAGGGCAACAGTGCACTAGCTATTGCGGCTGGGTGTGCTGTTGCTTTTATGTTTATTGCTACAATCATCAGCGTTGCCTTATATAGGCAGCGTATGCATGAGGCCGCCGAATTGCTCCAAGAGGCAAAATATCGTCAATACGATTCCTACGTAGTAATGATATCTTCCGATGATCAGGCTGATTTTTGGCAGGAGGTCTACCGCTCTGCGCAGGCCTATGGCAAGGAGCATGGAATATACGTTGACCTGCTTTCCGATAACGTGGATGTGACCTACTCCAAGAACGAGCTTTTTGAAATGGCGATAGATTCTGGCTGTGATGCTATTTTGTTAGAAGGGGATGATAGCAAGGAGACGGCCGACCTTTTGGACAAGGCTAGAAAGGCACAGATTCCAGTTATAACTATGCAAAGCGATGTGAACGCCGACAGTCGAATCAGTTTTGTGGGTGTAAACAACTATTCCATCTCAAATCTTTATGCTGCATCTTTGGCTGAGGTAGAGGACAGAAAAAAAGATGTTATGGTTGTTAGCAGTTCCGCAAACACCTTGAATGCCACCATGATTGCCAACAATATTCAAGAAAAGCTGACTGAGCAAAACATCCCAGGCGGTCCGGTCAATTTTGATGTGCGACTTATTGAAAACAAAGATGCTTTTGCTACCGAAGAGTATATACAAAACCTATTCAAAGAAAACGATCTGGCGCCAATTGTAATCTGCCTTGACGAGGAATCAACTGCGGATTTTTACCAAGCTACAATCGATTATAACAAGGTTGGTCAGATTAATATCTACGGTAACTATCAATCTCAGACAATCCTCACAGGGATTAAGCAAGGGGTTATCAAAAGCACGGTTACTATGGATGCCTCAAGTATTGGCAAGGCGGCGGCACAGGCCTTCGCCGAATACAAGGATTCTGGTTATGTTTCCGATTACATCAACGTAGATGCATTCAACATCGACAAATCCAACGTAGAAGAATTCTTACAGGAGGTGTCAGATGAGAAAAATTAAGCTTCCATCTTTATCCCTTCGTAAGAAGATGATTATGGTGTTTTGTATGCCAACGATTTTGTTGTTCCTGGTAAACATGATGCTGTATATAGGTACGTCTAGTATGCTTAATTCCTTGAATGCGGTATACGAAAGTAACACCACTCTAAACGAGCTGTCTGAGGGACTTGACAAGGTGCAGAGTGCAACAACAGGATATTTGGATACCAAGACAAGTGATTCCCTGGAGCAGTACTACACCTACCAGCAGGATTACATCAACTCCATGCAAAAGCTTTCCGACAACAACGATCAAAATGAAAACCGTGTCATGGAAAGAAATATCAAGCGCATGTCCTTAAACTACATCGACCTTACAAGTCTGGCGGTGGAAAGTAAGCGCGGTGGAAATGTTGAAAAATATAAAAGCATCTACGAGGAAGCTACCCGGTTGTACGGATATATCAGCAACAACATTACTTCCTTGAATAACATGCAGTTTATTAACAACTCAAAGTCATATGGTTCCATGATGGGAGCATTGCAGACTCTTGAGGAATTAAACATCATGACGCTCATTGTCATCAGTGTGGCAAACGTTGCCTTCGTAGTTTTGATTGCTTCAACTATCACCGAGCCTCTTGTTAAGCTGGCTTCCACAGCCAACACTGTGGCAAATGGAGATTTTGAGGTCAATCTACTTCCAGTCAAATCCAATGACGAGGTTGGCGTCGTTGCAAAAGCCTTTAACAAGATGGTTGTCTCCATCAAGGAGTACATCCAAAAGCTTACTGAGTCCATGGAGGTGGAGCGCAAGCTCAAGGAAAACGAGCTTATCATGGAAAACCACATTAAGGATGCAGAGCTTAAGTATCTGCAGTCTCAGATAAATCCACATTTCTTGTTTAACACCTTAAATGCAGGGGCGCAGCTTGCCATGATGGAGGGAGCCGACAGAACCAGCAACTATATGCAGCGTGTTGCAGACTTTTTCCGTTATAATATAAAAAAGAACAAGGATGTGGTTACCTTAAAAGAGGAAATCGAGCTTGTTGATATTTATATCTATATCATCAATGTCCGCTTTGCTGGAGAAATCCAGTTTATAAAGGAGATTGATGAAAGTCTACTGAATATAACTATGCCGAGAATGATTCTGCAGCCTATTGTTGAAAACTGTATCAACTATGGCATCAGAAACATTGACTGGGCAAAGAAGATTACTTTGTCAGTGTATGGCCTCGAGAGTTTTATCTGTGTCAGCATCAAGGATAATGGAATCGGAATGGAGCAAGAGAAAATCCAACAGGTGCTTCAGGGCAGCTACCAGAGCGACCCTAGCAAATCTGACTCTAACGGAGTTGGATTAAACAACTGTATTGAAAGATTGAATATCTATTTTGAAAGAGATGATGTGTTAGACATTATTTCTGAGGGAGAAAATATGGGAACAGAGATTATTCTATATCTTCCTCAAAATACCTTCGAGGAGATTGCAAAATAGACTGAAAAGCTAAGGGGGACCGCGATAGCGGTGGATGAGGTGTAATGAGGTGTAATAGATGTACAAAATAATGTTAGCAGACGACGAGGGAATAGTTATTGACTCCCTCAAATTCATAATAGAAAAGGAATTCGGCAGCATATGCGAAATCCGCACAGCCAAAACCGGGCGGCAGGTTATCGAGTTGGCGGAGGAGTTTCAGCCAGACATAGCCTTCATGGATATTCAAATGCCTGGCATCAACGGCATTGACGCAATGCGAGAAATCAGAAGAACGAATAACCACGTGGTATTTATAGTCATGACGGCATACGACAAATTCGACTATGCCAAAGAGGCTATATCCTTGGGAGTTTTAGACTATCTAAACAAGCCTGTTAGTCGAGATGCCATTGTTGCGGTATTAAAAAAGGCGATGCAAAGAATCGATGGTGAGCGCACCAAACGAAGCCACGACCTTAAGGTTAGAGAAAAACTTGAAACTGTGGTGCCTATCATAGAAAATGGTCTTATACAGGATTTATTATTTAAGGAGTATTTTAAAGAGGATATCGACAACTACAAAACATTGCTAGGAATCGATTCCGAATATGGCTACATGGCCTGTATGGTGTTCGGTCGAGAGTTGGTAGGCAACTATATGACAAGCGCAGTTGCGGCGTCAATCCAAGCTCAAAAGGCCTACCGAGAGATACACACTATTACAGAAGATTACATAAAGGGAATCATCGGATCTGTTATGTCCAACAAGATTCCAATCTTGATTCCATGTGACAGCGACACACTTTCCTATAATGAGAGAAATGCAATCGTGGAAAACGCCAGAGCACTCTGCAGAAAGCTGGCAGATCGCTTTGATATGGATTTCAGAGTTGGCTTTGGTTCGGTGAAGCCTTTGGATAGAATGTCTGAATCCTACGAAGAGGCAAATACAGTGTTGATAGCAAACACAAGCCACGTTGCCCATGTAGATGATATGCCAGTGGCATGCCAATACGAAGACAACTATCCAATGGAGCTGGAGAAGCGACTGTTTGATGAGATAGTCCTTGGAAACATCAACGAATCTGTGGCCACGGCGGCAGCATTCTTTGATTGGATGGAAACCAACTACGCCAACGACAACGATAGTATAAGGCTAAAATGTTTGGAGTTTGTACTTTGGGCGGAGCACGTTTCCTACGAAAAGACAGGTCGAATGTATGAGTTTAGGAGTAGGGCAAACTACCTGTCACAGCTACTTAATGTAAAGAGCCTTGCCGAGGTTAAGGTGTGGTTCATAGAAAAAATAAAGGCGGCTGCGTTCTGGGTTTCAAACAAGCAGGAAGAGCAATCCATGAGCGTAGTAAACAAAGCAAAGCAGTATATTGACGAAAACTACATGAAGGAGCTCACCTTAGATGATGTCTCTCGTGTGGTCAACATCAGTTCTTATTATTTTTCAAAGGTATTTAAGGAAGAAACGGGGGAAAACTTCATAGATTACCTCACAAAGCTTCGTATCGAATCAGCTAAAAAGCTGTTGAAAACTACGAACAAATCTATGAAGGAAATTTCAGCGGAAGTGGGTTATTCGGATCCAAATTACTTCTCGAGAAACTTCAAGAAGTACACAGGGAAAACTCCGACCGATTACGCTAAGGGATAATTTGGAGGTTTTTGCTAATGAAGGTTTATGGAAGAAAGATGGCGGCGATGCTTCTAATGTCCAGCATGATTCTATGTGGATGTGGTAAAGCTGCCGAATTAGAGGAAGATACTAGTGTTAAGGGAGAAGATATAGAAATCGGGATGTGTTTTGATTCTTTCGTAATAGAAAGATGGGAGAAGGACAGGGATGTTTTTGTGGATACAGCAGCTGCCTTTGGTGCAACTGTCAATGTCCAAAACGCCAACGGCGATGTAAACAAGCAGATTGAACAGATAGAATATCTCATAGACAAAAATGTAGATTGCCTAGTTATCATTCCGGTAGATTGCTCGGCATTAAAGGGTGTCTTGCAAAAAGCGGATAAGAAGGGGATACCAGTTGTTTCCTACGATAGACTAATCGCTGATGTAGGTTCCGACCTTTACATATCCTTTGATAATGAAAAGGTTGGCGCTATGCTTGGTAAGTCAATTATTGACGCAGGTGCCAAATCAGTTGTTATGATTTGTGGACCGCTGACAGACAACAACGTGCCTATGGTCAACAACGGCTTTAATAGGGTGATGGAAGAAAACGGTGTTGAGATACTCGATACATTCTATTGCGAGGGTTGGAAGGCAGAGCTTGGTGGTGCGTATATCTACGACAATATGGAACTAATCAAGAGCGCTGATGCCATCATGTGTGGCAACGATGATTTGGCTACTTCGGCTATCACGGCCTTGTCAGTTAGCCAGCTTGCCGGTGTCAAGCTAGTTGTTGGGCAGGATGCAGATTTGACTGCCTGTCAACACATAGTAGAGGGCACTCAGCTGATGACAGTCTACAAACCAGTTGGAAAGCTCGCTGAAAAAGCAGCCAAGCTTTCTGTTAAACTCGCCCGTGGTTCTGGAATCAATGCAGATGGCGAAATCGATGACGGTACTCACAAGGTGCCATATGTGACGGTAGATCCAGTGGCTGTCAACAAGGACAATATGGATGAGGTAATCATAGAAGGCGGCTTCCACACCAAGGAAGATGTATATATGAATGTAGCAAACTAAGGCCCCCCTCATCCACCGCTAGCGCGGTCCCCCTTCCCCCCAAGGGGAAGGCAAATATATAGGCTTCCCCCAGGAAAGGAGTCAAAAGGATGATTGCTGTAAGCAATCAACTTTTGTGCTCTAGTAAGCTTTAGCTTACAATAGGGGGGAAGCTGTCAGCAAAGCTGACTGATGAGGGGCAAATAGCATAATTTTGTTCTGAGAAAAAAGGATTAGCACAAATATGTGCTAGTCCTTTTTACGTTCCAAAATCGATTTAGACAAAAATGTGCAGAAAGTGACAACCATTTTCAGAACACAAAATGATATTCTTTTTTCAGAACAAAGATAGCTATTCAATTTCACAGAAATAGTTATCAAAAAATACCTTAATGAGAGGGAGGTTTTCACAGAGATGAAAAAGAAATTATTAAGTGTACTTCTAACAGGTGCTATGCTTGCTTCAATGTTCGTAGGTTGCGGCGCTAGCACAGAGACAACAGACAACGCTGGTGGCGGCGATGCAGCTAAAACAGAAGATAGCGGCTCAGCTGGTGGCGGCGCAAAGGGAACTAAGGTTGGTGTAGCAATGCCTACAAAGGACCTTCAGAGATGGAACCAGGACGGTGCCAACATGCAGAAGGAACTTGAGGCAGCTGGATACGAAGTAGATCTTCAGTATGCATCAAACGATACCCAGACACAGATTTCTCAGATTGAGAACATGATTAACTCAGGATGTAACGTTCTTGTAGTTGCAGCTATCGAGGCTTCTTCACTTGGTGAAGCTATGGATATGGCAAAAGAAAAGAACATCCCAGTTATCGCTTATGACCGTCTTATCATGAACACAGATGCTGTTTCATATTATGCAACATTTGATAATACTAAGGTAGGCGAGGCTCAGGGTCAGTTCGTAGTTGATCAGCTTGACTTAGATAACACAGATAAGACATTCACTATTGAGTTTACAGCTGGTGACCCAGGTGACAACAATGCTGGTTTCTTCTTTAACGGTGCTTACAGCGTACTTGAGAAATACATCAAGGACGGAACACTTGAAGTTAAATCTGGACAGAAAGAGTTCTCTGACGTAGCAACAGCAGCATGGGCTACAGAGACAGCTCAGTCACGTATGGAGAATATCCTTTCAACATACTATGCTGATGGAACAGACTTAGATATCTGCCTCTGCTCAAATGATTCAACAGCACTTGGTGTTGAGAACGCACTTGCAGCAAACTACAAGGGTAAATATCCACTTATTACTGGTCAGGACTGCGATATCGAGAATACAAAGAACATGCTTAAAGATAAACAAGCTATGTCAGTATTCAAGGATACTCGTACACTTGCTTCACAGGTAGTTAAGATGGTAGGTCAGATCCTTAATGGCGAGAAGGTTGATGTAAACGATGAGAAGACATATGACAATGGTAATGGCATTGTTCCTTCATTCCTTTGCGAGCCAGAAGTTTGTACTAAAGAAAACTACAAGAAAATCCTTATCGACTCAGGTTACTACACAGAGGATGACTTAAAGTAAAATCGTTTGCTATATCAGCCTATGATGGGCTTAGTAAGTGATTAAAAAATTATATAGGGCGAGCTTGGCTCGCCCTATTTTAAAGGAAAAGAGATTAATTTGAAGAAGGTAAAAGATTAAATTTTTATCGTAACAATTGTCAAAGATCTAGTTAAAAAATAAGAATAGATATTTAGGGAGGAACCGCAAGTGGGAAATATAATACTTGAGATGAAAAACATCACAAAAGAGTTCCCAGGAGTAAAGGCCCTTGACAACGTTAATCTGGTAGTAGAAGAAGGCGAAATCCACGCTCTTGTTGGAGAGAATGGTGCCGGCAAATCTACTTTGATGAATGTTTTAAGTGGTATTTATCCTTATGGTACTTACACTGGTGACATCGTGTACAAAGGCGAGGTATGTAAGTTCCAAAAAATCAAGGACTCTGAGGAAAAGGGAATCGTTATTATCCATCAGGAATTAGCGTTAGTACCTTACATGTCAATCGGGGAGAACATGTTCCTTGGAAATGAGCAGGGTAGCAAGGCTGCAATAGATTGGAATAAAACCTATGCCGAGGCTGATAAATTCCTTAAGATGGTTGGTCTTTCAGAGAGCAGCCGTACCTTAATCAAGGATATCGGTGTTGGTAAGCAGCAGCTTGTAGAAATTGCAAAGGCTCTTGCTAAGAATGCAAAGCTTCTTATTCTTGACGAGCCTACATCTTCACTTAACGAGAATGATTCACGCGCACTTTTAGATTTACTTCTTGAGTTCAAGAAGCAGGGACTGACATCTATCATCATTTCTCATAAGTTAAATGAGGTTTCGTATGTTGCAGATAAAATCACAGTAATCCGTGATGGTTCTACAATTGAAACACTTGATAAGGCCGTTGATGATATTTCAGAAGACAGAATTATCAAAGGCATGGTTGGTCGTGAAATGACAGACCGTTTCCCTAAGCGTACTGATGTTAAAATCGGTGACGTTGCAATGGAAATCAAGGACTGGACAGTTTATCACCCACAGTACGAAGAGCGTAAGGTGGTTGATGGCGTATCAATGAATGTTCGCAAGGGCGAGGTTGTTGGTATTGCAGGACTTATGGGTGCTGGACGTACAGAGCTTGCCATGAGTATCTTTGGTAAGGCCTATGGTACAAGAATCTCAGGCCAGCTCATCATTAATGGCAAAGAGGTAAAACTCAAGAACATTAAAGATGCAATCAAGCACAAGCTTGCTTATGTTACTGAGGATAGAAAGGGCAATGGACTTGTATTGACAAACCCTATCAAGGTAAACACTACTCTTGCTAATCTTTCAGCTCTCACCAAAAACAGAGTGATTGATAAGGATAAAGAGTACATGGTTGCTGAGGAATACAGGGACAAGCTCAAGACAAAGTGCCCTACAGTAGAGCAGAATGTTGGTAACCTTTCTGGTGGTAACCAGCAAAAGGTGCTCCTTGCAAAGTGGATGTTTGCAAATCCGGATATACTTATCCTGGATGAGCCAACTCGTGGTATCGATGTTGGTGCTAAGTACGAGATTTATTGTATTATCAATGATCTTGTTGCTGCAGGAAAATCAGTTATTATGATTTCTTCTGAGCTTCCAGAGGTACTTGGTATGTCAGATAGAATTTATGTAATGAACGAAGGCAAGATGGTTGGTGAAATGGCTGGGGCTGAAGCTTCACAAGAAAGCATCATGTCTTGTATCTTAAAATCATAGAAGGGAGAGAAAACATGGGTTCAATAGGAATGACATTAAAAAAATACACCATGGTAATCGCCCTGGTGGTTATTGTTGGTATCTTTTATGTAGGTACACATGGAAAAATCCTTTTACCACAGAATATCAATAATTTGCTTTCGCAGAATGCTTATGTATTCGTTCTCGCAACTGGTATGTTGCTTTGTATTTTAACTGGTGGTAACATCGACCTTTCCGTAGGTTCGGTAGTTTGCTTCGTCGGTGGCCTTGGAGCTCTTCTTATGAGCAAAGGCGTAAACGTAGTAGTAACAGTTTTGATTTTGTTGGTATGCGGTATCTTAATCGGTGCATGGCAAGCTCTTTGGGTTGCATATATTAATGTTCCGCCATTTATCGCAACACTTGCTGGTATGTATGCCTTTAGAGGTCTTTCAAACGTAATCCTTGATGGACACGTTGTTGCTATCGCAAACAAAGCATTCTTAAATGCGTTTGGCGGCGGTGCTGATTGCTACGTGCCTGATTTCATGGGTGGCAAGGCATTAAACATAACTTGTTTAACTGCTGCAGTCGTAGGAGTTGCTCTATTTGTATTAGCTGAGCTTAAAAATCGTATTTCGGCTAAGAGAAAGGGCTACGAAACATCAGGTATTATCGGTTTTGTAGTAAAGCTTGTTCTTGTATCTGTAGTTATCCTGTACTTGGCTTACAAGCTTGCTAAATACAAGGGTATTCCAACATCTCTGATTTGGATTCTGATTATAGTGTTGGCTTATCACTACTTTACAACAAGGACAACAATGGGTCGTTACCTATATGCTGTCGGTGGTAATGAAAAGGCTACACAGCTTTCAGGTATCAACACAAAGAAGGTTTACTTCTTTGCATATACAAACATGGGATTTTTAACAGCTATTGCTGGTATCCTTACAGTTGCTCGTGCAACTAATGCTCAACCTACTTACGGTATGTTCTACGAAATGGATGCAATCGGTGCTTGCTTCATCGGTGGTGCATCTGCTTACGGTGGTACAGGTTCTGTATTTGGTGCAATCGTCGGTGCTCTTCTTATGGGTGTCATCAACCAGGGTATGTCAATCATGGGTGTAGATGCCAACTATCAGAAGGTAGTAAAGGGTATTGTACTTTTACTCGCAGTAATATTCGACGTTGTATCTAAGAAAGAAAAGAAGTAGGAAGGAGGAGCGCAAAATGTTAAACAAATTTTTAAACGGATTAAGAGATAATACAATGCTCATTGTGCTAGTTGTCGTAGTGCTCTTCTTCAACTTTACAACACATGGTACGATGCTTCAGCCAAGTCAATTTAATGCATTGATTACGCAAAATGCTTATGTATATGTTCTTGCAACTGGTATGCTTATGTGTATGCTTACCGGTGGTAACATCGATCTTTCATGCGGTTCATTCGTATGTTTGGTAGGTGTTTTCGGAGCAAAAATAATGGTTACAAAGGGCTTACCAATATCACTTGGAATCATAGTAATGCTTCTGATTGGTATCGTGTATGGTTGCCTTCTTGGATTCATAATTGCATATGTAAACATTCCGCCATGGATTGCTACACTTGCAGGTTTCCTTGCACTTAGAGGATGGGGTGTTGCACTTATGAAGGGTGCTTCAAACATCAGCCCACTTCCAGCATCATTCTGTAATGTGTTCACAGGCAAGATGAACGACTTGTTTGGCGGTCCACGTATAAATGGTGTGCAATACAACATGACAAGTATAGTTGTTGGTGTTGTTATCTGCTTAGTTGCAGCATTCTTATTATTCAATGGACGTGCAACAAAGCTTAAGAAGGGATATCAGGCAGACAGCCTCGGTACAGTTATTTTCAAGACAGTAGTTATCTGTGCAGCTATCATGCTCTTTGCATACAAGCTCTCACTTGCAGGTGGTATTCCATTTGCACTCCTTTGGGTAGCAGGTATAGTAGTAATCTACAGCTTCATTACTTCAATGACTGATTTCGGACGTTACTTCTACACAATCGGTGGAAACGCAGAGGCAACACGTCTTTCTGGTATTGATACAAAGTTAATCATGTTCTTTGCATACTTGAACATGGCTATTCTTACAGTTGTTTCAACATTCCTTACTATGTCACGTTTCCAGGCGGCTAACTCTACAGCTGGTACAAACTACGAGATGGATGCAATTTCAGCATGCGTAGTTGGTGGTGTTTCAGCTTACGGTGGTTCTGGTACAGTATTTGGAATGATTATCGGTGCTACACTTATCGGTGCTATCAACCTTGGTATGTCACTTATGGGTATCGATGCAAACTGGCAGAAGGTTGTAAAGGGTGTCGTACTTCTGGGTGCAGTAGTATTCGAAATCCTTAACAATAAGAAAAAGGCAGTGAAATAAATAACAATTTTACGGTCTTCATTTTATTCTCTAAAGGGGCTCGCAGCTCAAGGCTGTGAGCCCTTTTTGGGTGTGCGCCTAGCGGCGCACGTTTCTAACGGGTTCAAGTCCCGAACATGCCCGCAAGAATCTTTTCTCTTTGAACATCTTTAATACAATCACTTTTACAGCATCAAGTATTACTTTTGCTCATATTGAAGCAAAGTAATACTTTTTTGTTCATATTTCACTCTAAATTGTGAAAAACAAGTATTAGTCGACCTCAAATCAGGGCATACTAATACTTTTCAGTTTATAATTCATACAATTTCAGGAGTTTTTACTCACCTGAAGTATTACTGACCATACTATTTTGACAATAGTAATACTTTTTATCCTTCTAATAGTATAGATTCCTGCTGGCAATTCCTTTTTTTGCCAGCAGAAAGTCATAAATCTTTGTGGTCTCCTTCCTTAAGTTGCTTGCAAGAAAGTTCCACAAACTTGTACAGCATAAAGTGTACTTGTACACAATGGGAAAGCACGAAAATTGGCGGTGCAGTGGCAGGAAAATACAACTTGCGATAATGGGTGTACAAGTTGTATTCTTGAATTAGTTGTTAATTAATTCTTGCGAAGGGGGCTTTGCTATTTGGGAAGCAAAACTTTTCTTAAGCAAGACATGGAAGGTAGTTTTGGGAGGTAATCAAATGAAGACACAAGAGAATTACAAATTTTGGTTTTGTACAGGTTCACAGGATTTGTACGGTGACGAGTGCTTGGCTCACGTTGCAGCACATTCAAGAGAGATAGTTGAGGCTCTTAACAAGTCAGGCCGTCTTCCTTTTGAGGTTGTGTGGAAGCCAACTATGATTACAAACGAGGTAATCAGACTTACATTTAACGAGGCTAACAACGATCCATTCTGTGCAGGCGTCATCACATGGATGCACACATTCTCACCTGCTAAGTCATGGATTCTTGGACATCAAGAGCTTAGAAAGCCACTTTGTCATCTTCACACACAGTACAATCGTGAGATTCCATACGAGACAATGGACATGGATTTCATGAACGAAAACCAAGCTGCTCACGGTGATAGAGAGTACGCGCACATCCTATCTAGAATGGGCATCGAGAGAAAGACAATAGTTGGTTATTGGCAGGATGCAGAGGTTCAGGACAAGCTTGCTTCTTGGATGCGCACAGCAATCGGAATTGTTGAGTCTAGTCACATCCGCGTTATGCGTGTTGCCGACAACATGAGAAATGTTGCTGTTACCGAAGGTGACAAGGTAGAGGCTCAGCTTAAGTTTGGTTGGGAGGTTGACGCTTATCCAGTTAACGAAATCGCAGAGGCAGTAGATGCTGTTTCTCAATCAGATGTAAACGTACTTGTTGACGAATACTATGACAAGTATGATATCTGCCTTGAGGGCAGAGACCCAGAGGAGTTCAAGAAGCACGTTGCTGTACAGGCACAGATTGAGCTTGGTTTTGAGAGATTCCTTGAGGAGAAGAACTATCAGGCAATCGTTACTCACTTTGGTGACTTAGGTGCGCTCAAGCAGCTTCCAGGTCTTGCAATTCAAAGACTTATGGAAAAGGGCTATGGCTTTGGCGCAGAGGGTGACTGGAAGGTTGCAGCTATGGTTCGATTGATGAAGATCATGACAACAGGTATGAAGGATGCTAAGGGTACTTCAATGCTTGAGGACTATACATACAATCTTGTAAAGGGCAAGGAAGGAATCATTCAGGCTCACATGCTTGAGATTTGTCCTACAATCGCAGAGGGTCCAATTCAGATTAAGTGCCAGCCACTTTCAATGGGCAATCGCGAGGATCCAGCTCGTCTTGTATTCCAGTCAAAGACCGGTAAGGGTATTGCAACATCACTTATAGACTTAGGAAATCGCTTTAGACTCATCATCCAAGATGTTGATTGTAAGAAGGTTGAGAAGCCTCTTCCAAAGCTTCCTACAGCTATCAACTTCTGGGAGCCACAGCCTGATTTCTATACAGGCACAGAGGCTTGGCTTCTTGCGGGTGGAGCTCATCATACAGCATTTACTTATGATCTTACTGCAGAGCAGATGGGAGATTGGGCTGCTGCTATGGGTATCGAAGCAGTTTACATCGACAAAGACACCAGAATTCGCGACTTTAAGCGCGATCTTGCTATCGGAAATGTGGTTTTCGGTAAGTAAAACACACCGGCAGGGACACAATAAATCTGGTTTATGGTAAGTAAAACACATCGGCAGGTAACATAATAAATTTGATTTATGGTAAATAAAATTACACTATCAGGTAATAAAAAGGATTGTGGCAAAAATTTATTAGCTATAAAATTTAAACTGTCTTGGGAAAGCGATTTTTCAAGACAGTTTGATTAAAATTTTTGTGAGCATAGATTTCAAGTGCTGACAAAAATCATAAAGTTATATAAATGCTTTGATTTTGGGGAGTTTGCAAAACCAGAGCATGGTTAGAAAAGGAGATATTTAAAAATGAAGTTATTTGTAGACACAGGAAAAATCGAGGACATTAAGAAGGCAAACGATCTAGGCGTGATTTGTGGTGTTACTACAAATCCATCCCTTATCGCAAAAGAGGGTGGACGCAGCCAAGAGGAAATCCTTAAGGAAATTGCTTCTATAGTTGATGGTCCTATCTCAGGAGAGGTTAAGGCTACAACAGTTGACGCAGAAGGCATGATTAAGGAAGGTCGTGAGATTGCAGCACTTCATCCTAACATGATTGTAAAGATTCCTATGACACTTGAAGGGCTCAAGGCTGTAAAGGTTCTTTCGGCAGAGGGCATCAAGACAAACGTAACTTTAATTTTTACAGCTAACCAGGCAATCCTTGCTGCAAATGCTGGTGCAACTTATGTTTCACCATTCCTTGGCAGACTTGATGATATCAACCAGCCAGGTATCGAACTCATCCGTGACATCGCAGATATCTTTGATATCTACGGATACGAGACACAGATTATCGCAGCTTCAATCCGCAATCCAATGCATGTGCATGATTGTGCTCTCGCAGGCGCGGATATTGCAACTGTACCTTATTCTGTAATTGAGAATATGACAAAGCATCCACTTACAGATGCAGGTATTGAAAAGTTCCAAAAAGACTACATAGCAGTCTTCGGAGAATAAAAACTAGCGGCTTTACATTAGGTTGAGGCTCGCTGGTTACAATCTCAAGCCTGAGATATTGTCTCCGGTGACTAAGAATGTCACCTGCGACAACACTCAGAGCTTGATATTTACCAGCTACTTGAACACTAAGTTGAGGCTCGCTGGTTACGACTACAAGCATTAGATTACTCTGCTCAGCAAAGAAAGCTTCGCTTGAGTAACCTAATAGCTTGAAGTCTACTAGCTATCTATACTTAAGCATAACAATGTATTTAGTTTTTAGAACGGGGGTCTAATTTATGAATTTTAATGAAATTATTGCTGAAGGTAAGACTACGGCGTTAGGTATCGAATTTGGTTCTACACGTATTAAGGCCGTGCTTGTAGACGAGGACAACAAGGTTCTTGCCCAGGGCGACCACGAGTGGGAGAACCACTTAGACAATGGAATCTGGACATATCCTCTTGAAGAGGTATGGGCTGGCGTGCAGGATTGCTATGCCAAGCTAAAGGCAGATGTGTATGGTAAGTACGATGTTAAACTTAAAAAGATTGGTGCAATCGGTTTTTCAGCTATGATGCACGGTTATCTTGCATTTGACAAGGATGACAATCTTTTAGTTCCATTTAGAACATGGAGAAATACAATCACAGGTGAGGCTGCAGCGGAGCTTTCTAAGGAGCTCAACTTTAACATGCCTCAGCGTTGGAGTATTTCTCACTACTATCAGTGCATTTTAAATAATGAGCCACACGTTAAGAACGTAGCTTATTTCATGACACTTGCTTGCTATGTTCATTACAAGATGACAGGCAAAAAAGTGGCAGGTGTTGGCGAGGCATCTGGTATGTTCCCAATCGATTCAAAGACATGTCAGTATGACAAGGCAATGCTTGAAAAGTTCAACAAGCTTGCTGCTAATCATGGCATCACTACAAAGGTTGAAGATTTGATGCCTCAGGTACTTGTGGCAGGTGACGACGCAGGAACGCTTACCGCCGATGGTGCAAAGCTTCTTGATCCAACAGGCGAACTCGAGCCAGGATGTCCACTTGCTCCACCAGAGGGTGACGCAGGTACAGGTATGGTTGCAACAAATGCTGTATCAGTTGGAACAGGAAATGTATCAGCAGGTACATCAGTATTTTCTATGGTTGTTATGGACAAGCCACTTTCTAAGCCATACGAAGAAATCGACATGGTCACAACTCCAACAGGCGAGGCTGTTGCCATGGTACACTGCAACAACTGTACTTCAGATTTAAATTCTTGGATTGGAATTTTCAAGGAATTTGCTGATGCATTCGGCATGGAAATTTCAATGAATGATATTTATGGAACACTTTATCGCAAGGCACTTACAGAGGATGCAAATTGCGGAGGAGTTCTTTCATACAACTTCTTTGGCGGTGAGCCAGTAGTTGGCGTCAACGAAGGCCGTCCTATGATTGTAAGACAGCCTGACGCAAAGTTTAGTCTTGCGAACTTTATGCGTTCAAATCTTTATGGCGCACTTGCTGTACTTAAAGTCGGTAACGATATTCTCTTAAAGCAGGAGCATGTAAAGGTTAAATCTATCACCGGTCACGGTGGATTCTTCAAGACAAAGGGTGTTGGACAGTCTGTTCTTGCAGCAGCATTAAATGCGCCAATCACTGTTATGTCTACAGCAGGTGAAGGAGGCGCTTGGGGTATGGCTGTACTTGCCAACTTCTGCATCCGCGGCGACAAGAGCATGAACATGCAGCAGTATCTTGATAACAAGGTTTTCGCAGATCAGGAGTCAACTACAATGGAGCCAGATCCAGATATGGTTAAGGGATACGACGAATATATCGCCGAGTACAAAAAGGCTCTCAAGGCCGAGGCTGCCGCAGTAGAAGCGTGGAGATAATGAATTATCAACTTGTTACACTCTCAAGCCTGAGATATTGTCTCTAGTGACTGCAAATGTCACCTTCGACAACACTCAGGATTGAGAGCATATCGAGCGGATTTAGGAGAATGTAATATGTTAGAGAATTTAAAAAAACAAGTATACGAAGCAAACATGGAGCTTCCTAAAAGAGGTTTAGTGACATACACTTGGGGAAATGTTTCAGGCATTGACCGTGAAAGCGGCATCTTCGCTATCAAGCCATCAGGTGTTGAATACGAGGATTTAAAGCCAGAGGATATGGTGCTTGTCAATCTTGACGGTGAAGTTGTAGAGGGCAAGTATCGTCCAAGTTCTGATACAGCTACTCACTGTGAGCTTTATAAAAAGTACGACAACATTGGCGGTGTCGTTCATACTCATTCGACCTATGCAGTAGCATGGGCTCAGGCAGGCAGAGATATTCCTTTATATGGAACAACTCATGCAGATTATTTCTGCGGTACAATTCCATGCACAAGAAATCTCACACCAGAAGAAATTGATGCAGCCTACGAGGTAAACACTGGCAAGGTTATCATCGAAACCTTTGATGAGAGAGGCATTAACACAAAGTATGTGCCAGGCGTTATCTGCAAAAACCACGGTCCATTTACATGGGGCAAGGATGCGGACCAAGCTGTTTACAATGCAGTAGTTCTTGAAGAGGTTGCGAAGATGGCACTCTTCACAGAGCAGGTTAATCCACAGGTTGAGCCAGCTCCAGATTGCATCCGCGACAAACATTTCAATCGTAAACACGGTGCAAATGCATACTACGGACAAAATTAATTCTACTTAATAGAGCGTTAGTTCTTTAGTAGTAGGTAGATTGCAAAATATTTAGAAATACTTTTTGGCGACTAATCTAGAAGATGATTTTAGATTAGTCGTTTTTTGCACCTAGGTTTTTGGGGAAGTGCAAAAATAACACCTTGATATAAATAAAGTGCAATATTTGCACTTATATAATTTACAAAAGTGCAAACAGATTGTATAATATGCATACGGAGGTGTCTAATATGAGTGAGTCTTTAAAAGAAATAAGAAAAAATATTGGGTATACTCAAAAACAAGCTGCCGAGTACCTAAATGTTTCACTTAGATCATATAAATCATATGAGAATGATCCTAATAAAATTGGTTCTATAAAATATAGTTACATGATTGAGCAACTAGAAAAATTAGATTATATAGATGAAACACATGGTATTCTTTCTATTGAAAATATAAAAGATAGATGTAGTAATATATTTAAAGAATACAATATTGAATACTGTTATTTATTCGGGTCATATGCTAAAAGTAAAGCTAAAGAGGATAGTGATGTTGATTTGTTAATATCATCAACTGTTAAAGGTCTAAAATTCTATGGTTTGGTGGAAAAGATATCTACTTCACTTAAGAAAAAAATAGACTTGTTAGATATAAATCAACTTGTTGATAATCCAAAATTATTAAACGAAATACTAAAGGATGGAATAAAAATATATGGATAATGTAAAATATGATGGATATTATCTTGAGAAGATGAAATCTGATTTATTGTTTATTGATAGAAATATGATGGGAATAACAAAGACAGAATTTGCTGAAAATGAAATTCTGCAGGATTCCATGATGTTTCGATTAATTCAAATATCTGAGAATGCTAGAAAGCTTTCTGAAGAATTTAGAGCTAAACAAAGTAGTATTCCTTGGGGCGATATTTTTGGATTAAGAAATAAGATTGTTCATGATTATGGGAGAGTGGATTTGGAGATAGTATATGAAACTTTACTGTATGATATCCCTGATGTCTATGAATTATTAAAAGATTTTTAATACTATATATTTTGGCTTTTGATTGTATATGGAGGCAGTTATGGATGAATCAATAATAGTAAAAAAAATGTCGCGCATAGGGATTCTTGGGAATGTTGTGCTAGCGGGCTTCAAATTATTGGCTGGTATTTTTGGTCATTCTAGTGCCATGATATCTGATGCGGTTCATTCTCTGTCGGATGTTTTTGCAACCTTAATTGCTTATGTGGGGGTGCTGATGTCCAAGCAGCCCGAGGATGACGAGCATCCATATGGACACGAGCGACTTGAGTGCGTGGCCTCCCTTGCTCTTGGTATTATTCTTGCGGCTACAGGGCTTGGTATCGGTTATTCGGGGATTCACAAGATAATCGAGCCTAAGGAACTTGAGATTCCAACCTTGCTTCCTCTAGTTGCCGCAGTTGTGTCAATTGTTGTGAAGGAAGGAATGTTTTGGTACACAATGCACTATGCCAAGATATTGAATTCGTCTGCCTTCAAGGCTGATGCGTGGCATCATCGTTCCGATGCTATTTCTTCGGTTGGCTCCTTCATCGGTATTGGCTTGGCAAAGATGGGATTCCCAATCATGGATCCAATTGCAAGTTTGCTGATTTGCATATGCATCATAAAGGTTGCTTATGACATTTCAAAAGATGCCTTTGTGAAGATGTTAGATACATCCTGCGGTCAAGAGTTTGAGCAAGATATAAGAAGCTTCATCGAAGCTCAGCCGGGTGTGGAGCGAATCGATCTGTTGCACACTAGGCAGTTCGGAAACAAGAATTACGTTGAACTTGAAATCGCAGTAAAGGGTGATATTTCGCTTATAGATGCCCACAATATTGCTGAAGATGTTCATGACGGCCTGGAGACAAATTATCCAAATATCAAGCATGTGATGGTGCATGTTAATCCACTTGAGTAAGAGTCTTTTTCCCACAGAACTCTTCGTAGGATAACTCAATTTCGATAAATCCAGAAGCCCATGGTCCAACAGAATATGGAGCAAATTTATAAATTATTTTATCTTCCTTAAAGAAGATAGGTGCCTCTGATATACTATAATATCCAACACTTTCCAAAGCGTTATATTTTGCCCCTTGTGCATCTTCAGCAAAATATTTATTCGGGTTTCTATTGAAATCTTCTTCGACTTTTTTAGCTATAAGTTCGTCCAAGTCATCTCTAGTTCCTGGATAGAAGTTTGTGGGATTAAGCTCTTCACCTGTGTTCAGGTCGAATATTAATTGTTTATCATTTACCATTCCATGAGCAGCACCAGATCCATATTCGTAAAAACTGCAATCTATAAACAAGAATTGATTATTTAATATCAACACATCCTCAACACTTGAATCATATGAATTACAAAATATTTTTTTATCCTTAATTTCTTCATGATGTTCACACTCATCTTTGCTTGTAGGCATGAAATCCAAAGTGCAAGCTAAATGCTCATTTATTTTTTCATTAATAGAAGCGGCATGTTTTGAGTATTTGTCATCTAGTTGGAAAGCAGTTGAGCTCGTAGTACCTACAATGGTACCACAATATGGGCAAACAGATTCTTTATAATTGTAAACAAGTTTTCCATAAGTGAGAGCATAGACTTTTTCTGCGGGACAGTCAATATCGATTGCTTGATATACTCCATCGTTGTTATCTATTCTTATCCATCTATATTCATCATCAATTATATGTTTGCAAAAAATAGTATTCTCATGCATTTCAAATGTGTAGTAGCCGTGTTCGAGGGTTGAAGTATAGATTTCGCAATCAGATTTTGTAGTCAAATCTAGTTCATGTATGGAAAGGAATGTCGGGTGATTATCTGTATGCTTTTCTACAGCATAATATATTTTATTGTTTGCATATATATTTGCATATTCATCAATATTATCAGTTATCGTTAATACAGAAGTTTTTTTGCCATCGTCAAAGTTGACAGAATAAATATTACTGTAATCATAATAAACCATGCAATCTTTGTTATATGCGTAAACTATCCCCTCTATTTCTGTAACGTTTTCCTTTTTTCCATCAGGGAAAATTTTTATAATATCATTTTTATTTTCAGCTAAAACGAATCCCACATCATCAAATATTCTAGCTAAAGAACCATATCCATTGTACGCATCTAAATTAACTATAAATTTGTAATCTTTTGCACTAGATATTACTTTATCAAATTTAGATTGGGCAGGGGTATAAGTAAAATCATCATTTATCGTAAATACGTATTCTTTGAATGGGGTATTCTCATCATAAGACGATACTCCTATATATATTTTGCCATTGTAGATATCGAAATATCCGTGACTATATAAATCTCTTGTATCTTTATCAAGAGTTGCTAACTTTTGAGATTTTCCGGAATTCAAGTCTATGGCGTAGATACTATCAAAAGAATCATAGTAATTAACATATAGTATTCCATCATATATTTTCAATTCATAAATTTCTTCAGGGTCCATACCATTTTCTTCATAAATTTTGTTAATATCGCTAACTGAGAATTCGCCTAATTTTTCACCATTTTTATCTACGACAAAGCGAACATTTTTCCCGTGTAATATATATCCTTCACCTTTAATAGGTTTACCTGTATAAATGGATTCAGCTTTAGTGGTTGCGGTAGTAGATGTAGTTGTGTCTTTTTGTGTGGGATGTTTAGATTTATTATTTTTGGTGCCGCAAGCAATAAGAGATATAGACATCGACAAAAGCAATGTTATAAATACAATTCTTCTTTTATTCATAATTATCCTTCCTCAAATAAACGAGTGACTTCTATAAATACGTTAAATAGCTAGAACTCACGCAATCAAAAATGATGCCGTTGCTTCTGTTGCAGAAACAATAAACTATTCGATGGTAACAGTTATATGAGTAATTATCAACACTATCCATGTAATTCGAGGTAAAATTATTTTGGCATTTTTATTACCAACCTAGTTGATATCATCCCATGCACTGGTATATATTAATAGTGCGAATACAAGCTATTGCTACTATAAGATGGCAAAAAAATAACACGTAGTACAAAAACTAGTTGTGAGCAGGGGATGTATATGGAACAATACAACGTTACAGGCATGAGCTGTGCGGCATGTCAGGCCAGAGTGGAAAAGGCTGTAAGTGAAGTTCCTGGAGTGGAAAACTGTGCAGTGAGTCTACTTACTAACTCAATGGGAGTAGAGGGAACAGCTGATGCTGCAGATATAATCAAAGCTGTTGAGCAGGCAGGCTATGGAGCAAGCTTAAAGAGCAACCTAAGCAGCGCTGATAGTGGTCTTGGTACCACCGTCGATGGCTTCACGCCAAATTATGATAATGAATTAAAAGATTTAGAGACGCCAGTTATCAAAAAGAGACTCGTTGCGTCTCTAGTTTTATTGCTTCCACTTATGTATGTAAGCATGGGCCATACCATGTGGAACTGGAAATTGCCAGGATTTTTGGATGGCAATCCAGTTGGTATAGGAATCACCCAGTTGATTTTGGCTATGCTTGTGATGGTCATCAACCAAAAGTTCTTTACAAGTGGTTTTAGAGGTCTCATCCACCGAGCTCCTAACATGGACACTTTGGTGGCGCTTGGATCTGCAGCGTCGTATCTATACAGCGTTTATGGATTATATGAAATGACACTTGCCCAGTTGGCGGGAGATTCAACAAGGGTGCATCAGTGGCATCACGACTTATATTTTGAATCTGCAGCGATGATTCTCACCTTGATTACAGTAGGTAAGCTTTTGGAATCTATATCAAAGGGGCGCACAACAAATGCTCTCAAAGAATTGATGAAGCTTACTCCGAAGACGGCAATCCTAATCAAAGATGGAATCGAAAAGGTTGTTCCTATCCAGCAGGTTAAAATAAAGGATCAATTTGTTGTAAAAGCAGGAGACAACATCCCAGTGGATGGAGTGGTAATCGACGGTGATGGTGCGGTAAACGAATCCGCCCTCACGGGAGAGAGCATCCCTGTTGATAAAACGGTAGGCGATACAGTTTCTGCGGCAACCATCAACGAAAGTGGATATATGGTCTGTGAGGCAACACGAGTTGGAAAGGACACAACTCTAGCCCAGATCATTCAAATGGTAAGCGATGCAGCAGCAACCAAGGCACCTATTGCCAAGGTGGCAGATAAGGTATCGGGAGTGTTCGTTCCAGTAGTTATCGTAATTGCGATAATAACTTTAATCATTTGGTTACTAGTAGGACAGCCTTTTGGTTATGCTCTTGCAAGAGCCATATCAGTTCTTGTAATTAGCTGTCCATGTGCTCTTGGGCTTGCGACTCCTGTGGCAATCATGGTTGGAAATGGCATGGGCGCCAAGCATGGCATCATGTTCAAAACAGCAGTTTCCCTTGAACAAACAGGCAAGGTTCAAATCGTAGCATTAGATAAAACAGGTACAATCACCAAGGGCGAGCCAAAGGTCCTTGGTGCCTTCCAAGGGGATGACGTTGACGATGTAGATTTACTTCAAGCAGCTTTTGCCCTAGAGAACAAATCAAATCATCCTTTGGCCAAGGCAATAGTAGAGTACTGCTACGAGCTTGGACTTGAGCCAAACGAAGCGGAACAGTTTGAAAACTTATCTGGCAGTGGACTGAAGGCGGTTTTAGATGGCAAGAAAATCTACGGAGGCAATCTAGAGTTTATAACTTCATATATAAATGTTCCTGAAAAGGATATAAGTCTTGCTGATAAGCTTTCCGAAAATGGTGAGACGCCATTATTCTTCGCAAGTGAAGATAGATTTTTAGGAATCATATCTGTAGCAGATGTGATTAAGGATGATTCTCCAGAGGCAATCAAGCAGCTTAAAAATATGGGTATCCATGTGGTGATGCTCACTGGCGACAACGACAAGACGGCCAGAGCCATAGCCGAGGATGCAGGCGTGGACGAGGTGGTTGCAGGCGTCAAGCCTGATGGCAAAGAAGCAATCATAAGAGAGCTTCAGAAGCATGGGAAAGTGGCTATGGTGGGCGATGGCATAAACGATGCGCCGGCTCTTACTAAGGCGGACATGGGAATAGCCATCGGCGCAGGCACAGATGTGGCTATAGACGCAGCAGATGTTGTTCTTATGAAAAGTCGACTCACGGATGTGGCGGCAGCCATCCGCCTCAGTCGGGCGACCTTAAAGAATATTCATGAGAATCTGTTTTGGGCGTTTTTCTATAACGTGATAGGAATTCCGCTAGCTGCGGGAGCTTATATACATGCCTTTGGGTGGACACTAAATCCGATGTTCGGCGCAGCAGCTATGAGCCTTTCTAGTTTTTGTGTGGTCACAAATGCTTTGCGATTGAACCTAATTGATATTTATAACATCCGTAAAGATAGAAAAATAAAAGCTTCAATAGAGACGAATGAACTTTTAAGTAAAGATTTGTCGTCTGATTCTGATTCAATAGATGGAAACAAAAGATTTGTTGATGGAATTATAGTTGGAAAAAAGGAGGATATTTCAACCATGGAAATAACAGTAAAAGGTATGATGTGCCAGCATTGCGAGGCCCACGTGAAGGAAGCCTTGGAGAAAATCCCCGGTGTGGAAGAGGCAACAGCAAATCATGATGCTAGTCTTGTCACACTCAAAACATCAGCTGACATTTCTGAGGCAGAACTTAAGGCTGCAGTGGAAGCTGCAGGCTACGAGTATGCAGGGATTAAATAAGAGACAAGAATACAATCAAGATAATTTTTGAAAGAAATGATATGTGTTTGTAAAAGCTGATTTTGAGAGGAATGACTCATATATAGAATATTATGTCAATTCTCTGTTGATAGAAACTTTTTGCGATAATTCTGGAAAATAGTGCACTTTACATAAAATATTCACACAACTAGCCGATAACATATGTTAGTATATATTATAGGTTAAAGTCCCGTCTGGGGAATGAGGGCCTTTAATCTGTGAGAGATTTATTGGAAGGGTTGTGGTTTGATGAAGAGATGTACCAAAAGAATTATGTGTATTTGCTATGCTTTGTTACTTGTCGGAGGAGGATGGTTTAATGTGTCGGACACTGCACAGGCCAAGCAGATAGCAAAGAGTTCAGAGAAGTCTAGGGTGGTAGTTATCGATCCTGGATATCAGCTGAAGGCAGATATGGGTAAGGAGCCTATAGGACCTGGAGCTTCGAAGGAAACTTACAACATGCTTAGTGGTGAGAAGAATAAATCTGCCGACTATACTGAGTATGAAATGAATCTTCAGATAGCATTTAAGCTTCAAAAAATGCTAGAGAAGGATGGCTATACGGTTATTCTTACTAGAACGGCTAACGATGTTAATATCAGCAACAGTGGACGAGCGATGATTGCCAATATGGCAGATGCAGATATCTTTGTTGAAATCACAGCGTTGGGTGTTTACTCAAAGGCGGACAGTGGAGTCGAGGTTATCTGTCAGTCAGATGATAATCCATACAATTATGGTAATTACGATAAATCTAGATTGCTATCCGATGCAGTTCTTGGTTCAACAATTCAGGCAACTGGAAGCACTAAGAGTCAGGTCATTGAACAAGACGATGTGGCAATCATCAATTGGTGCGCAATTCCAACTACAGTCGTAGAGGTTGGTTCGTTGCTTGATAAGGACGATGCGGAAAAGCTTGTTACAGATGATTATCAAGAAGATCTTGCCAAAGGAATAGCCGCAGGAATTGAAAGCTATTTTGCACAGAAGTAAAATTTCACCTCTATCTCGTGATGAGATAGAGGTGTTTTTACTTCAATAGGAATTTTAGTGTTTTTGTTTTAGATATATATGCGCTAGGGGTTTTTGAGTTTCATACTCCTGTGCTACTACATGTATAGGTAACGATTCTTTCCTTGGTGTAGTTAATGGTTCATGCGTAGGCAAGGTTGAATTATTGTAATCGTTTTTTAAAAAAGATTGACGGTAATCTTTTTCGGGATCAAACGTATGAGCGTAAAATAGAGTATTAGTAGTCGGTTCTTTTTGGGGTACGTTAATAGATGATTCTATTTGGCGTCGTAAAAAGCCAGTTTTATTATATTTGTATATATCCTCGGTGAGTTTATTAAGTTTTTTATTTTTTATACCTTGGATAATATGAAAATTATCATCGGTTATTTCCCAACGTTGTTGTAGTTTTTTTATTATTGTATTATTCTTTCTCATATCATATTTGTGACCTTCAATTATTTCTTGTATTTCCTTAGGAGCATCTTTAATAGCATGTTTAATATAAACTTTCTCTTGCTCGTCAACATCTTCAAATAATAACATAATATGGTTTGGATTAGTTGAGCTATTATATAAACCCTTTTTTTTAGAGTTCCTATTTTGGGTTATTATCTTTGATTTCTGTAATTTGACCAAGTTTTTATCTAACAAGTTGATGCATTTTTGGGCGGTACTATTGTATTTATCTAAGGCGGATACGGCCATTAGGATGTCATGTATGTTAGTAATCTCATCTTGGGAGATGTTGAGAGTCTTCTTGATTTTATTTATATGCTCTCTCATATGTGTTGAAAATGTCGAGTATTCTTCATTTATTCTTTCATAATTATCTTTTTTATCTTTAATACTATCTGTAAATTCTTTTTGGCTATCAATTGGTTTTGATATATCATTATATAGATTCATAACATCAGATATGCAGTTATTTAAAACGTTTGATGATTGGTTAGCTAAGAGATACAATTTCTCTATTGCTTCTTCAGTAATTTTCAAATCGTTATTATTAGATTCTGATGCTTTGTTAGACTTATTTAGCTTCTTTATTTCTTTATGCTTTTTTACACAAGCACCTATTGTAGAATAAATGTCTTCACATAGTTTTTCCATTATATTAAGTGAACCATAACGCTGCCCACTTTCAAGTGGCCTATTATCTCGTGTCATTTTGTTATAGAAAGTCTTATACAAATTGGCAGCTGATTCATCTGTATTAGTGTGGGAGGATTTATTGGAGCTGTCATTAGTAGGGTTTTTATAGTGAGATAATAATAAGTAGTTTGTGTAAATATCATACACTGCCTTATTGGCGTTAGTTAATATCACGTCAGTTTCGTTTTTCCATTTACGGTATTCGTTCCAAAAGAACTTAGATGAATATTTAGTTCTAGAAGGAAAAAATGGCATTAATCTCTTTTTATTTTTTCGACTTCCATTTGACAGTTCTGATGTAATGACCGCTGGAGTAGGATTGTTATCTGAAATTGCTGAGATTGAGCCAATATATTGCCTTAAATCATTTGATATTTTTTGCTGTAGAGTTTCACTTTCTGCGCGAAGTTTATCGGATAATTCTTTCTTGCCTTCTGTCCAAGATTTTAAGTAATTTAAATTATCATCAGAATAATCTTTAGTAGCAAGTATTCTATGTTCTCTATCTTTTAGATTTTGATAACTTTCCCATGCATTTTTTTCTTGTGCTTTGAGATCATTAATTTTTTGATTATATTCATTTTTTAAGTCTTTTAGATTAGAGTTACTAGCATTGGTTAAATCAAGGTTATTCTCATTTATGTAGCTATCTAAATATCCCATAGCATTGCTATATAATTCAACCTCGTTAGCGAGGTGGTAAATAATTTCTGTCGCTGTTTGATTAATAAATTCAAAATATATACCTAATGAGTTTGTGGTAGTTAGTTGTTTAATGGAATTAATATCAGTAGGGTCTAGTCTTTCAGATTTGTTTTTTATCGAGTCATAGTTTCTAACTATATCTTCTATAACTTCTATATCGGGCAAATTACTAGTATCGTCTGCATTATTTGTAGTAGTTTGCGTGTTATCAATTTTCTTCCATAATGAATTACAGCTTTTAATTATTTCATTTGCATAAATCATATGGTTAACTAAGAGTTTTAGTTTTTGTTTGTAAACGTCTACTATAGAATTAAACATTTCGCCATTCTCAAATTTGGAAAGAGGCATAATTTCCTCTAAATCTTTTAATGCGTTTGAAATAGTAATATGATTTTTTTGTTCATTAAAAAAATAAGCTTGACATTTGCTTATAATATTATTTCCTTCAGTAATGAAGTTGTCTCTAATATGCTGAAATTTTTCCAAAAGCATGTCGGTATCTGCTATCGTATCAGTGTTATTTAAATAATATTCATTATTAGGCATTTTTCTTTCCTCCTTATAATGTTCATGTGTTATTGTCTACTATATAATTCAAAAAAAAATAGTGTTTTTTTCCATTGCAAGAAAAAAAGGACACAATGTGCCCTTTGTGAATATAAATACAAAACTAAAATCCATAACTACAGTTCATATTTCGATTTTTTCTTCGTGATTTCGTTCATGTAAGCTGCTGTGATAATACCAGTTGGGAGTGCAATCACAGCCATGCCCACTAGGGCGGATACCATGGTAATCATACGTCCAATCGGAGTTACTGGAGATATGTCGCCATATCCGATTGTTGTGATAGAAATGGTTGCCCAATACAAAGCATCAAAGAAAGTGTTGAACAAATTTGGCTCTAGTTGGAAGACCAACATAGCGGATACAAAGATATAGATAACGATAAGGATAAGTACCGCGAACAGTTGCTTTTTTACCTTGCGCACAACGTTTGCGATAATGACCATCGTTTTGGAATATCGCACCAGCTTAAAGACTCTAAAGAATCTGAATAGTCTAAGTAAGGTGATTCTGTTTGTGACAGGTAAGAATAGATACGCAACAGGAAGAATCGACAGCAAATCAAATATAGCAAGCGGTGTCAAAACATAGGCGATGTAGGCTCTATAGTTTTGATAACCCATCTTGAAATCTGCGGTCCAAACTCTAGCTATGTAGTCAAGAATGAAAATAACACTAGTGACTATCTCTATCCAATGTGTGAAAATGTTGTCGGCCTTTAAGGTCATAGGAATCAAGCCCACAATTACGGCCATAGTCATAAGCACGTCGTAGGCACGACTGGCCTTGTCGCCTACACCTGAAACCTCTAATACTTCGTAAAGTCGTTTTTTGATTTCGAACATAACTCTTCCCCTACTAATTTCCCTTGATAAGTGCAAGTACACCAAGCACCGCAAGTATAACAGTAAGAATGCGGCACACAGCTACAAAAATCTTTGTCTGACGTTCTTTTCCGTTGCCGTAAACGCCAGAATCATCAATGAATCCCTTGTTAAAATCATCACCCATAGTAACTCCCCTGAAATACGTTTTTACGAATGTGACATTATAATCTAATGCTATAGTATCATTTAAATGTGAAAAAACGAGGATTAAACATGTGAAAAGGGCTAATTTATGCGATTATAATGAGGGGTTAGGCAGAACTTACTCGCCTTTTTTTGATATTTATGATAAAGTGTATCTGTTCATATATAGAAAATACGGAGGAGATTTTTTTATGTTACCAGAGCAAACAATCGAGTTTAGATATGACACACAGCTTCTTATTGAGGGCGAGGATCTTGACGAAGATGAAATCAACGATTACATCACAGAGAATTTTAAAGGAGATTGCCTTCTTGCTGTAGGTGACGAGGAACTTATCAAGATTCATTATCACACAAATGAACCTTGGAAGGTATTAGAGTATTGTAGAAGCCTCGGTGAAATCTACGATATCGTAGTAGAGGATATGGATAGACAGGCTAGAGGGTTACAGGGATAGGAAATGATCCAAGATAGTAGTTTTGTTTTAGGAGGAGGCATTGCCTTCTCAGAGGGTCCAAATAGCATAGTTACCTTTTATAGAGGGTATGTTGTCTGCGTGGATGGAGTCTGCAAGGGCGCCTTTCCTGAGCTGCCGGACAAGTATAGGTTTTTGCAGCTCTATGATTATGGCGAGCGCTTGATTATTCCTGGCATGACAGATTTACATGTTCATGCGCCGCAGTATACCTTCCGTGGGATTGGTATGGATGAGGAGCTGTTAGAGTGGCTCAGCACCTATACTTTCCCTGAAGAGGCAAAATATGCTGATATAGAGTACGCTAAAAAGGCGTATAAGTATTTCACGGAAGACTTGCGCAGATGCTTCACTACTAGAGCCGTGGTATTTGGAACCATCCATAACGAAGCTACTTTAGAGCTAATGAGACAGTTAGAGTCCACCGGAATTTCATCCTATGTTGGCAAGGTCAACATGGATCGAAATGGTGGCGAGCACCTTCAGGAGGAGAGCGCAGCAAGCTCTTTGGCGGCTACTGTTGATTGGTTAGAACAGGTGGAAGGAAAGTTTGCAAACACCAAGCCAATTCTTACACCTAGGTTTATCCCATCTTGCTCAGATGAGCTTATGAAGGGGCTAGGCAAGCTTGCGGAAGAACGTGGGCTTAGGATTCAGTCTCATCTATCAGAAAATCATTCTGAGATTGCATGGGTAAAGGAACTTGTTCCAAAATCATCTTGCTACGCAAATGCATACGAGATGTTTGATACAATGGGAACTACAGAGCGTCCAACCATCATGGCCCACTGTGTTCATTCCGACAAAAAGGAGATGGAGATTCTAAAGAAGCATGGGGCTTTTATCGCCCACTGTGCAGATTCCAACATGAATCTTACATCAGGCATTGCACCTATCCGCAAGTTCTTAGATGCAGGTATCAACATTGGTCTTGGAACAGATGTTGCAGCAGGTTCATCCATGAATATGGTCAAGACTATGCTTATTACGCTTCAGGCATCCAAGATGTACTACCGCTTGGTTGATACTGATGTCAAGCCGCTTACCTTCGAAGAGGTCTTCTATCTAGCTACCGAGGGTGGTGGAAAATATTTTGGCAATGTAGGCGCATTCAAGGATGGCTATGATTTCGATGCTGTCGTTATCGATGATAGCAAGATGTGTTCAATGCGCGATATGTCAATCAGAGAGCGCATCGAGCGAATGTGTTACAACGATGCCGATGTTATTATTAAGGACAAATTTGTAAAGGGAAAGAGAGTTTTCTCAAATAATTAAGAATTAAATTTAAATTGAATTCTAGGATGCCGAACGCTGTATTCCTAGGATTGCTTAACGAAAGTGCTCAGCTGTGGCTGGGCACTTTTTTGTGAATGTTAGGTGAAGAAGGAAAAAAAAATAAATTTTTTATTGAATATATACCGAGGGGGATTGCAAATAAATTTTTTGTAACCATGAAAGGAGTTAAATATGGCAAATTATGAGAAGTTAAGAAAAAAAGTAGAATCTTTGGAAAGAGTAATACAAATCATAGGTATTAATAGTTTGGGATTTAGGAATGAAGTTTCTATTAAATATTTTTTGGAGCATATTGGTACTGAAGTGCCTGAAAATCATTATTATAACAAGGCGAAAGGTGAGTTTTGCACGATAAGTAATCTGGAAGAAGAAGAGAATCCCGACATATATATAAAATCTGTAGATGAAATAAAAAATCGAATAGAAGCTGTAAGGAAGCTCTATAGTAATAGGTTCGTTTCTGAAGAAGAAATTATAGAATTGTTATCGGGAGAACATCCTGAAGTCGCTGAAAAAAATATATTTGACGCGGAAGAGGCAGGTATTTCGGAGGATGAGCGCACAAGAAGATTACATAATATGGCAAAATTTGAAAAGGCTAAGACAGGTATATCTTCTGTAGGCGGAAGAGCTTACCAAAACTTTGTGTATAATAATATAACAATAAAAGCGGATAAGAAATTATCTGAACTATTAAATTTAACAGGTAAAACCCAAATCTCTTTTGCTGAATTTAAAGATGGTTTTTCTAAGATTTTTGATCCATTTAATGTCAATAATCCATTTAATGCTAATAAAAAACAATTAGAGAATCAAAAAAATAGTAAGTATATAAAAAATTTTAATACGGCATTAACAAAGTTTGAAAATCTAATTATTAAAGGCATAAAAGACAAATATAAAGTGGATTTTAACTATAATGACCTTAAAAGCGCATTTAATAGATCAGAAGACGATTGGCGAAAACTCTCTGTTTCTATAAATAATGCAGACATATCATTTTCAAATACTGTACGTAGAATGTACACTCGATTAATTAATGAGTCCTTTATCAAAAAAAACACAGATTATGGTAAGATAATAGAGAAAAATGAAAATAAAAATACTTTAGGATTTTGGAAAGAGTTTTATTCTTTGCCAAAATATAGTCCTTTGTCACCATTTGAGAATTCACCGCGTATAAATCAATTGTTTTCCGAAGGAAAATTAGGCGATAATGAGAAAATTGAAGATATTGATTCAAAATTTTGGAATACCAAAGATAATGAGAATGGACTGTCGTTTCTAGATTTAAATAAACATAAAAAAGACGCATTTTTTGATGAAAAAAGTAAAGAAGAAGTGTTTGATGTAACACGTTCGGATATAGGCGAAAACGTTTTACCATCTTCACTTTTTGCTGATGTCAATGAATCTGAAGAAACAGAAGAAAATCTTACAATTGACCAAGGGGATGCACGTTCGGATATAGTCGAATTTGATTCGGTATCAGATCATATGGATGAAGTCGAAGAACAAGAATGGTCTGAATTGTCAAATAAGACTGTGGTCGATACCAAAATAATCAATAATATAATGGGGGAACAATATGCTAGTTATAGAGACAAAGAATATAATGAAACAGATAGCGTGGTGGGAATCAACCGCAATCCATCTTTAAGTGATACTTATGTTCAGGATAAGTTTAGCATTATTAGCCATATAAGTTTAAATATTAATAACTAAAGGAATTAAAGTAAACGGTAAATCATGAGTACCTC
>DBWZ01000002.1 GCA_002309345.1 Pseudobutyrivibrio sp. UBA1225
TTTGCACCAATAAAACCAAGTAATTACTTAAGCATCAAGCCTAAGTAACTCCGTAAATGTAACATATTTTAATTAAAATATGTTGTCCCCTGAAAGGGGATTAAAATGCAGCTTTTTTGCTGTTGCATTTTAACCTAGAATCAAATAAGCATCAAACTAAACAATATACATATTATAAGAGGTTACAATGTTTAATAGACCAAGAATCATCCCAGTTCTCTTGATTGATGACAGGGACTTGATAAAGACAATAAACTTCAAAAAGCCAACCTATTTAGGTGATCCGGTCAACGCCCTAAAGATTTTCAATCGTAAGGGAATAGATGAGATGGCAGTTCTTGATATCTCTGCCAGCAAGAAAGGAATCGAACCAGATTTTGAACTCCTTACTGATATGGCTTCAGAAGCGTTCATGCCACTCTCTTATGGTGGTGGAATCAAAAGCTTAGACCAAGTGAGAAAGCTTCTCGCCATTGGATACGAAAAGGTTGTTCTAAATACAAGCCTTGTAGAGGATGAGCAGCTTGTGAAAGATGCAGTGGCTTTGGCTGGCTCCCAGTCAGTTGTTGCTTCAATCGATGCCAAGCTTGTAAAAGGTCAGTACAAGTGTGTCATCTGTGATGGCACCAAGGTCATCGACATGTCACCAGTTGAGTTGGCAAAGCATGCCGAGGAATTAGGCGTTGGCGAGATTTTTCTTAACAGCATCGACAGAGATGGCATGATGACAGGTTACGACACTGATTTAATCAATCAAGTTGTTGATGCGGTAGATATACCTGTTACTGCATGCGGAGGAGCAGGCGGCATCGCCGATTTAAAAGAGGCACTTCAAACTGGTCACGCTCACGCAGCCGCAGGTGGCAGCATGTTCGTATACTACGGTCGCCTCAAAGCTGTACTAATCACCGCACCAACTGAAGAAGAACTCACTGAGGCTGGCATTTATTCCGAGTAAGAACTCACTTAGGCTAGCATTTATTCTGAGTAAGAACTCACTTAGGCAGGTATGGATTCCGAGTAAAATGAACTTACCTGTTTTGGATATCTATTGAAGTATTACTTTTGCCCATATTTACAAAAACTAATACTTTTTTCTTCATATTTTCCTTAAAATATGAAAAACAAGTATTACAAACCTATAAAATCATAACAAACTAATACTTATTTCATCACAAATTGCTTCAAATCAGCAGTTTTTACACACATCAAGTATTACTGACCATACTAAATAGAGAAAAGTAATACTTTTTATAAAAATAGAGATAGGCACCTAGGTTTTTGTGGACGCATCCCAGAACAAAAAGAAATCTCGGATTGAAGCTTTCTAGGAGCAGCAAAAGAAATCTCGGATTGGTGCTTTCTAAGAGCAGAAAACAATAATCGTACCAGACCTACTATTTCATGAAATGGAAAAGTAGTCTGGCAAAGCCAGATTTCTGTTGGCAATTCCTTTTTCTGCCAGCAGAAAGTCTTAACTTCTTGGGGCAATTTAAGGAAAATGCCCACAAGAACTCTGCTTCGCAGAGCAACATTTTCTTTCAGAAAATATTGGTCTTTACCCGGTTTTTGATTTTCTGAGGAAAATCAAAAACCTATAGAATATTGTTAAATCCTGAAAAAATCATATTGCTTTAAGGCATATATTGATAGAGGACCTTATGAAAATACTTTTAATTGACGTCAACTGCAAATACAGCTCCACTGGCAAGATAGTATATGATTTATACAAGCGTCTTAACGCGGATGGCCACGAGGCGCGCATAGCCTACGGCCGTGGAGATGTCATAGATGAACCAGGCATATACAAGTTTGGCCTAGATTGGGAGACCAAGATTCACGCAGCCCTTGCCCGTATTACTGGCAAGAACGGTTGCTACTCCCCAAAATCTACAGCCCGACTTATCGACTATATAAAAGAGTTCAAGCCGGATTTGATTCACATCCACGAGCTGCACGCTTACTTCGTAAATCACGGCGTGCTGCTTAGATTTCTAAAAGAGCAGCAGATACCAATCGTTTGGACATTCCACTGCGAGTATATGTACACCGGCAAATGCGGATTTGCATACGAATGCCAAGGCTACCGAAGCGGTTGTGGCAACTGCCCATACATCCGTGAATACGTTAGCTCCCTTAAGCTTGACAGAACAGCAAAGCTTTTGGCTGAGAAAAAGGCTAGCATGGAAGGCTTGAATATCAAGTCCATCGTTACTCCTTCAAAGTGGTTGGCTGACAAAACCAAAGAAACATACCTGTATAAATACAACATTCAGGTTATCCATAATGGTATCGATACTGATGGGATTTTTTATCCACGACCTGCGGATCCTGAATTGAGACGCCAGTACGGCATTGGCGAAAAAGACAAGCTGATTCTTGCTGTGGCACCAAACATCATGGACGTTCGCAAAGGCGGACAGATGGTTTTGGACTTGGCTGACACAATGCAAGACACACAATTTGTCCTGGTGGGAGCTGATGAAACAAAGCGCTATTCAAACAATGTACAGCTGATTGCCCGTACCAAAGACCAAGACGAGTTGGCAAGATGGTATTCTGAGGCGGATTTGTTTATAATATGCTCGAAGGCTGAAAATTTCCCTACCACTTGCATTGAAGCGTTGTGCTGCGGCACACCGGTTGTTGGTCTCGACGAGTGCGGAACCAAAGAAACCGCGCCAGAGCCGTATGGCACTTTCGTCAAGGTAGATATTGCCGGCGACGCGGATGTTAAATACGCCGCGACCCTAGAGGCGTTAAAGGCGGCAACATCCACGCAGTTGGAAAGAGGCTTGACCGCAGAGGATATCCGCAAATTTGCAGTGGATAGCTACGACAACAGGGTGATGTACGCAAATTATTTGCAGATATACTTTGCAGATTAAAATACAGATTGGGACTGTATTTAATAAAAAGACTTTTTGATTACAATTTTATAATATCAAGTCAAAAAGCGAGAGGAATTATATGAAGATTTTACATATCGGAATGCCATCCCACTTTACGGAGGGGATGCTTTATCAGGAAAATATGCTTATAGCCATGAATCTTGCTGATGGCCACGATGTAACTATCATCACAGATGTTTATCATTATGAGGGCAGCAAACTTGTGGAAGGTCCTGAAGAAGACCGCATTATGCCAGGTGGTGCAAGACTCATTCGTCTCAAATACGACAGAGTTTTTTCCAGCGATTTATGGACTGAAAAGATTCAAAAGTGTCGCAAGCTCAAGAAATATCTTATCGAGATTGAGCCGGACACAATACTTTATCATGGCGTGTGTGGTTACGAGATGATGGATGTGGCAGATTACTGCAAGCATCATCAGGATTGTCTGTTCTTCATGGATAGCCACGAGGATTACACCAACTCGGCAATGACTCCGGCGAGCAAGATTTTTTATAAATATATCCACGGTCATTTCGTACACAAGGCACTTCCAGAGGTTGATAAGATTCTCTATCTAGGCGTACAGATGCGCGATTGGCTCAAGGACATCTATGGCATCAAGGATGACAAGATGGAATTTATGGCAATCGGCGGCATCATCTATTCTCTAGAGCAGCAGCGCGAGGCTCGTCAGGGAATCATCAACAAATACGCACTGCCAAACGATGCTATAATTATGGCTCATTCTGGCAAGCTATCTGCTGGCAAGCGTACCGAAGAGCTTTTAAAAGCTTTCGCCAAGGTTAACGATTCAAGACTTGCGTTATTCGTGTTTGGGTCAATACCAGATGATATGGAACCAATCCTTCGCCCACTTTTGGAGGCAGACAACCGCATCCACTTTATGGGATGGAAGGTAAATAAAGAAATAGAAGAATTCCTTGCTGGCGTAGATTTATATTGTCAGCCGGGCGGTCAATCATCAACATTTGAGACAGCAATGTGTTGCGGATGTGCCAACATGACATATCCTCACGAAACCTACAAGGACGAGACATATTCTGATTGTAACGGCGAGAACTATTTCTTCGTCGAGACCGAGGATGACATGGTTCAAGTGTTCAAGATGATTTCAGAAAACCCTGCAATTTTGGAACAGACCAAGGCTAAATCATTTGCCTTTGCCAAGATGCAGTTTGATTATGAAGCAATCGCTAGACGCATTTACACAGTCTAGCTAGTTGGAGAGGCTATGACAAACAAAGAATTATTCAATAAATTTTGCGAAGATAATTATGTGTGCATCTACTCAAAGCCTTGGTGGCTTGATGCGGTAGTTGGGCCAGAAAATTGGGACGTATGGATTTACGAAAAGGGTGGTCGTATCTGGGCTGCCATGCCATATTATCTGGAGGATAAGAACGGCGTAAAGCGTATCACCAAGCCGCCACTTACTCAGACAAACGGCTTGATTGTCAGCTATCCCAAGGATCCTCAATCCTTGGCTAAGCGTGCCAGCTATGAGGAGGAAATCTGCGACGCAGCAATCGAGTTTATCGAATCCATGGGGCTTGATATCTACGAGCAGCAGTTTCAGTACAAGTACACCAACTTCCTTCCATTCTTTTGGCATCGCTACAGCGTGATTCCTCGTTATACCTACGTTATCGAGGACACTACCGACATGGAAAAGGTTGATGCAGGCATCAGCAGCAAGTATCGAAACATGATTCGCAAAGGCGAAAAGAACATTCATCATTTTGGAACAATCGATGCTGACAAATTCTATACCGAGCACGAAAAGATTTTTGCTAGACAGGATTTACCAGTTCCATTCTCACGCGAGCAGTGGCATCGTATATACGAAGCAGCTTACGCTAATAACGCAGGCGAAGTATTCGCCGCTCTTGGCGAGAATGACGAAGTCTTATCTCTTAGCTTTTTAGTTTGGGATGAAGAAAGCCTCTATCTTGATGCAGGCGGCCCAATCCCAGAATATTCAAGACTTCAGACCTACGACGCCTTGGTACACAAATCAATTGAAAAGGCTCACGAAAAAGGCCTCAAGTTTGATTTTGAAGGTTCAGTAGTTAAGCAAATCAATCACAGCTTCCGTGAATACGGAGGACGTCCAGTTGAATACTATCGATTCCGCAAAGTCTTCAACCCAGACATCATCCGTAAAGAAGCCGAGGAAACTATCGAGAGATTATAGGCTTCCCCTAGGGGGGAAGCTGTCTGCGGAGCAGACTGATGAGGGGAAACAACATATCTTCAATATGGAAGAAAGATGTTATATGAGGTGAAATGAAACCAGAATTTGACTACAGCATAGATTTAAAGAACAAAAACATATTGATAATAATGCCTAAGTTCTACGCCTATCAATCCAAGATGAAGGAAGACTTGGTTGCCCGAGGTGCCAACGTTCACTTCTACGACGAAGAACCAGAAAAGACCAAGTTCCTTATCCTCAAGAACATGGAGAGCATTTTCCACAGGAAGAACATTTTTGAAAAGTTCAACCGCAAGCTTACGAGCAAAATCCTTGCTGAGATGCCGGCGGGCGGATATGACTACTTCCTGGTAATTCGTGGTAACGTTTTAAACGAGCGCACTATCCATGACATAAAGCTAAGAGCGCTCAAATCAACAGGCAAATCAATCTACTATTCATGGGATTCATTTGCAAACATGCGCCACAAGGGACAGCTTGGTAAGCTTTTCGATTGGAGAGGCACTTTCGATTCGGTGGATGCAGCCAATTCAGATATGGGTTACGAGCTACTTCCACTATTTTATTCAGACGAATTCGACGCGGAAAGATTGGAGCCACAGACAGATTACAAGTACGACTACGTCAGTGTTTCAGCCTTTTTTCCATTTAGATACAGATATTTCAAGGCTTTCAAAAAGGCAAATCCAGACAAAAAGCTTTGCCTAAAAATCTTTCTGAGCCCAAGCGTTTATCGAGGTAAAAAGCTCAAAGATCCAAAACTAGTTAAGAATCTAGATATGGATATCATTAGCTTCGAACCATTCACGCCAGAGACAATCAGGGATATGTGCAAGAATTCAAAAGCGGTGCTTGACTTGGCACACGAAAAGCAGCAGGGTCTTACAATGCGCACAATGGAAACCCTTGGAATTCGCAGAAAACTAGTCACAAACAATATTTATTTGCGTGATTATGAGTTCTATAATGAAGACAATGATTTGATTCTTACCGACTTGGCAGCCAAGGCCGACGCCGCGGAGGCATCCGGCGATTACAGCGCTTTCATCCTCCCAGATTCAAGCTGGCTCGACAAGCCTTATGCTGTCAACGAACCGTTACGCAAACAATATTCCATCCACGCATGGATAGATAATTTATTTAAATAAATTGTAATTGAGCACAAGCGTGTCGAATGCTAAGATAAGTGAGAATACGGAAGGGCGGACTAGGAGTTTAAATATGAAGTATTTAGTTACAGGTGCAAATGGATATATTGGTCAGGGAGTTGTTAGGCAGATGCTTGACTTAGGCGCAGATGTAGTGGCAACCGATTTCCACACAGACGGTGTCGACTCTCGCGCAAAGCGCATCGACGCGGATTTATTCCGGCTAGAGGATCCATATAGTTATTTTGAAAAACCAGATGTTGTAATTCATCTGGCATGGCGCGATGGTTTCAGACATGCTTCTGAAAATCACATCAACGACTTGCCACATCATTACGATTTCATTAACAAAATGTGCAAGGCAGGCATACGCAAGATGTGTGTCATGGGCACAATGCACGAGGTTGGCTTTATGGAAGGATGTATCAAGGAGGACACTCCTTGTGCTCCCCAGTCACTTTATGGAATAGCCAAGAACGCCCTTCGTCAGGCAACTATACTTTCCTGCAAAGAAACAGGCGTCAAGCTTCAGTGGCTTCGTGGATACTACATCGTGGGTAATGCGCATATGGGCTGCAGCATTTTCTCAAAGCTCACTGCAGCAGCAGAAGCAGGAGACGAGACATTTCCATTTACAACAGGTCAGAATCAATTCGACTTTACGGATTATGATTTATTCTGCGAGCAGGTTGCAAAAGCAAGCATGCAGGATGAAATCCTTGGCATCATCGAATGCTGCTCAGGTCATCCAATGCGCTTAGCAGATCGTGTTGAACAGTTCATAGAAGAAAACAACTTCACAATCAAACTAGCCTACGGAACCTTTCCAGATCGTCCATACGATTCTAAAGCAGTATGGGGCGACTCAACAAAAATCGACCAAATAATTGCGGATTTTAAATAACCCGTTAATCTCAAATCCTCGTTGTGAAACTTGGATTTGAGAATTTAGAAATTTATACTAAGTGAACTATTTAATTATAATATGCTCAACATATAGATAGCTGGTATGTATCAATGTTACCTGTAGCTATCAATCTCTGAACAGTACTCAAGCGAGACATTCCTGGTCGAGCGGAGTATGTCAGGATTGAGAGCGTAACAGGTGATATTGATACAATAACCAGCAAGATATAACCTTGGAGGAAATATGAAACCAGTACTATATATCGTAATTCCATGTTACAACGAGGAGGAAGTTCTTCCGATAACTGCTCCTTTGTTTCTCGACAAAATCAACGAACTTGTAAAGCTCGACAAAATCGATGACAAGTCTCGAGTAATGTTTGTAAACGATGGTTCAAAGGATAAGACATGGGAGATTATAAAGGAATTAGCAAAGTCGGACGAGCATTTCGTGGGCATCACCCAAAGTCGCAATCGCGGCCATCAGAACGCAGTTCTTGCAGGCCTCATGGAAGCAAAAGAACTCTGCGATATTACAATTTCCATCGATTGTGATGGGCAGGATGATATCAATGCCATGAACGAGATGGTCGACGCATACGCAGATGGATGCGAGATTGTCTACGGTGTTCGCAGCAAACGCGATACAGATACATTCTTCAAGAGATTTACAGCTGAAAGCTTCTACAAGCTTCTCAACAACATGGGGGCTGAGGTGGTTTACAATCATGCGGACTATCGCCTAGTGTCATCACGAGTTTTAAATGAATTTGCCAACTACAAAGAGGTTAACATCTTCCTAAGAGGAATGTTCCCGCTTGTAGGCTTCAAGAGCACTAGTGTCTATTACGAGCGCAACGAGCGAATCGCAGGAGAGAGCCACTATCCATTGTCAAAGATGCTCAGCCTTGCCTTTGATGGCATCACAAGTCTTAGCATCAAGCCAATCAGAATGATTACAGGACTAGGAATCATTGTAGTGTTGATAGCGATAATTCTAGCAATATATTCAGTGGTTCAGCACTTCCTTGGAAATACCACACCTGGTTGGTCCAGCTTGATAGTAGCGGTCTGCGGTTTGGGCGGAATCCAGCTTGTCTCTCTTGGAATTATTGGAGAATACATCGGCAAGACCTATATGGAAACAAAGAATCGTCCACGCTACATCATTAGCGAGCGCACTTACGATGAAGAAAAATAACTATATGAGGAACAAAAATGAGTTTTGTAAAACTTATAGCTAAAAAACTTAGATTTGCCATGCAATACATTAAGTATTTGCACAAGTTTAAATCTGTAGGTAAACATACAGTGATGTACAAGCCTCTCCGAATAATGGGCGGCAAAAACATCACCATCGGTGACTACTCCTATATCATGCAAGATTTTAGAATCGAGACTATCACTAGATTCAACGATCAGGTATTCACTCCAGAAATCAAAATCGGAGACCGTGTTGAGATTGGCCAGGGATGTCACATATCTTGCAGCAGCAGTGTCATCCTAGAGGATGATGTTACCTTAGCACCTCACGTAATGATAAACGATTGCAAGCACGGATACAGTCAACCTAATGTTCCCATCGAACGTCAGGATCTTTCCAACAAGCCAATCCGCATTGGTCGGGGTAGCTTGATAGGGTATGGTGCAGTGATTTTGCCAGGCGTCGCTATCGGTGAATATTCATTTGTCGGGGCCGGCTGCGTAATTGCGCAGGACGTGCCAGACCATACAGTGGTTAGCAATCGAAGCAACTTAATTATGAAGAGTACAATTCAATGAAGGAACCAACAATCGAAAATTTTCTCGCCTTCGAGCGCGAGCACAAATGTAATCAAATAGAGATTGAGGGCATGCATGTATGGGCGTTGTACCGATACGAGATTCACAACGCTATCAAAGCTGCTACTGTTGGGCGCACAGAGGGAGACGAGGCTCCTTTTACAAAAAAAGAGCTGCTTACCATGGCGCTGAATGCTCTCAAACCTTTCAAATACAAGAATGTTGATGTGCTGTTTATTGGAAACGGCCGTCGCACCAAGAATCCAGACACAGGAATCTACGAGGATATCTACTGCGACGAGATTGCCAAGAATTACAACAGCGTCATTCTTGAGCATCCTGAAAATCACGGACATTGTATCCCTAACGGAATGGACAATGTCTATTTTACTGATAAGGTGGCTTTTCAAACCAACCTTGGGGTGAAGCTTTCCAAGAAGTTTAATACCAGAAAGAGGCAGAATAGAACCGCGGAGGTTACTCGGATTTTTACTCCGTTATTTGATGCGATTCAAAAAGACTTTGGACCAGATTTAGCAGACAAGCTGATTCCTGATATAGTCGACAGAATGTATTATATCGACATTACGAAGAAATACTGCGCAAAGATTTTAGATAAAGCCAAGCCAAAGCTCATAATCGAGATTTGCTACTACGCAATGGAGAGCTATGCTATGAGCATCCTCGGACATGAACGAGGAATCCCAACTGCAGAATACAGTCACGGGTTTGCCTTTCCTACTCACACACCGATGCAGTTCAATCCCGAGGATCATTTGACTGAGCTGCCGGATTACGAGTTGATTTACAGCGACACACAGCTTCCGATAGTAAATCTTCCTGACAATGTCCAGATGAAGACCGTGGGCTTTCCATTTTTTGAAAAGCAGAGGGAGCACTATCAGGCTGCGAACCCGAAGAACGACAAGGCTATCTGCTTTATATCAACTTTAGCTGAGGGCGAGCAAATCAGTAAGGTTGCAGCGAAAGTGGCAGATTTAATTGGCGACGAATACCATGTTTACTACAAGCTTCATCCCCTTGAGTTTGGTTACTATAAGCAGCGCTATCCTTGGTTGATTAACGACAAGCTTGACGTGATAGACAACAATGAAAATCACATCTTTAAATACTTGGCAGAAAGCGCCATTGTAGTCAGCACCCGTACCGCTTCCGTGTGGGAAGGCATAGGTTTCGGTTGCAAAACAATCTTGTTAAACTACGGTGATACCGCCGTCAATATGGCATACTTCATCAATGAGAAAAACGTGCCACTTGTAGACGACGCTGACCAAGTGGTAGACTTGATTAAACGAGATGCTGCAGGCTACGTAGAGCCAGACGGCATGTTCGAACCCGGCGCATTCAAAAACATATGCACATTTATTGATAATATTATAAAAAAATAAATAGATAAAAGCCTTCCCTTAAAAAGAAGAGTGGGGACCGCGTAGCGGTGTATGAGGTGCATGTGTATTGTTGCTGAAATGATTACAAATATAGGAGATTTTAAATATGAAAACAGTAGCTTTTGTCCCTATAAAGATGAATAATGAGCGCCTTCCAGGCAAGAATACAAAATGCTTTTCAGATGGTACCCCATTGGTGCGCATCATCACAGAAAAGCTTGCAAGCCTAAAAGGCGACTGCATAGACGAAGTATACTGCTATTGCAGCAATCCAGAAATTAAGCAATATCTTCCAGACGGCGTAGATTTCTTAGAGCGCCCTACATTCCTTGATGACAAGTTTTGTAAGGGTCGTGCAATCTACGAAGAATTCGTAAAGACGATAGAAGCAGATGTATATATTCTCTGCCACGCAACAGCTCCCTTTACAAGTACCGAACACATCAAAGAGTGCATCGAGGCGGTGCAGCAGGGCAAGGCATCATCCGCATTTGCTGGTCAAAAGCACCAAACCTTCTTCTGGAAGGATGGCAAGCCATTTAATTTTGATCTTAGCAATCCACCGCGTACGCAGGATATGGAAGCATACTATACTGAGAATCCATCTCCATACGTATTTACGAAGGAATGCTTTGCAGAGACTCATGCTCGTTGTGGTCTCAATCCATACATCGTAGAGTGCGATGCAGCAGAGTGTGTAGATATCGACAACGCTGATGATTTCGAATTGGCGGATGCAGTTTATACATTCCTTAAGAGCAAGGGTAAAATATAAAATAAGAATCAACTAATCAAAATGATTTAGTATATTAATTTTAGTGGTAATAATTATGGAACAACACATTAGACTTTTAGACTGTACCCTTAGAGACGGTGGGCATATCGTTGATGGGAATTTTGGCGAGACAGTCATCAAAAACACAATAGCAAGACTTGTTGAAGCAGGCGTAGATATTATCGAAGTGGGCTTCCTTTGGGATAGTGTTTGCGACAAGGATACTGCACGCTATTATACCATCGAGGATGTAAAGCGCATCCTTCCAAAGGACAGGGGGCGCTCTCATTTTGCGCTTATGGCAGATTTCATCGATTTGGAGCATCTTGAGCCATGCGATGGAACCATCGAGTTCATTCGACTTTCCTTCAAAAGATGGCGTCTTGATTGGGGCCTGAAAACTGCTAGAATCCTTATGGATAAGGGATACAAGGTTTTCATCAACCCGGTTAACAACAACGTCTACTCAGACAAAGAATACATCGAGGTTTTAGAAAAGGTTAACGAGCTACATCCGTATGGTTTTTCAATCGTAGATACCTTTGGTGTGATGCGAGTTAACGACCTCTCTCATAGATATTATTTGGTTGAAAACAATCTTCTTCCAGATATCACAATCGGCGTGCATCTGCATGAGAATCTTGGTTTGGCATACAACCTTGCGCAGCATATCACGCAGATTGCTAACCCTACAAGAAAAATCGTTGTGGACGGTTCGCTTCTTGGAATGGGTCGCGTGCCAGGCAATCTTTGTATTGAGCAGATTGCTGACTACATGAACGAGCAGTACAACAAGGGCTATGCACTAGAGCCAATCTACGATGCAATTGACGATTACATTGCGCCAATCAAGGCCAGGGAGCCTTGGGGATATGCTATTCCTTACGCTCTTTCAGCGAAATACTATTTGCACAGAACATATGCAGAACACTTAATCAACAAAAAGCGTCTCAAGACTAAGGATATTCAGAGAATCTTATCTCAGGTTGATCCTGCCGAGGCCGAGACCTTTAACGAAGAATACATCGACAAGCTTTACATGGAATACATGGATGTCAAGATTGATGACAAGGCTGATTTGGACAAGCTCAAGAAGCTGATTTCAGGATACGACAGTATCCTTGTTATGGCGCCAGGCGAGAGCCTAAAATCATCGGCTGATAAAGTCGCTGCCGCTATCGGCGCACGTACTTGCAAGGTGGCCGTCAACTTTGTGCCAGAAGCAGGCGCAGATATTATCTTCCTGACAAACACCAAGCGCTACGACAGCATCAAAGATAAGCGTGGCAACAGCAAGCTTGTAATCACATCAAACCTGATGCGCGACATCGAAAACTACGACGCCGCAATTGCTTACAATGAGCTTGTCTATTTCAATGACGAATATAACGACGACTCAACACTGATGCTCATCAACCTTCTTGTGAAGCTTGGATTCAAAGAAATCAGCTTCGCTGGATTTGATGGCAGAAAGAATGGCAAACTCAACTTCGTGGATAATTCTCTTGATGGACGTCAGGATAATCCAGATCGAAGTGCAAACACCAAGCGTATTTTAGATACTGTATTTGCCGATGTTAAGAAAAACTTTGTAACTGAATCAGAGTATAAATAAGGATTTTTTACAGATATGGTAGGGCCTAATGCCTATAGTAGGTGGATATCGAAAGATATCCATCTTTTTTTTGTGTAAATGGAAAAAAATAAAAAATTTTTTTGAATAGTAAATGTCAGCACTTAAGAAGGAGGATTTAAAATGAGTGAAAATAATAACTATCCAGAAAGATATAATAAATTAGACGAAATGTTTAAAGATTTTGAAAAAGTATATGACAACACAATGAATAATGTTTCGGATGGTCTATATGCATTAAAGGGAAGAACAAATAGACAATTGGCGGAATTAGCTGACTATGTAGTCAAAGAGCATTATATTCTGAAAGATTCAAAAACTTTGGATGGAGGATTTAACGATTATACTTACTATACCATTGAACAATTAGAGGAAAAAAACAACACTGTTAGTTTCGAAGAAAAAAAAGAGTTGATTCTAGATCAATTGATTATAACGGAAGCAGTAAATACATACTTAAAGAAAAATAGTAAGGAGGAACTGTTTACGAAGGATGAAAACAGGCACAATGCAAAAAAAATATTACTTGATATTCGACCTAAGCTAAAGGATGAGTTTGATAAAAAAGTTGGAAGGCCTGTTAAAAATAAAAAGAAGGAAATGAGCGATACGGATATTCTTAATCAAACACTGGTAATTAAAAATATAATTCGAGATTTGAATCCATCATGGACAGAAGATAATCTTAATGCTAAAAATCGTAAAATAGCATTTAATTACACAGGCAAATCAAATAAAGAGTTAATAATTAATGTGTTGGAGAACGAAATAATTAGATTAGAAACTCCAAAGCAAATTGCAACAGAGTCACAAGATAATGCAATAAGTGAAAATAGTGATTGTAAGCCGTTAATAGGTAAAGAAAGTAAAGAAAGTAAAAAATTTAGTACTAAAGTATATAGTACTAAAGGATATCTAGACGCATGGACTAAAACAAAGAATTTTGTTAAAAAAATAAAGCCAAAAATGCGTTCAAAACAAAATCAGTTTAATGGACATAAAGGTTATAAGCGTATACAATAGCTTGAAATAGTTCATAATATATGGTTTCTAGATTTCCCTCAAAATAACGTTAAGAAGCCATATATTTTTTTCTTGCCTATTATTTACGTATGGTATAGACTCAAGATAGGATGAAATCCCGCACTATGGGGATAAAAATAATGTATAAGGAAGGTATTTAGTATGAAGAATGTAAAAATTTCAAAGATTCTTTCATTGGTACTTGCCGCTAGTTTTGCATTTTTGGTTTTTGCTTCAACTGCAAAGGCTGCTACTCCTCTTGATGCGCAGAGAAGACCTCTCACAAAAGAAGAGATTGCTACAATTGCAAAGGCTTTCAACGGTGAAGACTACGCAAAGATGTATCCAGATGTAGTTAAAGCATTTGGTACAAATGACCCTATGGTTATGTACAATCATTTCATCAACTGTGGTATCTGGGAGAATCGTCAACCTAATGCTCAGTTCGAGGTTAATGCTTACGCTACCAAAAACGTTGATTTACACAAGGCATATGGTCCAAACGTAATTGCATACTACCTCCACTACGCTAATCATCCTGAGGAGCGTGCCGGTAGAGGAATTGCAACTTTGGGAGATGCTGCAAGCAGACATGCCGCAGTATACTATGCATACGATTTTGTAGTTGGTCAGGAGCAGCCAAGAGCTGGCGCTATGAAGCTCCAAACAGAAAACTATCGTCCAACAGATAGCATGAGCGACAACGAAATCATTTCAAAACTCAATGACGAAGGGTTGCTTGATGCTTACCTCAAATCATTGGGCAAATAATTAATCATTAGAATCCAAGGGGCTGACATATTTGTCAGCCTCTTTCTTTATTAAATATGACAGATATGTTATACTCTTAAAGATTATTGTATAATTTGTGTCAAATGCGCGAAATGAGAGTTATTTAATTACAGGAATTTTCTTTTTCTAGTAAGTAAATAAACTATGGGATATACCATTGTGGTGCATGACACTTTAGCTATCAACAATAAAGAGGGATTATAACATCATGGAAAGAACATCAACATCGGTTAAAGTCATACGAATAATAATTTTAATCGGCGTCATTATTTGGGCGGCGGTTACACTTAATACAGGTTTTTACGTAGATGAAAACGGACTACTTGTCACATACAAGGGCATCTATCAAGGCCAGCACATGTTTACAGATTCATGGGAATCGCTGCAAACCGGCGGTTTTTTGGTAAAGCCTTTGATAGCATTATACTATCAAGCTTTTAAGCCATTATTTTTATCTACAGGCATCAATGTTGGATTAGTATTGTATATGCGAATTGCCTACATGGTTCTCAGAGGGTTAGTGGCATTATATCTATACTTTACAATTAAAAGCACTTGCTACGAAGACGGCGCTTTTTTGGCGGCAATCTTCTACTTTATGTTTGTAGTTACTTGGAAGAATTTCTCTTACAAGTCTATTTGCGAACTTGCAGTTATGATGCTTATTTGCTTCTTGATTCGCTTCCATGCTACCGAAAAGGTTCGCTATTTCGTATTGGCAGGTATCGTTTGCTGCGTTGCTATTTTAGCTTATCCTACAATGATAATATTAGCTGTTGCTGTGGGTGTATGGCTCATAGTGCAGATGTATTTTAATCAAATCGGAAACAAGCCACTCATAGCTTTTGTTATAACATGTGTTGTGATTGGCGCTATATTCTTGATTTATCTTCAGTCTACAACAGGTGTTTCACAGGCCTTTAGTGAGCTTAAATATTTGGGTGATCAGGATTACGAGCATGGTGCGGCGTATCGTGTGGGATATTTGCTGGGAAGCTATGCTGCGGTCGCAGTTATTGCCTACATACCAATTGTATGCATCTGCTTGTTCCGCAGAGCAAGATACTTGTCAGATTACACTGAGCATTTGATTCTTACAATCTATTGGGTTGTGTTCTTCCTGGGTATTTGTCTTGCAAGACCACAGAGCGTATCCAATTCAAGATTTATCTATGCCTGCCTCATTCTGTATTTTTGGTTCCCTTACTTCGTTCACGAGCGTAGTGAAAACGACTATACAAGAATTGGCGCATACAATAGTGATATTTCGGATGTCAAAGGTGTACTTTGGCCAATCTTCATAGTATCATCTGCGACACAGTTTGTATGGATTCTTTCAACTAATCAGGATATATCTGTGCCAGGTCACATGGCCGTTTTCGTAGTGATTGCGGATATACTTGTAATGACAGATGATGAGAAATACATGCGGGGTCTCAACTACATCATCGTTGCAATAGCTGCTTTCTTCATGGGCTTCTGGGTTCCAGAGGGCAACGGAGGCTACGCGGATGTAACACAAAAGCGTTGGATAGTTGTCCAGGGCGAGCTCAAGGGAATCGCACTTTTACCAGATGATTACGATAGAAACGAAGCAATCTACAATATGCTTTCGGAAAATGTTGGCCCGGAGGACAAGCTTTTGGTGGCATTCGGAAGCAACAGTACAGGCTATTTAAATACAGTTGGGCAGATGGGCACTTATTCTGTGTATGCCCGCACCCAAAAGAATACAAAGCTTTTAGATTTTTACCAGCTACATCCTGAGCGTCAGGCCGATTATTTGTTGATTGATCAGGCAAACAGCAAATACGAAGATTTTGTAGCAGGTGAAACTGGCCAATATCTGCTTGAAACCTATACTGAAGAGGTGGCAAGTCAAGGTGATTTGGTACTTCTCAAGCGAGGAGACGCTAATTAATGTTTAAAAGATTAGACAAAAAGAAAATATGCATTATATTAGGGCTGGCGGCGATTATCATCGTTGCTAGCCTTCCTGCGTTTCGCGGGGGAATATATACTGGCCACGACCTAAAATTTCACTTGGGACGAATTCAGGCGATCGCCGAGGAGCTACGGGGCGGTCAATTTCCAGTTCGATATGAGTCAGGCGCTTGGTACGGTCATGGATATGTAAGTACCAGCTTCTATGGAAACATTTTTTTGTACATACCAGCTTTGTTGTTTATGGCGGGGGTGCCAGTTTGGAAGGCCTATAACATATATGTGATTCTAGTAAATCTTGCGACCGTTCTGGTGGGATACTACAGCTTTAAGGGGATTTTTAAATCTAGTGTTTGGTCGATTATTGCTACAACGATTTATACCTTGTCTGGCTATAGACTATCAAACCTCTATGTGCGAACATCCTTAGGTGAGTACACAGCTATGATTTTTGTGCCGCTGATAGTGTACGGTGTTTACAGAATCTACAGCGGAACAGAGGATTTGCAGAACAATTCATCTTCTAGCAAGGATGGTTTAAAAAGGAACTCCATTAGTGCAAGATTGAGTCTATGTATGCCTTTGATTATTGGCGTAACAGGCATCATCGAAAGCCACATCCTTACAACTGAAATCGTGGCTGGATTTATTTTCTTGTTTGCTTTGCTTAATTTCAAGCGTACAATTGCGGTTATAAGGGAATTGATATTATCTCTTGTATCAATTCTTGGAATCAACGCTTTTTTCGTTGTTCCATTCGTTGATTCTTATAGCTCGTTAAAACTTTATATCAACAGGGCAATGACACAGACTAGCATCCGCGGAGCCGGACTTTACCTAAGTCAGATTTTTGGGCCGATAACCATTGGACGAGGCAGCAACGCCGAGGATTGGTCTACTACAAACGAAGGCTTCTTAAACATCGGTTTGTTGCCAGTGTTATGCTTTATAGTTATCGTATTTACGTTAATATATGTGTATGTTAAAAAGAGTGATTGGTTCCCAACAGAAACAGCAAAGCTCAAGTACAAGTGGGCGATGACAGCCTTTGGTTTTGCGATTTTGGCAGGCTGGATGTCATCTGTGTATTTCCCTTGGCATGTCTTTGCCGGAGAGGGAGCTGTTGACAAGCTGATGAGTTCTGTGCAGTACCCTTGGCGATATAGCATGTTCCAGACCTTGTTTGTCATAATCGCCGGTGTGCATTGCCTTAAGTTGCTTGAGACAAGAAATTCCGACAGAACTAGCGGCAAGATTATTGAATTCCAAAATATCAAGCGAATCAGCCGATTTGCCTTTATTACCCTAGGAATCACAGCAGTCATAGCAATAGGAACCACAGGTGTTTTTGACTACACTTTATCCTATGGTAACATTACAGTAAGCGATGCTGAGGCTCCTGAGGATTGGGCTGATTTCCTCTATTTGCCTGTGGGCACAGAGCTTGGATTGCTTTCAAACACTGAGCCAATTATAGAGGCTGATGCATCAGGGGATACGTTTACATTTACCTTGCCTGTTCTTGCTTACAATTACATCCATGTCTACGGCGAAGTTGGCAAAGAGCTTGATTGGGAGATCGGTGACAATAACTGTATCCGCGTCGAGTCGCAAACCAAAGATGCCCAGTTTTCAACCCAGTTTATTGAACCAGACAGTTGGCGAGTGAGTGAAGCAATAAGTGTGGGTTCAATCATACTCATTTGTGTGTTATATTTTAAGAGAACCAAAAAAAGGGACTAAACATATTATTGTGGATTGGGAGTAAGTTAAACTATGGCCAAATTAAACGTAATGTCCGCAGAAGAAATTATTAAGAGAGTTACTGATATTGCTCATAAGTACAATGTGAAGCGATTAGATTTATTTGGTTCTTTTGCTTTAGGAAAGCAAACTGAAAGAAGTGATATTGATTTCATAGTATATGGATGTGAAGACATCAATGCATTTGAGGAAGAAATAGATCAGATTCCTACACTCAGAAAGATAGATATTTTTAATTATGATGAAGTTTGTAGTGAATATCTAAGAGAGGATATGGATAAATATGGAAAGCAAATATATTAAACGGGTACCTCGTCCGAGGTACCCGTTTAATAATATAATCAGAAGTGTTCATTATTAATGAGTGCTTTGCTAAGGATGTACATGTATCCCGCATAAAGTGCTAAGTTGATTACTGCCAGCAGCCACTCATTTGGGGTGTTGTTGAAAAGGAATCCGCCGTAGGTTGTAAGTGATAGGCAGATAAGTCCGATTGCAAGTGGTGCTGTTTTGATAACCATAAACGCAATTGCGATAGCCATGATCTCATAGCAGAATCCGTAGCGCTCGTGCATTGCTGGCAAGAAAAAGATGGTTGTATAGGTCATCAAAAACGCCATTATAAGAATGTTTTGCTTGGTAAACTGTACTCTATGGCGAATCCATGAGAATACGAGCATACCAAGAATCACAACTGTAAACGCCATGGCTGCGTGCTTTAGAATACCATAGGCATCTAGACCTGCATAATCCGGATTGTTAGCAAGCAGCACATTTACTGGATTAGTTCCATCGGAAAGTATCCTCCAGAAAGTAGGATATCCGTTTGAAAGAGACTGATGCAAACTTGTGTTGTCAGTGTATATGTGAATCATCTCGCTGATGGTGCGTCCCTGTACCAAGGAAGGAAGACTGAGTAAAGTCATCATTGCTGGGATGATTGCAAAGTATAAAATGCTGTATCTGCGCTTGTAGAAATAGTAGAACAAGAAAAATGGAAGCGCAAACACTGCTTGGAATTTGAAAGCAAAAGCAATTCCATAAAAGACAAAAGCTCTAGCGTACCTTTCCTTTGTTAAGTAGATTAAAGCAAGAATCACCCAGAAAGAATAAATCGAATCACATTGAGCCCAAGCTGCGGAATTCATAAATACAACCGGCGAGCACGCTGTCAATACGAAAGCGATAAGGGCTTTTTCAGCCTTGTGAGCGTTTGTGATATCAAAAACAGTGTAAGCGACCGCCCCAGCCAAGAGATAATCAAAAATAACACTCAAAATCTTGTAAGCGTAAAGAGACTTGATTGGAAGGTAAGTCATAATTGAAATGAAAAATTGGTAAGTGAAGCTGTAGTTGAGCCCCTCAACAGGTTTGCCAAGACCGAGTATTCCTCCGTTTGACTTGATAGCCTCGTACCAAGGGATTAGGCATTGAACTGCATCAGAAGTGACAACATCCTTCAACATTAATCTGATGATGATGCTCACTATAAAAGCTGCTCCAAATACGATTGGAAAGATGTGATCTGACATCCATTTTAATGCTTTTTCTTCAAATTTAAAAATCATGTTTACACCTCATATTTTTGCTATGAATATAGGATTATGCTATAATCTTTGTGATATTTTGAGCCTTTGGATAAATCCAAAATACAAATACCTATAACATTATATATAAAAATTTATAGGTTTAAAAGATATTGAATTAGTTAGAATCATAAAATAAGAAAATTTCAATAGACATATTCTTGGAAAAAGAATTTTCAATACCAAAAAATAATACATAGGAGCACACACATGACAACTTGGATTAAGAAACATAAAGCGTTACTTATATTTGCTATTTTATATTTACTTTTGTTTATTCCAAACTATTATGCGATATACTATTCAGTTCCGGCAAGTGACGATTTTGCTATGTCCTTAGGCAGGGAAGCCTACGGCAACATGTTCAAGGAGTTTTTCGCAGCTATTCCATATTATTGGAGTAAGCGCGGTGGCACAATGTTTTCGTTTTTGAGCGAATTCATTTTCAATCCGCTTAATCTGCATCGTCATTTGGGGCATTGCTACGGAATCTATATGATTATCGCCTTTACGTTATGCATGGCTGCAATTTTGTACGGAACAAAGCAGGTTGTTAAGTACATGCAGCAGGCAGAAAACGATAATAAAAGTGCAAATATCATGGCCTCTGTAGCTACTTTTGTAACTGCAGTTATGCTGATTGAAAACTTCTACTATGTCGAGACCTACAACTGGTACGTCGGTATGATGGCATACGCGGTTCCGGTGGCATGCATGTTTTTGACATTTGGTTTTATCGTGCGATATGCAAACACAGGTGCTCAAAAGTACTACGTTGGTATGACAATCTGCGGAATCATTGCCGCCAATACAACCACATTAGATGTGCCACTTGGCATTTTCTTCCTCTATATAGTGTTTTTCAAGAAGGGATTCAAGGATCACAGCAAGGGCTTAGTCAAGGATTATCTGCCACTTGTTTTGTACGTGCTAACAGGTGTTGTTACAGTGCTTGCACCGGGCAACTTTGTTAGACAGGGACAGTATGCGCCACCAAGCCTATCGGCTTCACTTCGTGTGACTCTAGCAGATATCAAGGAATTTGGTGTGGCAATTATCAAAGATAGACCACTGACCTTGATAGTTTTGGCAGTTTTGGTTTTAGTTGGATTTGCTTCAAACTCCAAAGCACACAAGAAGCCTGGCAACTTGATTATGTTTGCGATAGCATCTGTGGCTGCATGGTTTGGAAGTATACTTCCTTATGTTTATGGCCGAGGAAAGACAGGTGTCGGACTTGATGTGCGAATCCAATATGTGCTCGACTATTTGATAGAGATTTCACTGTGTGTGGGATTTTTCATGCTAGGACAGTGGATTGCGTTCTTTATCAAAAAGGATTTGGAGAAAATTGGATATTTTGCAGCAACAGCGGTAGCTGTACTTGGAGCAGCAGCCCTTATTGTGACAGGACGCCATCAGACTACTGTCTCATACGAGATTTATGCAAAGAGTTCAGAAATCGTTAATAGCTACGCTCTTTGGGATGGAATCTTGACTGAGATTGAAAATAGCTCTGAGGATGATGTTGTTATAAATCGAACACAAGAGGACATAGATAAATGTCCATGGAATAGATACTTCTTGTATTCGGGAATGGAGCCACCGGTTTACGTAGGCGGCGAGGAAGGCGAGATTTATGCGGTGCCGCTAGATGCTTTCTACGATGCCAAGGTGATTTTGCCAAACGTTTATTACAAGAAGAAATCGATAATAGTTAATTATCCTAAGAAATTCTAAATAAACAGGTGATAGTAAGGATTAAAATCAAAAACTATATCAGAGTATTCTTTTAGAAGATTAGATAATCTAATAATATGAGAGGTTAAGAGCTTGAAGAAATTACTTTCAATTGTGGTGCCTTGCTACAACGAAGAAGAGGCAACACCAATCTTTTACAAAACTGTACACGAGATAGAAAGCCAGCTTACTACCGTAGATTTAGAGTTCGTCTTTGTGGATGATGGCTCCAGAGATGGCACACTTTCTGTGCTTCGAGAGTTGCATGCCAAGGATGAGCGAGTTCATTACGTTTCATTTTCTAGAAACTTTGGCAAGGAGGCTGGTATCTATGCTGGCCTTGAAAAGGCAAAGGGTGATTACGTTGTAATTATGGATGTTGACTTACAAGATCCGCCGGCACTTTTGCCTGAAATGGTGAGCTACCTGAATTCAGGAGAATTCGAGTGTGTGGCAACTAGGCGTGTAGATAGAAAGGGCGAGCCACCAATTCGCTCTTGGTTCGCTCGCAAGTTCTACAAGCTTATGAATAAAATCAGCAACACAGATGTGGTTGATGGAGCCCGGGACTATCAGATGATGACTCGCAAGGTGGTGGATGCAATCCTTCGAATGGGCGAGTACAACCGCTTCAGCAAAGGCATCTTTGGTTGGGTTGGATTCAAGCGCAAGTGGCTTGAGTTTGAAAACGTAGAGCGAATAGCTGGCGAGACAAAGTGGTCTTTTTGGAAGCTTTTCATATATGCAATCGATGGCATTATGGCTTTTAGTACTGCGCCGCTTACACTAGCTTCTGTATTTGGTCTTATCATGTGTATAACAGCATTTATTTTTATCGTATTTACGATAGTTAGAAAGCTGGTGTTTGGAGATCAAACATCTGGTTGGCCTTCACTGGTTTGTATAATTTTGTTGGTGTCAGGAATTCAGATGTTCTGTCTTGGAATACAAGGGCAGTACATGGCAAAGATGTATCTTGAGACCAAAAAGCGACCAATATATTTGGTGCAGGAAGAGGAGTAGAATGAGAAATAAAAAATCATGGCTTGCTGGTTTTGTAATTACAGCTGTATGCTTGGTTTTGTTGTGGCGTATTTGTCCAATATGTTTTCAGAATAACGACGACAAGGTACTGATGTATCTTACAGCTGGCTATACAACAGGCGTACCAGAGATTGGCACAATATTTGGAAGCTTTTATTATTATGGAGTGATAGGTTTATTCTATCGTATATACGATGGGATAGCTTGGTATACAATCTTTGAATTATTGGTAGTTGCAGTTAGTCTTTGGATTATCTGCACTAGTCTTATAAATTCAACTGAAAGGAATGGCAAATTAGGTGCCATTCTTTTTGTCGTATTATTCCTGTTTAGTTTTATGCATTTTTCTACGGCGCTACAGTACACTGCAACTGCAGGACTTGCTGCGGGAGCCGGAGTAGCAAGCCTTGTTGCATATGCAGATGTGAAGGATGAGAAAGAGCACAAACGTAATATCGGCTGTAATTTTGTGGTTGCGGTGATAATGCTTGTGGTTGCTTATGGCATCAGAAAGCAATTTGGTTTAGTGGGCTTTGCTGCAGCATTAATCGTACTTTTTTTTGAATATTTTGGTGAAAACAAAAAGCAGGTAATCAAAAAGACAATTATACTTGTGGTGGCAATGGCTGTTGCGTATGGCAGCAATGCTATCTATGAACATGCATCTGGTATAGCAGATTTCCAAGAGTATTATGACCAGGCTGGCACATGGATTGATTATCCTCACTTGCAGTATAAGTATGATACAAGCGGAGTATATGAATCTGCCGGTTGGGATGAATCATTATATAACGTGGCAAGCTCATGGTTTTTCATGGATGAAAACTGCAACACCAACAGCTTTAAAACGATAGTTGATTCGTATGATATTAATAACCTAAGTATCGAGGGACACCTGAAGGCGGCCTATGGTTTGTTGGTACCAAATGGAATTATTAACACCCAGGTGATTATATGGATAGTGATGCTAATATTTATCAATATCCCTTGGTTTAAAAACAATCATATAAGAAAAGTGACAACAAAAGACAATAATATTGAAAAAGAAACTGGTTCAAATAAGGGGATTGCTGGTTTAGACATTCTCACACTAGATGGATTATTTGGTATGTTTGCGTTAATCTCACTCTACTTTTTATATCAGGCTCGATTTCCAATGCGTGCATATCAGGCGTTAGTGTTTATTTTTTTTGTGCCATCTGCGGTTATCATGGCAAGATACTTATTTGAAAATAAAGCCCCAATAGTTGCGGCTATTGTCATCATTTGCGGAGTCGGCTTCATCTTGCCGGATTCTATCATGGTCAAGAAAACCTACAATTTCACCAACGATCCAAATGTAAAAGCTGTTGTGGCTCAGGTGACAGGGATGGAGACCTATGCAGTAGAACATCCAAATAACATGTACATACACGACCCCGATTTATCGGAGCCAGCTGCACCTTTTGGTGTTTTTAGGGGAGGAGTTCCCAAAAACGTTGTTCCATGGGGCAGTTGGACCTACAATTCGCCAATGTATTGGAAGCAAATAAAGGCAAATAGTTTTGAAACCTTGTACAGCGACGATTTCTTTAGTGGTCGAGTATATTTTTGCGGTCGCGAGATTTCAAATCCTCTCTGCGACTACATCAAAGCCAGATATCCAGATGCCACTGTTGAGATGGTAGATGAGGTTGGCGGAATAAAGGTCTATCAGTTCCAAAATGGCACAGATTAGCAAATAAAAAGCCTATAAGAGCAAATTATTTGGCGAATCATTCTAAAAAACATACTGTACAATAGAATTTGCTGTAATATTTGGCTATAATAATAAATGATGTCTTTCTAGGCGATTTTTTACGAACAACTAAAGGAGCAAAATATGATTCCATTTAACGTACCACCTTGTGTGGGCACAGAGACAAAATACATTAACGACGCCATTGCAAAGCGCAAGATTTGCGGCGACGGTGAATATACAAAGAAATGCAACGCATGGTTCGAGGAACAGACTGGCGCAAGCAAGGTTCTCCTCACAACCTCATGCACACACGCTACCGAGATGGCGGCCCTTTTGTGTGATATCCAACCAGGGGACGAGGTCATCATGCCATCCTTCACATTCGTATCAACAGCCGATGCATTTGTGCTTCGCGGTGCCACAGTAGTGTTTGTGGACGTTCGTCCTGATACAATGAACATTGACGAGACCAAAATCGAGGCAGCTATCACCGACAAGACTGTTGCAATCGTGCCGGTTCACTACGCAGGTGTTGCTTGCGAGATGGATACAATCATGGATATTGCAAAGCGTCACAATCTCAAGGTTGTTGAGGACGCAGCGCAGGGTGTGATGAGCAAGTACAAGGGCAAGGCGCTTGGTACAATCGGCGATTTTGGCGCATTCTCATTCCACGAGACCAAAAACTATTCCATGGGCGAGGGCGGCGCAATCCTTATCAAAGACGAAAAGGATGTTGAACTCGCTGAAATTATCCGCGAAAAGGGTACCAACCGCGCCAAGTTTTTCCGCGGACAGATTGATAAATACACATGGGTTGAGGCCGGATCTTCATACCTTCCATCTGAACTCAATGCTGCTTATCTCTACGGTCAGTTAGAGCAGGCAGACAAGATTTTCGAAGACAGAATGAATTCTTGGAATAAATACTATAACGCATTTGCGGATTTGGCTGAGGCCGGCAAGGTGGAGCTTCCAGTGATTCCAGAGGGCTGTGAGCACAATGCCCACATGTTCTACCTAAAGTGCAAGGACATCGAGGAGCGTTCAGCTCTCATCAAATACGCCAAAGAAAACGACATCCTTATGGTGTTCCACTATATTCCACTTCACACTGCACCAGCAGGCAAGAAGTACGGTCGCTTCTCAGGCGAGGATGTGTACACAACCAAGGAAAGCGAGCGACTCGTCAGACTTCCGCTTTACTACGGACTCACCGATGAAGACCACGCCAAGGTTGTGCGCGTAATCAAGGAATTTTATAGTTAACAAAGGAATTATATGGAAAAAAACTTAAGATTAGAGGGTGACAAAGTTTATCTCACCCCAATGAATTTAGATGATGCTGAGGATTTTGTCAGATGGCGTAACAGCGATTTTGTTATGTCCAGATTTTTAATCCGCGAACCGTTCACTGTTGAAGGCCAGATTAATTGGATTAAGAACAAAGTCATGACTGGTGAGGTTGTTCAGTTTGTTGCCTGGGACAAGGATGATAATGTTAAAATTGGAACTACTTATTTGATTGGAATTGATAAAGAAAACAAAAAATGTGAGTTTGGTTTTTTGATTGGCGAAGAAGCTTATGCTGGCGGTGGTCGAGGCACCGAGATGGCCTGTCTCACATCAGACTATGCGCTTGAGCACATGGATATACACAAGGTTTTCGCCAGAGTGATGGCGAGCAATCCGGCATCAATCCGCGCCTGCGAAAAGGGCGGTTTCGAAAAGGAAGGCCTGTTTAAGGATGATATCTGGATTGATGGAAAACCAGAAGATATAGTTTTTCTGGGGAAATTAAAGAAATAGAAAAAACAGGAGCAATTTTAATGAACATTTCATTTGTAATACCTTGCTACAGGTCAGAGCATACATTGGAAAAAGTGGTGGCAGAGATTAAAACCAAGATGGCAGAAATGGGCGAGAGCTCATACGAGATTATTTTGGTTAACGACTGCAGCCCAGATGGCACATTTGCTGTCATACGCAAGCTTTGCTCTGAAAACAAAAATATCATAGGTGTAGACCACGCCAAGAACTTTGGTCAGCACGCCGCCCTTATGGCAGGTTTTAGCTTTGCCTCAGGAGATGTTGTTGTTTGTCTTGATGACGACGGACAAACGCCTGCTGATGAGGTGGACAAGCTCCTTGCAAAGATTGATGAAGGATACGACGTTGTCTATGCCCAGTACGACCACAAGCGCCATTCTGGCTTTAGAAACTGGGGTAGTCGCTTAAATAAAAAGATGACAGAGCTGATGCTAAACAAGCCAAAGGAACTCTACGTTTCTAGCTATTTTGCAGCAAGGCGATTTGTTGTAGACGAGATGCTCAACTACAAGGGCGCTTATCCTTATGTAATCGGCCTTGTGCTTCGCACCACCAAAAATATCTGCAATGTCAGTGTTAATCACCGCGAGCGTATAGAGGGCACATCAGGCTACACCATCAGCAAGCTCATTGCTCTTTGGATGAACGGCTTCACATCGTTTTCAATATTACCTCTTAGAATAGCAACCTACCTTGGAACATTTACAGCTTTCGCTGGTTTCGTATATGCGATTTATGCTATCGTTAGTAAGTTTGTAAATCCAGACAGATTGCTTGGATGGAGTTCATTGATATCAGTTATGCTTATTTTAGGTGGCTTAATCTTACTTACACTTGGCTTGATTGGAGAGTACGTTGGAAGAATATTCATCAGCCTTAACAACTCGCCACAGTACGTTATCAAAAACATTATTAATTATGATGAGGAAGAAAAATAGTGAATAGATTGTTTGATAAGAAATACCTTCACAGATGGTTTTTGGCAGTTGCCTATGTGCTAGTATTCGCAAGCTTCATTTATTCTATATATTATTCGATGCCAGCAAACGATGATTTTGCTTGGGCAATAGAATGGTGGTCAGGCAACCGATTTGTGGAAATGTTTCACCGTATTGGTTGGAATTACACATATTCCTGGGGGAATTCCGGAATATTCGCAATTGCGATACAGGTTTTGCTAAACCCTCTTTATTTGTTTAACAATAGTGCACACAGCTTTGGAATATCCATGATTATCATAAATGCGATAATCATGGTTGGGATATTATGGGCTGTGCGCACTATCTTCAAGTATATGTTTAGAATAGAAAGTCAAAGAGTGCTTGATTTTTTGACCTTTGCGGTCGCTCTTTTGGTGACTACTAGCTACTACTACAGCGATGTTTACAATTGGTGGTCGGGCACTCCTGGTTATTCAGGAATGATGATGATGTGCATGATTACATGGGCAGCTATCCTCAGATATCTCGACGACACCGACAAGACTGGTAGATATATAGGGATGATTATCCTTGGGATGATTACCTGCACAAGCATGATGTACTGTGTGGCAGTTGGCGCTTTTTATGTTCTCTTTACATTTATCATAGAGCGAAAAAATGGAGATTCTATAATAAAAAAGCTAGTGCCACTATTTATGTATATTATCGTAGGTGTCTTGATGGTAACTGCTCCGGGCATCGGTGCCAGAATGTCTAATGAAAACAGCACAGGATATAGCTTAAAGGATGGCCTTGTGGTTACCGCCTATCGTATAAATTCAAGGTTGATTACCACCCTGCAAACTAAGCCCTGGGTGCTTGGCATACTTGTAATTATCCTGCTTATAGGAATGTATGCAGGTAGCAAGAAAAGGATAAATATTTTTGTTGTCGCTTTGGAATTTGCGATAGTGACAGTATCAGTATCAGCATTTAGTGCGGTCTTGCTCTATGTTTGTGGCGGGGCCAAACAAATTGATTCAGAGTTCACACCACGAATTTACTATGTGGAAGATTATATGATGTTTATCGGTGGAGCACTTGTGACATATGCAATTGGTGCATGGATAGTTCAGCTGATTGGGAGAAGAATCAGATGGCAGGTAGCAGCCATAGCATCTATTGTAGCGATTATCATAACAGGATTTTATTCATATCGCTCCGGTAGCTACAAAACTGTGATACAGTACGATATCGTACAAAAACGTCAGCTCATCAAAGAAAGTTGGTATTTCTGGGATGATATCTTGCAGCAGGTTCAAGCTGCCAAACCAGGCAGCGATATTGTCATTGAACGAGACAATGTTGACTGGTGTCAATATTCTTACTATGTCAGCTTAGATGACATTCCAAGAGAACCACTTGATGAAGATGCTAGGTATGGCAACTGTAATCAGTGTGCATCTAAGTTTTATGGAATGCGCAGTATAATCGTGAAGTTAAAATAAAGCCTTCCCCTCATCAGTCTGCTTTGCAGACAGCTTCCCCCCAAGGGGAAGCCTGGGGAAGAAATACAACAAAGCCTTCCCCTTGGGGAACAGGTAGAGTGTGAAATACATTAAAGCCTTCCCCTTGGGGGGAAGGGGGACCGCGTTAGCGGTGGATGAGGGGTCTCCTATGCTAAAGAAAAAACTCAACAACCTAGCCCCATGGCTCATCGCCTTGGCAGGCTACATATATGACATATTATTCTTGCTAAACCACGGCAGGCAGATGCTAGATTCTGACATGGCATCAGAGATGGTGCTTACAAATGTTATGCGTCAGGAGCACGCACTGCTTACAACCAACTGGATTTACTCCACAGAAATCAAGGCAGTGGGACCACAGTGGTTTTACACCATCGGTTTTTGGTTTTCAAAAAACAATTGGCTTGTTGCAAGAACCATCGGCGCAGGCATTGGGATATTCCTGTTTTTAGCTAGCTGGTTGTATCTTGGCAAAAAGCTTAATTGGGGAAAGACCAGTAACTGGATAGTTGCATTTTTGAGCTGGCCATTTGGCTTTTGGTATTTCTTCGATGTGATTTTGGGGAATTACTATATACCGCATTCGATTTTTATGGTGCTCTCATTGGCATGGATTGTTGTATTAGTTAAGAGTAATAAAGTAGAAAGCAATCAGCATACTGAAAATACAGCAGGTGGTGTAAAGCAAGACAGCAAGTTAAAAATCGGTTTTATATACATCTTGCTAGCAGTAATCAGTGTAATGGCAGGCCTAAATGGCATGCGAATGCTTGTTATCTTTTACTTGCCATTGTTTGTTGCGGGATTATTCTTTTGTTATTGTTCTATCAGAGAATACTATGGAGAGTCAAAAAACAATAATCAGAATGAAGAATCAAAAAAAGATGGTGCCAAAAATCAGTCAGGAAGCAAGAGCAAACTCTGTAAACTTCTGCCTTGGCTCGATTCAACAAACACAAAGCATAGATTTGCTCTAGTGACAATCTACGCATTGTTTTTCAATATGATTGGCTATGCAATTAACCTTAAATTCTTTGTCAACCACTACCACTTCGTAAATACGGAAGGCATGGTTTGGGGCAAGGGCTCAGGTTCGCTGCTAAAGACTTTTAAATGGTATTTTGATAGCTTTGGATTTACAGATTTTGCCACTAAAGAAGTCTTTTCTTTAAGTGGTATCGGCGCAGGCTGCGGATTAGTGTTAGGCTTTGCGGTGCTGTTTTCGGTAATCCGCCTAGCTATGAATTTCAAAAAGTTAGATGAAGCAAGCCAGCTTTATCTTGCAAGCTTATTTGGTATGTTTTTTGTGGTGGGCATCGTGTTTACCTATGCCTGGGGAGAGGAACAATATTGGCTTCCTATTGTCCAGTTTGGAGTGGGCTGCCTGTTCCTTGAAATTAAAACAGATACAATTTTTAAGGATTTCGAGAGAAATCTACTTCCATATATAGCAGTATTTTTTGCAATAGTATCCGCCGTGGGCACTACAAAGGCCAATTTAGCCCAGCCTCTAAGGGCTAATCCCGGGTTTGAGCCAGTGGTGGAATTCATTCAACAGGAGGGTTACACAAAGGGGGTTGCATCCTTCTGGCGCAGCCAAGTTGTCACAGAGCTTTCTAACGGCAAGGTTGAAATGTGGACCATGAACGACGAATTCGATGATATCTTCTTATGGCTTCAAAGCAACAACCATCGCGATATCCCAAGTGGGGAATTCGTGGGAATCTACACCAAGGATGAGTGTGAGCTGGGGGCATCTAAAGCTTTTGAAAACGCGTATAACCTTGAGGGTGAGGAAGTCTACGGGGATGAGATGTATAAAGTGTATTTGTATAATAAATAGAAAGACCCCTCATCAGTCTGCTTCGCAGACAGCTTCCCCCCTAGGGGAAGCCTAATATAAAATAGCCTACATCTTGGAAAGCAGGTAGAGTGTGAAATAGAAAATAGCCTTCCCCCTAGGGGGGAAGGTGGCGCGGAGCGCCGGATGAGGGGAATAATTAATAAACGATGAAAAATGTACTAAAGTTAACTATAAAATGCATACTAGTCTCGGCCCCAATCTGGGCGTTATCTATATACTTGGCTGTAGCGAAGCAGCACTACAGCAACGAAGAGGTAGCATATCTTACTTGGAACCGTGAGTTTACACAGAAACATCAGGACAAGCATTACGACGTGGTTTGCATTGGTGACAGCGCCTGCAACGCAGCTTATATGCCAGAGGTTATGAGTGATTCTACCATCAATCTTTCGGTGCTTGGTGTTTCGCCGGTGGAGGGCTACTACATTCTTGAAGAGTATCTTGAGAACAACGATGCTCCAAAGGATATCATCATGACCTACCACGACACCCACTTCCACTACATGGAGTTGTTTTGGGACGAGATAGTGGCAAGCCACAGATTTGATTTTAGAACAAACCTTAAAATCATCAAGGATGCCAAGGAGGAAGTGACAGCCGACAGAGGATATGTGGGCGCCTTGGCAGATTTGGTCGCATATCAGCTTTATTTTCCTAGCAAGTACATCACCTCGTTCGAAAAATCCTTTGAAGAGGATCGAAAGGCGATTAAGGATGCGGCAATAAAGAAAATCTCACTCCACAATGGACGCTACACTTGCGTAGGCAACGAGGAGTTTATAACTGGACAATTCAGGCCATATGATGGTTTTTACGCCAAGGATTTATACGCAAACTATTTGCGAAAGGCAATCGATTTGTGCTCCCAAAAGGGCATAAACGTACATATCGTAAAGCCGCCACTTCCTGACAATTCTCAGATGTCGGAGGAGTACGTCAATCAGATAAACGCATTCTATCAGGGTTTTGTGGACAACAATTCAAACGTCACCTATGCGTGGCCTGTCGCCATGTACACAGGCGCAGATTTTCAGGACGAGGTGCATCTTAACAACGACGGTTCATACAGATTTAGCACAGATATTAGAAATAAGTATTATGATGCTTTTGGTGATATGACATACTCGGCAGCACAGATGCATTCTATAGACGACACCATAGCCATGGAAATAGAAGCAGAAGATATATTTACATTTGCCAAAGATAGAGATTACACAATGGTGTTGTACGACGGCCGCGATTGCATCGAGGATTGCAAGACACTTTTGGCAAGTCCAAACGATATGGAAATCACGCCGATTGAGGATCAGGAATTGCCAGACAACTACGTAGCCAAGATGTACTACTGCAAATCTGATAAGGCATGCAGCCCAAAGATTCAGGTGACTCCAAGCTCATCAGGCGCTTACGTGTCTGTTGATGATGGCGAGCCATGGAACATGGAGTTTAATGAGCGTGCCGGCATCGTGGCAGTAGTTGTTGACAATATAAATAAAGAAATAATTGCTATAAAAAATATTGAATATCTAGGAGCAGAGGGATTTGCGAGATATATTTTTTAAAGTTATAAAATTAGGGGTAAAGTGTGTGTTGGTGATGCTGCCGGTGGCAGCTTTTCCGCTGTATTGCCAAAAATGTATGTTAAGCTTTTGTGGGCCGGATTATGTGGGACCATACTGGAACAAAGAATTCACTCAGATGCCCCACGAAAAGTATTATTCAACATTAATAATCGGTGATTCCACGGCAAACGCAGCTTATCTGCCAGAGGTGCTTTCGGACTCTGTTGTAAACCTTGGCTTGGCTGGCTCAAGCACTGTGGAGGGGTACTATACGCTAGAGGATTATCTTGCAAACAACAAAGCGCCCAAGGACATATTTGTCAGCTACATGGATTACCATCTAGAGGAAGACGAATTCACTTGGGATGTTTGCAATTTCGTTCACAAGCTTTCCAAGGAGCAAAATGCTGAGATTTACAAAATGGTAGATAAATATGGTGCAGCTCCTGTTGAGGAACTCACCTCCCCAGATTTTGATTGGGATGTGCTTATGTATTCCGTCTATTCACCAACCATCTACAGCTCATCCGTGCTAAATAGCATCGGAAGCGGCCGACGAGCGGATAACAAGGCTTCGTATCAAGATGTGGATACTAGACTAGGCAGATATAGCTCCATCACAAATCGTGAATACGATCCGGAAAACGTCATGGGCTACAGCAAGTTCAAGGTGGGAAAGCTAGAGCACGAGTACTACAAGAAGATTTTAAAGCTTTGTAAAAAGAAGAAAATCGACGTGCATCTTGTTAAGCTTCCACTTTCAACAGATGCCGGATTCATAGATAACTACGAGGCTGAGGTGCAGGATTACTACAACGACCTGCTAGAGGATTATGACAACGCAGATTTTTACTGGTTCCACACTACCTATGAGCACGAGTTTTTCTGCGACCAGTACCACATGAACAATCACGGCGCGTTTCGCTTTAGTCGAGAACTGAAGGAGCAGTATCCAGATATATTCGAGGATAATCAGGACAAATCCTTGCAGCGAATGGCAGCCCTTGACCTAGACATCGCAGGCGAAAACTACATGGGGGAGCTGACCAAGAGGATTGATGACAAGCCGTACACACTTATTATCTTAGATGGTACAGGTAATCTGCAGGATTTATACTATATGTATGCTGGCGTAAATGGCAGAGATGTCCAGTGGCTGGATTTAGAGGACAATGAAAAGTACGCCATTTATTATGTAAGTGCCAATGGTGAGAAATTTTCTGAGGATATAACTGTAGATGCAACTGGCAAAGATGGTGTTGTGGTAGGCATTGGCGCAGATTTAGTGCAGCTTGAAAACACTAAAAAAACTGGAATTAGCTTTGCGGTGGTGGACAATATCACAAAAAAAATTGTTTGTGCAAGACAGTGTTTGTATGGCGAACGAGGATTTATAGATTTGCTGGACAGCACAGGAGAAAATTTATGAAAAAAATAATAAAGTTAGTAGGGAAATGCTTACTGGTATCATTCCCACTGTGGGCTTTGGCATTTTTGCTTAGCAGATACCAGATGTACTATGTCTCTCCAGAGATAGCATGTCTGGATTTGAATAAGAGCATTACAAGTACTCATCAGGATAAGTACTATAAAGCCATTGTGCTAGGTGATAGCACGGCAAATGCAGCCTTTATGCCAGAGGTGATATCCGATTCCATGATAAATCTTTCAATGCTGGGAACCGGACCAATAGAAGGTTATTATACACTCAAAGAGTATCTGGAAAACAATAAAGCGCCAGAGGCGTGCTATGTATGTTATTACGATTCGCATTACCATCTGCTAGGAGTTTATTGGGATGAGATTGTGGCTGGTCATAGATTCAATGTAGGCACAAATCTTGACATCATAAAAAATGCCACAGAAGAGACAAGCGACAAGGGATTGTTTGCTGCACTAAGCGATTTTGTGGCTTACCAACTATATTTTCCAAGTAAGTATACGACGACAGTACTAGCGGCGGTTGCTGATAGAAAAGAAGGAATAAGCCGATTTGACAAAAACGAGGCGGCTCTAGCGCAAGCAAAACTGCATAACGGCAGATACGCCTACATAGGAAATCAGATTTTTGAAACAGTTCAGATGCGGGAATATCCTGAAATGGCAGGCAAGCCTATATACATAGATTATATGTGCAAAATCATAGAGCTATGTCAGGCAAACAACATAGAAGTTTATTTGGAAAAGGCTCCTATGCCAGACAACTCTATTTTGACCGAACAGTACATATCTGATATAAATAGTTTTTACAGCTATTTTACAGAGCGGTACGACAATGCCTCCTTTGATTGGGATGACAAAATTTACGAGTCAAAATATTTTGCCGAGGAATCTCATTTAAATAATGACGGTGCCTATAGATTCAGCACCCACATAAAGGAGAAAAATAAAAAGCTGTTTGGCGAAGAGGGCTATTCCCCAGAGCAAATGGCATCTTTGGATGACACCATAGCAATGGAAAACAGGCCTGAGGATTTGTTTTTATTCATAGACCAAAAGGATTACAGCATTTTTATATATGATAATGATGCAGATGTAGATAGACTTGTAACCCAATTTGGAGATTCTAAATATAAGATTACAAAGGCAAGCGATGAGTTGCCTATATATCGATATTCCAAAAACGATGAGACAAGTGACTATGAAATTACACCAGATTCAAACAGCGTCACATTTAAAATAGCTGGCGCAGATGATTACACACGGTGGACATTCCCAGAACGAATGGGAGTAAGCCTTTTGGTTGTAGATAATGTTAATAACAAGGCTGTAACTATAAAAAACATAGAATACTATTGCGAAGATGGCTATAGTCAATGGTTTTATTAAAATAGAAAGAGAGATAATAAGATGTTATTTAACTCAACAGAATTTTTGCTATTTTTTCCAATATGCGTTTTGATTTATTTCGTATTTCCGAAGAAGATTCGCAATTACTGGCTTCTGATTTGTAGTTACTTCTACTATATGTGCTGGAATCCAAAGTACATCTTCTTGCTGATGGCATCCACTGTGATTACCTATGCCAGCGGTCTTACCATGGAATGGGTCAAAAACAGCGATAAGGATGAAAAGTCAAAGACCAAGCTCAAAAACTGGATAGTGGCAATTAGCTTTGTATCAAATATCGGAATATTGTTCTATTTCAAATATATCAACTTTGCCATTGAAACATGGACAAGAATCATGGCAAAGCTCGGTGTGACCATAACCCCGCCGGCGGTAGATGTGATACTTCCTGTTGGTATATCATTCTATATCTTCCAGGCACTTAGCTACACAATGGATGTGTATCGTGACGAGATTTACGCCGAGAAAAACATCTTGCGCTATGCGCTTTTCGTTTCCTTCTTCCCACAGCTTGTGGCAGGACCAATCGAGCGTTCAAAGCACTTGCTAAAGCAGCTGGCAAAACCGGGGGAATTCAACTACGACAACGTGCGATCAGGCTTGCTCACCATGCTTTGGGGATACTTCCTCAAGCTAGTGATTGCCGACAGATGTGCAATTTTAGTCGATACAGTGTATAATAATGTGTCGGCTTACTTCGGCTACCAAATTATTGTGGCAAGCATACTGTTTGCGTTGCAGATATATTGCGACTTTATGAGCTATTCGACAATCGCCAAGGGCGCTGCCAGAGTGCTGGGCTACGAGCTTATGGAAAACTTTGATTTGCCATACTTTGCAACTTCAATCAAGGACTTCTGGCGTAGATGGCACATATCCCTTAGCTCATGGCTGAGAGATTATTTGTACATCCCTCTCGGGGGCAACCGCAAAGGTCGCATCCGCAAATACATCAATATCATAATCACATTTTTTGTCAGCGGCTTGTGGCACGGTGCAGCCTTCACATTTATCATATGGGGATTGCTTCACGGTATCTATCAAATCATCGAAGATTTGCTCAAGCCATACACCGACAAACTGTTAGCCAAAACTAAGCTAAATCCAAAGAATGCAGCCCTTATGGTTTTAAAAATCATAGTGACCTTCATTCTTGTAGACATAGCATGGGTGTTCTTCAGAGCCAACTCCTTGGGGGAGGCCAAGGCAGCATTCAGAAACGCTATGCAGCTAGGTGGATTACCACCAATCAAGGAGGGGCTTTTCAACCTTGGACTAGACCAGCGCAACTGGATTATGCTTGGCCTAGGTCTTGCGATACTATTTGTATCAAGTGTGATGCGAGCTAATAAAGTTGGCAAAGTTGCAGCAACAGTTATAAATGCTGATGGAAAAGTTACAACAGCTGACACAGCAGATGTAACTAGTAGTGTTGCAGGAACAGGCAGAGATACAGTAGAGCTTAGCAAGCAGGGAGCGTTAGTCAACTGGATATCTGCAAGATTTTTCATCATCCGCTATGCACTTTATTGGGGATGCTTGATAATGATTATTTTTTCAATGGATATCACTGGACAGGAGTTTATTTACTTCCAGTTTTAGAGATATTTTAATCGATATTTTTAAGATAGTTTATAATAGCGTATTCTTTTAAGATTGAAACAATAAGTAATTAAAAAGATAGATACAATTTATACAGGTAAAGAAGTATTAGGTTTTTAGGAGTATTCAACAAGTGAAGATTTTACAAAATAACAAGGCAATATTTTACCTTGGATGCGCATACCTGCTCATCTTTGGGGTGATGTTTCCTGCTATTCCCAATTTAATAAATGTAGCAATCATGGCAGCATTTTGCCTGTTGCTATTGCTTTCAGACAAAGAAGCCTACAAGGATATAGTGCTTGTAGCTCTGTTTGCAGCACCTGTTGGATTTGCTTTAACCGACTGGCATAGAATTGTTATTCCTGACAATCTTGAACATCCTTATAATTTTAAACCCGTCAACCTTATATTTATTCTCGTGTGGCCTATGAGCTACCTGCTTGGTAAATATTTGGTTGGTAAAGATTCAAACAAAGCAGACAAGCGTCTTTCCATAGTTGGTGCAGCTTTGGCGGTTGGCTTATTTATACAGGGAGTGCTTAATTATTGCAACCATAATGATGGGTTAGAGGCAACCGAGAGCTGGGATGGATGGAATGAATTTTGGGATAAAACATTTATGTCCAGAACAGTATATACCTATGAGTTCTTATTGATGGCAGCAGCTTTATTTCTTGCCATAGTTTTGTTCAAGAAAAATAAAAAGCTATCATTAGCAATCATAGCCGCAAACATAGCAACAGTGGTTATGGATATGTTTATGGCAAGAGGTCGTCTGCAGCTTGTGATGCAGGTACTTGTCACCTTTATAATGCTTTTCATTTTAATATTTAAAGATAAAGAAGCGGTACCGGCAAAATATAAAAGATGGTTCAGAAATGTAGTTATAGCAGGCATACTTATTTTTATCGCATTTACGATTATGGTTTCTGCAAACATTGCAGGATTGGGTGATTATTATCACAATTCATTTTTAGGCCGTGATGGTGGTATTTTAAGAAATGTCAGATTCCAATCTATATATGAAGGCATAAAACTTTCTATCATGCAGCCTCATGGCGGATGGAATACAGAGAGCCTTGGAATTGCGCATAACACATTTTTATTATTTGCCAAAGAATATGATTCTATTGTTTTGGCGATTTTACTGGTATTTGAGATTGTAATTATTATAAGGGCAATTCGCTTAATCAAAGGAAAGACATCCACAGCAGAGTATTTTGCATTTTCAATGCTAATAACATTGTTATTATATTACAACATTGAAACTGCTCCATGGCGATACAAATACTTCTGGGTTCCACTGCTTGTGGTATCAGGAATGATTAGTCAAAAACTTGCAAACAAAACAAGGAATAAATAAATGAAATCAATATGTGTGTTGATGTCCACCTACAACGGTGCAAAATACATACAACAACAAATAGATAGCATACTAAATCAAAAAGATGTTAAGGTTTATTTGCTGATTAGGGACGATGGTTCTAAGGATGAAACTTTGGATATCATCAAGTCTTATCAGGAAAAAGATGATAGAATCAAGCTATACACAGGCAACAATCTGGGCGCCTGTGGTTCATTTTTTGATTTGCTTTGGTCGGTTGAGCCAAGCTTTGATTACTATGCATTTTCCGATCAGGATGATGTGTGGTTTGAAGACAAGCTTGCCACTGCAATCGATAAAATCGAAAGCAGCCCTGCTGACGGTATAAAGGTTTACTGCTCAAATGTCACTGTGGTAGATCAAGAGCTAAATCATATCAGTGATGGTTCTTGCGATGTTGATAGCAGCTTCACTCCTTCCTTTGGAAATTCGCTGCTTGAAAACTATGTTACAGGCTGCACTGTAGTGATGGGACGTGATTTTGTTTCTCTTATCAGAGCATATCCAAAGCCAGCAAGACAATACATGCACGACTGGTGGATATACAAGATGGCAACAGGTTTTGGCACACTTATTTATGATTTGAATTCTTACATGCTTTACAGGCAGCACGAAAACAACACAGTAGGTCTTGCCAAAGGCATATTGGGGCGAATCGACAGGTTCCTCAAAAATGCCAAATCAGTTAAGACTTACGTAAAGAATCAGAATCAGGAATTTGAAGAAATATATAACAAGCCAGAGGGCAAGCAAAATCCTGAACAGCTTTATAACCTTCCGCAGGACAAACAAAAGCTTGTTGAGATTGTAAATCATAAAAAGCTGAAAATGCTTTTTAACAGTCAGATTAAAAGGCGATCAAAGATAGAGAATCTAGTTTATAAAATCTGGATGATGTTTTGGTGATATAATGGTTGATATTTTACTAGCTACACATAATAGCGAGAAATATATAATAGAGCAGTTAGATTCCCTTTTAGAACAAACCTATACAGACATACGAATTCTTATAAGGGATGATGGTTCTAGTGACAACACAGTTGACATAATCAAATATTACATGCAGGCGAATCCTGACAGGATAAAGCTTGTGGAGGATGGCAAATCCGCGGGGTCGGCCGCTAAAAACTTTATGCTTTTAGCCAAGCAGGCAGAAGCGGATTATGTTATGTTTTGCGATCATGATGATTTTTGGATGCCAAACAAGGTTGAGGTCAGTATCACTGAAATCCAAAAAATAGAAGCGGAACAGGGCAAAGATACCCCGGTGCTTGTTTATACAGATTATGCTGTCGCTGATGCAAACTTACAGGTTTTGGATGTTAATGCTGAGGGGAATCAAGATTTCTCATTTAATGGGGAGCTTGAAAAGCTTATAGTTCAAAACTATGTTACAGGTTGTTTGATGGCAATCAACAAAGCTCTTTGTGCTAAGATAGGCGACTACAATGAATCAATGCTTATGCACGATTGGTGGATAGCGATTCTTGCAAGTGCAATGGGGGTTGTTAAGCATGTGCCTGTAGTTACAATGAAGTATAGGCAACATGGCAGTAACGAGGTAGGCGCTGTCGATGTAAAGAGTTTTAATTATCGTTTGAACAAGCTGTTTGCTAAGCAGACCAAAAGCAATATGAACATCTGCTACAATCAGATTAAGGCATTTGCGGATGAATACAAAAACCAGATACCAAAGGACAAATATCAAATAATAGAAAACTATCTTTCTATACCAGATAAAAAACTAAAAATAAATCGAATAATTGCACTATGTCGAGGGAAATATCTTAAAAGCGATTTAATTCGAGTGCTAGGGCAATTGTGGTACATATAATTTTAGAGGAATAAAAATGGACAAGATACTTACTGTTTCAATTGCAGCTTACAATGTTGCAGACTACATCGAAGACACATTAGAATCATGCATTATTGATGATATGGATAGTTTAGAAGTATTAATTGTAGACGATGGAGCTACAGATAATACTCCTGAACTAGCTCAAAAGTTTGTGGAAAAATATCCAGACACATTCAAGCTTATCAGAAAGGAAAATGGCGGTTATGGTACTACTATCAACAGTGGTGTCGAGCATGCTACGGGAAAGTACTTCAAGCTTCTCGATGGAGATGATTATTTTGATACAGACAGTCTAAAGGAATTTATCATTCGACTAAAGGCTGAGACGTCAGATATGGTGCTGACCAAGAATCTTGAAATCAGCAACGAAAATGGTGAGGAAGCTCTTCCGGAACGTGGATGGTACAAATATTTAGAGAGCAAGATGGATATTTCAGAAATGGATAGTCGTATCTTGATTTCTATGTGGAATGCTGCAGTAAAAACTGAGCTTATCAAGAACAATCCATATACATATCCTAAACGCTACCTCTATACAGATTCGCTATTTGTAGTAAATGCTTTGGCTAGAAGCAAGACAATTGCTTTTTATGATTTAGAGCTTTATAAATATCGCGTAGACAGAATTGGTCAAAGCACTAGTTCGGAGAGCTTGCTTAAGCATTGCGAGGATATGTATCAGGTGTATTTAAGAGTAAACGAAGTATATAAAAAAGCCTTGAGCGAGAGTAATATCAATAAAGAAATACTTGCAACACACCTTGCGATGACATATCTAAACTACGTGAGTGCAGGTTTTATGTTAAACAAAAAAAGTTCAGACAACAAAAAACGCCTGATAGAACTCGAAAAAGAATGCAAGAAGAGTCAACCGGAGGTCTATAAGCTTGCAGCTCAAATGAGCAAAAGAGTATCATTAATGCGATTGACATGTTATTTGTCATACTATTTAAATTAAAATGAAAAGTATTAAAAAAAATTATATATATAATTTAACCTACCAATTGCTGATAATGATAGCGCCTCTCATCACAACTCCACATGTGTGCGAAGTATTGGGATCCGCTGGAAATGGTGTATATAGCTATACTTTTTCTGTGGTTTCGTTTTTCGTTTTATTTGCGGCGCTAGGAATCACGACATACGGTCAAAGAGAGATTTCATATGTCAGAGATAGCAGAGAAAAAACATCTCAGGTATTTTGGGAAACCAAGACTCTTGAGATTATAACAAGCAGTTTAGTGCTGGGCGTTTATTTATTATTTGTGCTTGTTTTATTTAAGTCAGGCAACAAAAATAGTATGTGTTACCTAGTACTATCTTGTGAAATTCTAAGTGTATTGTGCGATGTGTCATGGCTTTTTCAGGGGCTAGAAGAATTTAAAAAGATTGCCACAAGAAATGTTGTAATTAAAATTATCAGTATTATATATATTTTTGCGATGGTTAATTCCAAGGATGATGTTTTAATCTACATACTTGGAACTACTCTTTTCAACTTTATTAGTAATGTTTGGCTTTGGGTCTATTTGCCAAAGTATGTAGATAAGCCCAAATTTAGAGATATCAAGCCGTTTAGAAATATCAAGATTGTCGGAGCACTGTTTATCCCTACAATTGCTATCCAGATATACACTGTGCTGGATAAAACAATGATTGGTTTAATTACTCATAACAACTCGGAGAATGGTTATTACGACAAAGCTATATTGATATCCAAGGTGACACTTACTATTATCACCTCTCTTGGAGCAGTTATGATTCCAAGGATAGGTTACTACTTTAACAAAGGTGACAAAGAGCAAATAAATCAATATCTATACAAAGTGTTCAACTATGTATGGTTTGCTGGAATACCACTTACTTTTGGGTTGGCTGGCACAGCCTCTAATTTTGTTCCATGGTTTTTGAAGGGAGACTTTGCTCCAACCATTGGGCTTATAAAAATACTAAGCTTTTTGGTTATCATAATAGGCTTAAGCAATGTTACGGGGTTGCAATATCTAATTCCTACCAAGCGAGAAAACAGCTATACCAAAACAGTAATTATGGGTTCTGTAATCAACTTTTTATTGAATCTTATATTAATCAGACTGTTTGCATCTACGGGAGCTGCGATAGCATCGGTTGCAGCCGAGATTTCTGTCACAGCCATGCAAATGTACATTGTTAGAAAAGAAATACCACTGAAGCCGGTGTTCAAGCTATCGATTAAATATTTGGTGGCAGGAATTGTTATGTTTGTGGCGCTTAAGTTGGCAGGACAGCATCTTTCTCCTTCAATGATTCACTCGATAATCATGGTTGCAGGAGGTATGGTAGTTTATTTTGGAATGTTATTACTATTAAAGGATCAGTTTTTGGGTATGGTTCTTAATAGAGTTTTGAAAAGGAAACAAGGATAGTGAGAGTTAAATCTATGAAAAAAGTGAATTGTGTTTGGATTATTTTCGCTTCTATGCTCATATCAGTAGTCACATTGGTAACTTTTAAGGAACAGATATTTAAGCATCGTGATCAGATTATCTATTCTGATTGGAGTCAGTGTGATTCAAATGGTTATGACTTTAAGGAAAATGAAGTGATTTCCGTTGCAGGAGATCCATGTATATTTTTTTTCTCGAGTCAAAATGTGGAGCAGGTAGAGGTGGATGTTCAGTTAATTTCAAATTCAGAGTTAATATGGAACAAAGAGTTTTATGGTGAAGAAGTGATTTATGCAGAGCTGTTTTGGGCAAATGAACAGGGTGAAATGACTGCTGAAAACTCAATTCCATTTAAACTACAACCCGGAAGGCACTCCTATTTATTAGATATAGATTGCCCTGCAAATACAATGTTTAGACTAGATATTGGTGATGGCGTTGATGTAAATTTCAAAGCACATTCTTTTGTGTTTAATACTTATGAAGCGTATACCGACAAAGAAAAGCGGATTGCTGTTGTGTTGATGTTTTTCTTAGTATTTATCTCAATTACTTTGGGATATAGATTCTGTATAAAAAAGGATTCATAAATGAAAAAAGCAGACCATTTAAAAGTATTATCATATATATACATTTTTTCTCCAGTAATAATCTTTTTACTGGGATGGACAAAACTTTATTTAGTCGGATTGCCATTGACAATCTCGGTATTGTTTTGCCTTGTTAGAATGTATAAACGAACTCAAAGTGAGTTTAGAATCAATATCGTATTTGCGAAGAAGGATTGGATAAAGTTAGTAGCTATTATTGTTATAATAGGACTGTGGGTATATATATCTGGTGTTGGTGGATATGTATGGCAAAACAACGATCACAAGTGGAGAAACGAGCTGTTTAATATATTAGTTACATACAAATGGCCAGTTGTCAAAGGTACAGTTGCAGGTTCCAAAGGGATATCCTACTACATTGGATTTTGGATGGTTCCAACATTAATCGGAAAGATATATGGCATTTCAGCTGGTTATTTCGCTCAATATATATGGGCAGTTATAGGTATAGCGCTTGCCTACGCCTTTATGTGCAGGCGAGAAAACAAAGTATTAATCTGGCCACTTGTGCTTTTTATATTTATCAGTGGCTTAGATATAGTAGGTATGCTATTGTTTGATTTTAAATCCTTCACTCACCTGGAGCTTGGTACGCACATAGAGCGGTGGATGCAGGGATATCAATTCTCTAGTTTTACAACGCAATTGTTTTGGGTTTTTAATCAGGCGATTTACGGATGGTTAATAACACTTCTGATAATCGAGGAAAAAAATCACGATATGGTGATACTTATGGCAGCTGGAATATTTCTAGCGCCACTTCCGATGGTGGGGCTTTTCCCAATTACACTTTGTGTAATCTGGAACAACGTACAAAAGCTACGCTCAGAAAAAAACATTGGCTTTATCCGAGGGTTATTTACTAGCTTAATAACCTACGAAAACATAATAGGTGTGCTTTTAACGATTGTTTTTGGCGCACTGTTTTTGAGCAACAACGCAATAGGTTTTTCCTTTGGAACAATTACTTCTGAAAATGCACTGAAGTTTATTGTTATTTTAGCCATACTAGTGGTTTGTTCTGTTGCTGTATTGGCGTATTTAAAAAGATTTAAGCATAATTTTTCTTTGCGAATTAAAGAGCACTTGAGCAATAATAGGGTAATATCAAGCATCTATAACAACAAACAAGTTCGCATGGTTTTTAAAGTAGGTATGTGCGTATTGTTGGCTATGATTCTATTCTACGGAAGCAATCATTCGATACCAGCTAACAACGAAATGACAGCTGGCAACAACGTATACAGGTATCTTTTGTTTTTACTTATTGAAATTGGCGCATATGTAATTTTTACCTACAAAAGTTCAAGAAATAACAACCAATATATCTGCGCACTTATTATGTTGTTATTTTGTCCGATAGTTGTCATCGGCGCCGGTACAGATTTTTGCATGCGAGCTTGCATTCCTGCTCAAGTGGTTTTATTCTTGGCGCTTGTGGATGTGCTAAAAGGAATCGATTTCAAACAAAAGAGAGTACCTGCAATTATTATGTCGATAGTTATTCTCTTGGGCTCGGTTACAACAATCAATGAGTTTGCACGTACAATTATCAATTATCCAGAATACAAGGAGTATGGTAGGATTGAGGCTAGAAAAGAGCAGATATTTGAATCCTTGAATTTCAATACAGATGTTGAAAGCAATCTATTCTATAAGTATATGGCGAATTATTAATCGAGACTAAGTATTTGATAGTCTAGTGATTTCAGAAAACAGCACTTTAAGGAGCACAAAATGAAGGTAGTATTATTAGCCGGTGGACTTGGTACACGAATATCAGAAGAATCAATGTACAAGCCAAAGCCAATGGTAGATATAGGGGAGCAGCCTATTATATGGCATATAATGAAGGAATACTCTTACTATGGGCACAACGAGTTTATTATCTGTGCAGGTTACAAGCAGCAGGTAATAAAGCAGTGGTTTTCAGATTATTTCCTTAGAAAAAGCGATATTACCTTTGACTATAGCAAGGGCAAAGACGAGATGATAGTCCACGATTCCAACCTAGAGCCTTGGAAGGTTACTATTGTAGATACCGGGTTAGATACCATGACTGGTGGTCGCATTAAACGAATACAAAAATATGTTGGCAACGAGCCATTTTTGATGACATACGGTGATGGTGTGTGCGATGTTGATATTAACAAGTTAATAGATTTTCACAAGGAGAATGGCAAAATTGCAACTCTTACCGCTGTGCTCCAGGATCAGTCAAAAGGCGTCCTAGACATAGGTGGCGATAATGCTGTAAAATCATTTAGAGAGAAGCAATTCAAGGATGGGGTGCCTATCAATGCAGGATACATGGTTTTCGAGCCAAAGATATTTGATTATATTGATGGTGATGAGACAGTATTAGAGCGTGAGCCTTTGGAAGAATTAGCCAAAGAAGGCGAGCTGATGAGTTACATCCACAAAGGTTTTTGGCAGTGTATGGACAACATGCGTGAAAAGGAAACCCTTGAAAAATTGATAAAAGCTGGAAAAGCACCATGGATGAAATGGGAAAATTAGCAATTATTTATAAGGTATTTAATGTATAATTTAAAAGGTTTTGATAGACGAGCGGAAAGTACAGATAATCTGTTTAAGTACGTTCGTCATTTTGTGTATTAAAAGGAGATAATAAATCGTGTCTAAATGGAATAGTGAAGCAGAGGCAAGAGAGCAGATAAAGGAGATGGTTGCAGAATTCTATAATGAATTCAAGGCTCCAAAGGAATCTAAAGAGAACTTTAAACCTGGGGATAGAATTAGCTATGCCAGCCGTGTTTATGATGAAAAAGAGATGCAATCTCTTACGGATGCAATGCTTGATTTTTGGCTCACAACGGGCAGGTTTTCAGATGAATTTGAAAAGGATTTTGCTGATTGGATTGGTGTAAAATTTGCCCATCTTGTAAACTCTGGGTCTTCGGCAAATCTTATTGCGTTTATGGCGCTTACTGCACCAGAGCTTGGTGATAGACAGATAAAACGAGGTGACGAGGTAATCACTGTTGCAGCAGGATTTCCGACCACAGTTACACCTATGATTCAATATGGTGCTGTTCCAGTATTTTTAGATGTCACAGTGCCTCAGTACAATATCAAGGTTGAGGACTTGGAAGCAGCCCTTAGTCCTAAGACAAAGGCGGTTATGATTGCACATACACTTGGTAATCCGTTTAACTTAAAGGCTGTTAAGGCGTTTTGTGACAAGAACAACTTATGGCTTGTAGAGGACAACTGCGACGCCCTTGGAACCAGATACACTATCGATGGTGAAACAAGATTTACAGGCACATGGGGCGATATCGGCACATCATCATTTTACCCTCCACATCACATGACTATGGGAGAGGGCGGATGTGTTTACACCAACAATCCTATACTTCATCGTTTGATTCTTTCGTTCCGTGATTGGGGCCGTGATTGTATATGTCCAAGCGGACAGGACAATTTCTGTGGACACAGATATGACGGTCAGTACGGTCAGCTTCCACAGGGTTACGACCACAAATATGTATACAGTCACTTCGGTTACAATCTCAAGGTCACTGACCTTCAAGCGGCAGTGGGAGTGGAGCAGCTTAAAAAGTTCCCAAGCTTCATAGAAAGACGTCGTCATAACTGGGATAGACTTCGTAGTGCTCTTGCATGTGGTTCAGCCGCAGATAAACTGATTCTTCCAGAACCAGCAGAAAACTCAGAACCAAGTTGGTTTGGATTTTTGATTTCTGTAAAGCCAGAGTCTGGAGTTACCAGAAATCAGGTGACAAAATACATTGAAGATCACAATGTGCAAACCAGATTACTGTTTTCAGGCAACTTGATTAAACATCCTTGTTTTGATCAGATTCGCGATACAGATGCCTATAGAGTGGTAGGTAACCTAGAAAACACTGAATATGTTATGAACAACTCCTTCTGGGTTGGCGTATATCCGGGTATGACAGGCAAGATGATAGATTACATGGCTCAGGTAATTACTGAGGCGGTGAATCAATAATAAGGATTTAGATAAAGACAGTTAAAACAGCATCTAGAGGTTATTAACTAGACGAATCAGGAGATTAAAGTGAAAATTAGATTAGCAGATTATGTTGCAAACTTTTTAGTAGAACATGGTGTTTCTGATGTGTTTTCGGTGGTTGGCGGTGGTGCAATGCACTTGAATGACGCCTTGGGTCATCACCCAAACCTGACGGTCACATACAATCACCATGAGCAGGCCTGCGCTATAGCAGCAGAGGCCTATGCTCGTTTAGATAACAAAATAGCAGCTGTGTGCGTAACGACAGGCCCAGGTGGAACCAACGCTTTAACAGGAGTTCTTGGAGGATGGCTAGATTCCATTCCAATGTTTATTATCAGTGGTCAGGTGCGCTATGATACCACGGCAAGATATGCTTTGCAATATACTGGCGACCGACTCAGAGCTATGGGTGATCAAGAGTACGACATTGTTCGTTCTGTAGAGCCCATGACAAAGTACGCAACTATGATAGAAGATCCAAATCAGATTCGTTTTGCCTTAGAAAAAGCGTGGCATTTGGCAAACACAGGTCGACCAGGTCCGGTGTGGCTAGATATCCCAGTCAACTATCAAGGAATGTATATTGAGACTGATGAGCTAGATGGCTACGACCCTACAGAGGATGATTCAAAGCTTCCACCAAAAGTTTCCGACGATACAATAAAAACAGTTATTGATAAAATAAAATCAGCTAAACGACCAGTGTTTCATGCTGGATACGGTATCCGACTATCCGGCGGATACGAAGTCTTTAGAAAAGTGGCGGACAAGCTTAATATTCCTATTGTTACTTATTGGAATGCTGTCGATTTGATAGAGGACGACAATCCTCTTTATGTTGGACGCGCAGGTAACATGGGTGATAGACCGGGCAACTGGGCTATTCAAAATGCAGATTTAATACTTGCAATCGGTACTCGTATTTCCATTCGTCAGGTTGGCTATAATTGGAAGACCTGGGCTAGAAATGCCGAAGTTATCATGGTGGATATCGACAGGGCCGAAATGAAAAAACCAACGCTTCATGTTGATATGCCAATATGGGCAGATGCCAGATATTTTCTGCAAAAGTTAAATGAAAGCCTGACAGCTGAAACACTTTTTACCGATGTAAATTGGCTTGAAACATGTCAAAGCTGGAAGAAGAATTACCCTGTTGTAGATGAGAGCAAATGGCTGGATAAGGGCGATGGTGCTAACGTATATGCGTTTATGAAATACATGAGCAGCCAGCTTCCGGAAAACAGTCTCACTGCTGTATCGAACGGTGCATGCTGCGTTGTAGGTAATCAGGCATATGTTATTAAAAAGGGCAGCCGAATGGCAAATAACAGTGCGGTTGCAAGCATGGGCTATGGATTGCCTGCAGCTATTGGTACCTGTATTGGTGGTGGCAGAAAAGAAACTATCTGCTTAGAAGGTGATGGAAGCATCATGATGAATTTGCAGGAACTTCAGACAGTGCTTACCAACAAGCTGCCTATCAAGATATTCCTTATCAATAACAGTGGTTACCATTCAATCAGAATCACTCAAAACAATTTATTTAAAGACCATTGCAAGGTGGGAATCGGAGAAGAATCGGGCGATTTATCGTTCCCTAAATTTGAAAAGCTTGCTAAGGCGTTTGGATACAAATATTACAGCGCTCACAACAATGACGAGATGAAGACAGTTGTAGATGAGGTTCTTAAGTTAGAAGGACCGGTTTTCTGCGAAATATTTACCGATACCAATCAGGTTTGGGAACCAAAGAGTGCTACAAAAAGACTTGAGGATGGCACGCTTGTCAGTCCACCTCTTGAAGATTTGGCACCATTTTTACCTAGAGAAGAATTGAAAAAAATTATGCTTGTTCCAATGATGGAGGAATAAAATGGGAAAAGTGCATTTGCTTGATTGCACCCTGCGCGATGGTGGTTATGTAAATGACTGGATGTTCGGCAAAGACAACATAAAAGGGTTTTGTGTCAAGATAGCCAGAACAGGTATAGAGTTTCTTGAAGTAGGTTTTATAAAAGGTGATGATTACAATCCAGACCGTGCAATATTTCCTACAGTAGATTCTTTTAAAACCGTTATCGAACCAAAAGATAATAACTTAAAATACGTTGGAATGATTGATATGAACAATCCTGTTGATATAAATTCAATTCCAAAGTACGATAAAACATCTATAGATGGCATAAGGGTAATCTTTAAAAAAGATAAACTTGATGCTGCTTACGATTACTGCGCCAAAATCAAAGAGCTGGGATACTTCCTGTCGGTAAATTTTGTCAGTACAGATGCTTACTCAGACGAGGAATTCATTCAGGGCCTTCACAGGTTTAATGAGTTAAAACCTGATGCAGTAGCAATCGTAGATACATTTGGCCTAATCAAAAGAAAAGAATTTCTTAGAATGATTTATATCGCAGACAACAATCTTAAAGACGATATCATTCTGGCTTATCATGCACACAACAATCTGCAGCAGGCCTTTGGAAATGCTGAAAGTCTGGTAGAACTCAATCTAAAGCGTGATGTTTTAATAGATGCCTGTGTGTTTGGCATGGGTAGAGGCGCCGGTAATCTGAACTTAGAGCTTTTTGCAGAATACATGAATGAAAATTATGGCGCAAACTACAATATCGAGCCGATGCTTGAAATAATGGACGAGTATCTTACTGATATTTATCGCGAGAAGTTTTGGGGATATTCGCTTCCTTTATATTTGACGGCAACTACAGGCTGTCATCCAAACTATGCGATATATCTGGCTGAAAAAGATTCGCTTACAGCCAGTGAATTTAGAGAACTGTTATCAAGCATCCCGCCAAAAGATAAAGCAAAGTTTTCAAAAGAGCGGGCAGATGAAATCTATGCTTCGTATATGCAAAACAGTGTTGATGATTCAAATACTTTGGTGGAGCTTAAAGAGCAGTTTGCAGATAAAAAGATATTGATGATTGCCCCAGGGCATTCACTTAACGATTATCATGATAAAATAGCAGAGTTTACAAATAATGATGATTTTATTGTCATTTCAGTCAATTTTCTTCCAGAAGCTTTAAAAGTTGATTATGTGTTTAGTAACAACATGAAGCGCTTTGGCAAGATTAAAGACAAGGTTACTGTGCCGTGTATTCTCACTTCAAATGTCAAAGACAGCAGCAATGATTCATACATAGTTGAGTACGGCAAGTATGCCTGTGACAATTTTGAAATAATGGATAATTCTGGTATCATGCTACTTAGACTTTTGAGTGGCATGGGATATGAGCAGGTGTATATCGCAGGTCTTGATGGATATTCAGATTACTACGGCAAAGATTATTATGTTAAAGAATTAGAATACAAATTCTCTAACAAGGCCGAACTTCGAAACAAACTGATATCAGAAGAATTGAAAAAGCTTAACCAGTTCATAAAACTAAACTTTATTACACCAACAAATTATGATTATGGTAAAATAAGTGACAGGAGTCTAAAATAGGATTTTGTCAGATGAGAGGAAAGAATGAAAGCTGTTGTTACTGGTGCTGCAGGCTTCGCTGGATACAGCTTAGTAGATGCATTATTAAAAAAGAATAATGAAGTCTATGCGATACTGCGTCCGGGTTCAGAACATAACAAAAGATTTAAACCAGATACGGCCGGTCTTCATTTGATAGAGTTGGATTGCGCAGATTTTGATAAGATTGCAGATTTTGTGCAGACAGATTGCGAAGTGTTCTACCATCTGGCGTGGTTTGGCGGTCGCGATGATTTTGAAGTTCAAAAGAGAAATATAGATTATTGCCTTGTGGCTTTGGAGTCGGCAGGTAAGCTTAATTGCAAAAGATTTGTAGGAATAGGTTCGCAGGCTGAATATGGAGTGACACAGGGTATACAGTCAGAATCACTTATGCCAAATCCTGTTAATTCCTATGGTAGTGCCAAAACAGCTGCCATGTATTTGTCAAAAAGGCGTGCCGGTCAGCTTGATATCGAGTGGATTTGGGGACGCATATTTAGTTTGTATGGGGATTTTGAACCATCAGGCAGAATGCTTCCGGATTTAATGCGAGGGCTTAAAAATAACGAAGATTTTTGCTTGAGCAGCTGCAGACAGAATTGGGATTATTTACATGTTAAAGATGCAGCAGAAGCCATTATTGCGATTGGTACGCATGGCTTATCAGGTGAGATTTACAATATAGCAAATGGCGACTACAGGCCGCTAAAAGAATTTGTTGAAGAAGTAAAACTCATTTCTGATTCTGATTCGGCAATAAGTTACGGTAGAGACCCTGAACCTTTTATAGCTTTGCAGCCAGATGTGAGCAAGATAAAACGTGATACGGGATGGGCGCCAATAATAGATTTTTCAACAGGGGTGAAAGATTTCTTAAACGATATTTAGCAAACATAGAGGAAGTTATAATGAAAAAAATAAGTGTAATGATTCCTTGTTACAACGAGGAAGAAAACGTTGTTCCAATGAGTAAAGCGGTAGTTGAAGTCATGACAAAACAACTATCTAATTATGACTACGAGATTCTTTTCATAGACAATTGCTCCAAGGACAACACAAGAACACTGTTACGCGAAATATGTAAAAACAATCCAAAGATAAAAGCGATTTTTAACGCCAAAAACTTTGGACAGTTTAATTCTCCCTATCACGCCATGTGTCAGACGACAGGTGATTGCACAATCTGTCTGTGCTGTGATTTTCAAGATCCTGTTGAACTAATACCTGCGTTTGTAAAGGAATGGGAAAACGGCTACAAGATTGTTTGTGGAATCAAGACAGCCAGCAAAGAAAATAGATTCATAAGATTCCTCCGTTCTTGTTATTACAAAATGATTCGCTTGATGAGCGATGTGGAACAAATTGAGCATTTCACTGGCTTTGGTTTATATGACAAAAGCTTCATCGAAGTTTTAAAAGAGTTAAAGGATCCAACACCTTTCCTAAGAGGTATAGTTGCTGAGCTAGGTTATAAACGCAAAGACATAGAATACACTCAGGCAAAGCGTGCAGCAGGCAAAACTCATAACAATTTCTATACACTGTATGATGCTGCAATGCTTTCCTTTACATCATATACAACATTTGGACTCAGAGTTGCTACAATCGCTGGTTTTATTTTCTCGGCAATCAGTTTGATAGTAGCTATAGTATATTTGATTCTAAAGCTGATATATTGGGATAGATATCCAGCTGGTATGTATCCAGTGCTTCTCATGGTATCGGTTTTGGGTTCAGTTCAGCTTTTCTTCATAGGTTTCTTGGGAGAATATGTGCTTTCCATGAACAAGAGAATTATGAATAGACCACTAGTAATCGAAGAAGAAAGAATAAATTTCGACAACGACGGGGAATAAACACTAATGGATATAAATTACTTGTTATTTATACAAAAAGCCAGACTGGCGCTTGGCAGTGTTTTTGATCAGTTCTTTTTGCTGATTACTGAGCTTGCCACGCCACAAACTACATTCATATTACTTGCCCTTGTATTTTGGTGCATTGATAAAAAAACAGGCACAATTATGAGCTGGAATGTTGGTCTTGGATGTTCTTTAAATACCACTGTAAAAAGATTTTTTAAGATAGACAGACCTTGGGTCAGAGATGTAAGAATAGCACCAGTTGAAGCTGCCTTACCTGGAGCCACTGATTATTCATTCCCAAGTGGTCATACAAGCCGGGCAACAGCTACATGGGGAGCTTTGGCATCGCGACTTTGTCTTAAAAAGAACAATAGTGAAAAGCGATTTCTCGGAGCATTGATTTGGACCCTAGTTGTGGCAGTAATGTTTTCGAGAAATTATCTTGGAGTTCACACACCACAGGATGTTTTGGCGGCATTTGCTTTTGGTATATTGCTTATATTTGCAACAACAAAGCTTTTAGATATAGCTGATACAAAACAAGGTAAATACGACCTCGTAATAGCAATATCAGGAATGATTATATGCTTTGTTCCAATGCTTCGCTTTGGATGCATGTCAAATTGCGGTGCTGGAATGGGTTTATTTGCCGGTTGGTACGTGGAACGCAAGTGGATTAATTTTAGCATTGAGGGTTCAGTTTCACGAAAAGCACTTAGATTTATTGTTGGAGTGATTCCGCTTTTATTTATATTAAAAGCCTTCAGCCCTCTGTTAAGTTTGTTCATGGATTCTAAGTATGCAGGCTTTTTTATGTATGGCGTACTTGCTTTTTATATTATGGCAATCTATCCATTTTTATTTAAAAAGGTAGAAAGTCATTTAGACGCAGGAAAGACTAAACAAGCTATTAAGTGTACAGTGGCTTCGCTTATAATTTTTAGTTTATTGATAGCTGTAGCAGGCTATGGTAGAAACCACATGCTTAGAGTTGCAGCAATAAAAGCAGATGCTGAAAGAATAGCATCGCTTCAGGATGAACCGACAGGAATGATTGGCCAGACGACTTATCAAATCGGGCCTGACGGTACATTGATAACAGAAGATAACATGGGATATCAGGTGATTGCCAAAGAAGATTCCTGGTACTATAGTGATGGATATATAAATACAGTTGATGATAATAGGGCCAAGATGGATGTAATAGGGCATCGAGGATATCCGGTTGTTGCACCGGAAAACACGCTTCCTTCGTTTAAATATGCGATGGAACTTGGAGCTGACTGGATAGAGACAGATGTTCAGGTTACCAAAGATGGTAAGCTTGTTTTGTTCCACGATGGAGATTTACAACGAATCACAGGAAAGACCGGAGCAATATCAGATTATACATATGACGAACTGCTTCAGATGGATTTTGGCGCATGGTTTTCACCTAATTATGCAAACACCAAGATTCCTACACTCCAAGAGTTTTTGGATTTGGTAAAGGAAGACGATGTAAAGATATATTTAGAGCTTAAAGACCTTGGTCCAGTGGACGGTTTTGTGAGCTCAGTATATAATGCTATAGAGCAAAATGGTTTGCAGGATAGAGTGGTGTATGCATCCTTTAACTATGATTATTTAAAACAGTTCAAGGAACTAGATTCTAGTGCTCCTATTCTTTTAAATACAGCGGTTGCGAATACATCTATTCTTGAAGAGACACCTGCCGAATACTATGGGATAAATGCTGAAAATGCCAAGCCATCTTTGATAAATGCAATTCATGCTGCAGGAAGCCAAGCGTTTGTCTTCACCCCTAACACGGCGCAGCAGATTCAAAACTTGTATAGGATAGGTGTTGATGGTGTGTGCACAAATCAGGTCGGTATTGCAATGGCCGCAAGTCATCCGGAACACGAATTTGTCGCAGATAATGCCCTATGGTCACATGCCATGCCTGGCTTATATGACAGCAATTTACCAGAGCAATGCAGTGACATGATATATCAGGGCTTTACCAAAACTACAAGCAACCTGATAACAGCTGCCTACAGTGGAAGCGGACAGTATAATAGTGTGCTTTATATCATGGATTTGGAAGCCAATTTGCAGCAGGTGGTTGATTTGGGACACAAAGCTCATATGGGTGGTATCGCTTATGATGAGAATCATGATATACTGTGGACTACAGGTGTCGAGGGAATGGTGTATGCCCTTTCCATGGCAGATGTATTGTCAGGCTCATATGATGGGCAGATGCTCACACAGTTTGATGCACAGCTTTACAATACAGCTGGCGGTCATGTGGCATCATTTCTTGCTATGGATAATGGCTTTTTATATGTGGGAACCTATTGTAACGAAGGGAATGGGTTGTTAAACAAATACGATATTAGCGATATAAACAATCCAAAACTGATATCGCAAGTTACTATACCTGATAGAATTCAGGGGGTTACATTCGTAGAAAAAGCAGACGGTTCAAAAAAGCTTTTGATGACAAGAGGACATGATATGTACGAAGGATTCTTGCTTCAGTTTACATATGCAGACGATGCAGCAGAGTTTTTAACTCCAGAGGTGACAAATCATCTTCCGGAAGGGCCAGAGCAAATTCTTTGGACATCAAAGGGGCTTTATCTGCAATTGGAATCGGCAAGCCTTCCTTACCGCGCAACAGCCAGAAACGCTTGTGATCAGTTGTGGATATTACAACTGCCAAAATAAATAGACGAGGGATAATTAATGACAAAAGTTATTACATATGGGACCTTTGATTTGTTTCATCAAGGGCATTACAATTTGCTAAAACATGCCAAAGAGTTGGGAGATTATCTGATTGTGGGCATCACAACCGAGCAATATGACCTTAGCCGTGGCAAGTTGAATGTTGTTGATTCGCTGATAACCAGAATAGACAACGTGCGAGCTTCAGGTTTTGTTGATGAAATAATTATTGAAGACCATCCGGGTCAAAAAATAGAAGATATTCAAAGATACGGTGTAGATATATTTACAGTAGGCTCCGACTGGGTTGGCGTGTTTGATTACATGGAGCAGTATTGCAAGGTAGTATATTTGCCACGCACCAAAGATGTTTCATCGACCATTAAAAGAACAGATCGAAGCCCGGTAGTGCAGATAGGAATTGTAGGTACGGGACGTGTTGCTAAAAGATTTCCTAAAGAAGCCAAGCTTGTAAGTGGTGTAAATCCATTGGGAGTATTTAATCCACATGGTGACCACGCTAAGCCTTTTATGGAAGAACATGAGTTGGCGTTTTGGTCTAATAACTATGATGAATTTCTTGAAAAAGTTGATGCTGTTTACATAGCATCGCCTCATGAGACTCACTATGAATATGCCAAGCAGGCAATACTTGCAGGTAAGCATGTGCTCTGCGAAAAGCCTATGGTGCTAAAAAAAACCGAGGCAGTAGAATTGTTTGATTTAGCCAAGAAAAATGGCGTGGTTTTGATGGAAGCAATCAAGACTGCCTATTGCCCGGGATTCAATCAACTGATAAATGTAGCAAGAAGTGGCATAATAGGTGACATCTGCGATGTAGAGGCTAGCTTTTCTAGAATCACAACACCGGGAATGCGAGAAACAGAAGATGTAAAATATGGTGGCGCCCTGACTGAGTTTGGCAGCTATTGCTTGATGGCTGTTATAAAGCTTTTGGGAAAAGATTATAAGAGTGTCAGATTTGAAAGTGTAAAACTTCCAAATGGACTTGATGCTTATACCAAGGTGCATTTTACCTATGATAACGCTCTGGCTACTACCAAAAATGGTGTAACAGTAAAAACAGAAGGGGCTCTTATCGTTGCAGGTACTAAAGGTTATATTTTAGCACCGTCTCCATGGTGGTTGACACAACAGTTTGAGGTTCGCTATGAAGATGCATCAAAGATAGATAACTATTCTGCAAAGTTTTTAGGTAAAGGTATAAGATACGAGATAGCCGAGTTTACAAAAGCTGTTGCCAATATGCGAAGTGGAAATAACGATGTTTCTCCAAATATTTATATGCTCACAAGGGGCGAGTCAATTGCCCTGGCAGACATTATGGAGAAGTTTTTACAAAGTAGAGAGTAATACATGGAAGAAACAAAGAAATATAAGATTGGATATACTCAAGGTGTTTTTGATATGTTTCATATCGGGCATCTAAATTTAATAAATCATGCAAAACAGCTATGCGATTATCTGATAGTTGGAGTTAACTCAGATGAGCTGGTTAGCGATTATAAGGGCAAGACTCCAGTTATCAGTGAGAAAAATCGAGCTGAGATTGTCAGAAATATAAAAGCGGTTGATGAATGTATAATCGTAAACACTTTAGATAAATTGGATGCATATTCAAAAACAAAGTTTGATGCCGTTTTTATAGGAAGTGATTGGAAGGGAAATGAGCGCTGGAAACAAACTGAGATAGATTTGGCGGCGGTTGGAGCCAAGGTTGAATATTTAGAATACACACCAAATGTTTCATCCACATGTCTTAGAGAGGAAAAAGATAACAGTGTTGAATAGCGAACAGGAATACATAGCACAAAGGAGATTACAAGCGAATAATCTTAGTGATAAATATAAAAAGGCATGGGAAAAATATCCTATTCAAAAAGGTAAAGTGGTTTTTTCTGCTTTTGAAGGTGATGGAGGTTTTTGCTGTAATCCAAGATATATAGCTGAAGAATTACATAAGCAATATCCAGAAAGTGAAATTGTATGGCTTACTAAAAATACTAGTAAGTCATTTCCTGATTATATAAAGGTATACGAATATAATGAAGAAAACATGGTTTATCATTTATCAACCGCACAGGTGTGGATAGACAATTATAGAAAACCATGGGGAACTCTGAAAAGGGAAGGACAGTTTTATATTCAAACTTGGCATGCGAGTCTTGGATTTAAGGCTGTTGGTTTATATAGGGGAAAGCTCTTCCCTGAAATTGCGCGTTTAGTTAGCGAATCTGATTCTGCCCTGGCAGATTACTTTGTTTCAAATTCTGATTACTGCGATAGAGTTTACCCCAAAAAATTATTATACAATGGTCCAACAATAAGAACGGGTTCACCCAGAGTGGATTGTTTGATAAATGAACGTGATGTATTAAGTAAAACTATACGTGAAAAATATAATATTACTTTAGACACAAAAATATTGTTGTTTGCGCCAACATTTCGAGGTGGAAATCAAAAGGGAGCTAAGAAAGTAATTGCAGAAGCGCCGAATATTGATTTTGACAGACTTAGTGAAGCGTTAAAAAGCAAGACCGGTAGTGATTGGAAAGTTTTTTTAAGATTGCATCCTCAGCTTTCTGCTAAATTGGATGAGATGCCATTAAATGAAACTAGTGCTGATTTAATAGATGTTAGTCAGGCAGATGATATCAGCGAAATAATGGCGGCATGTGATCTGATAGTTACAGACTATTCAAGTTGTGCATTTGATGCGTTGTTTGCAGATATACCTGTTTTACTTTATGCAGACGATGTGGAAGAGTATATTCAAAATCGCGGGACATTTATGTGGGAAAAAGGTGAATTGCCTTTTTTGATGGCGCAGACAAATGACGAGTTGATAGAAAATGTAAAAAGATTTGATATTGACGATTACAAAAAAAGTGCCAAAGATTTTATGGACAAACAAGGCATAAGTGAAGATGGCCATGCAAGTGAGCGAGTGGTAGAAAAAATACTCCAGTATATGAATAAATAGATTTAATAAATTGTTTTACAGAAAGGTGCTAGATAATGTGCGGCATTGTAGGAATTGTAGGTAAAAAAAATAGGCAAAAAATGTCAGCAAGTGAATTGTTTGACATGTGTAATATGCAAAAACATAGGGGGCCAGATGATGAAGGCGGTGTCGCAATAGATTGTCTAAGTGGAAAAATAAATAAGATTTCCAAAGGAGAAATAGCAGATTGTAAAGCTTTATTTGGCTTTAAAAGATTAAGTATCCAAGATGTTTCAATTAAAGGACATCAGCCGATGTTGAATAAAGAAGCTAATGTCTCGATAATCTTTAATGGTGAGATATATAATTTTAAAGAATTACGAGAGGTATTAATAAAAAAAGGGCACATATTGGAAAGTGGAACAGATACAGAAGTTATTTTACATATGTACCTTGAATATGGTATTGATGAAACGTTAAATCAACTGAATGGAATGTTTGCATTTTCAATTGTCGATTTACGAATTAATAAGCTTTTTTTAGCGCGCGACAGATTTGGTATTAAGCCATTATATATTGCAAATACTAGTGATGCCATGTTATTTTCGTCAGAGATGAAGAGCTTTATTCCTTACCATGGTTTTTCTGTAGATTTTAATGAAAATGCTCTTGAAGAGTATTTATTATTCAAAAGTCTATTAAAAGATACTTTAATGAAAGATGTCGAGCAAGTTGAACCTGGAAGTATGCTTGTCTTTGATTTGGATGGTAACGAGATAAAGAAATCTAAATTTTTTGATATAGAAGAGTATCACAGAACAGATACAAAAGACTCATTTGAAGATTTAAAAGAGCAGTTTTGGGAAATGTATCACGATGTGGTGAGGCGTCAAACAATAAGTGATGTTAAGGTGGGTTGCCAATTATCCGGTGGTATAGATTCGAGTATATTGGCTATGACCGTAGCAAAAGAACATGGTTTATATGATACAGTATCATGTAAGGTTAATTGTTCTGATCAGGTTGACGCTCCTTACATTGATATCGTGAATGAGCGGCTGAAGGCCAACAGCCATATAGGAAATATGGATGAAAACTATTTTATAGAGCATCTTATTGACACAGTTTGGCATTTTGAAAATGTTTTATCACACACACCATCTGTAGGTATGTTTCAAATATCCGAGATTGCAAATCAGAGCGGACTAAAGGTTCTACTGTCAGGAGAAGGCGCAGATGAATTATTTGGAGGCTATAAGTGCTTTACAAATATGGCATTTGCAGATTCGAAGCCAAGTGAAGAAGATATAGTCAGTGCAATTGTATTTAGGGATGGAAAATCAGAAACTGCAGAATTGCAAAAGATATTACCATCTATTAAACCTGATAAGTACTATGAAAAAAGAATAGAACTTTTAAATCATTTTACAGGTTCTGTTTTTGATCGACAGGTGAAATATGAATTGACAACGCAGTTAGGAGAATTGTTAGAGCGACAAGATAAAATGGCAATGTCACATTCCATAGAAAATCGAGTTCCTTTTTTAGATAATGAAATGGCAAGGTTTGCATGGAAAGTTCCAGAGAAATACTTGATGGATTATGAATCTAAAGAAGGTAAGTTTATATTAAAGAAGATAGTTGCAGACATTCTTGGCAACGATTTTGCATTTAGAAAGAAAGTTGGATTCTTTATACCAGGAAACATGTTTATGTCTTCTAATATGAGCTTTATAAACAATGTATTATCTGGTGCGCGTAAACGCGGGATAATTAAATGTGATGTATTAGATGATTGGGCACAGAATAAGCTAAATACAATGGGCGGATTAAATCATTTTGATTCAGCAGTATTTTTAAAGATGTTTACTTTTGAGATATGGTGCCAGTTATATTTGGATGGGCTGAGTGTTGAAGAATGTAAAGCATGTAACATTAAATAATTGAGTATCCTGAAAAACAAAAGACCATCGAGATTATATCTGATGGAAAGGGTATCAGACTTGATGTATATCTTGAAGATGGCAAAACTGTCTACGATACTGAGATGCAGACAACGGTTAATTCTGATTTAGGTAAGCGAGCAAGATACTATCAGGGGATGATAGATTTAAATCTAATCAACAGAGGTGAGCCTTATTCAAAACTGAAGAAAGCTTTTGGTGTATTTATCTGTTTGGACGACTTGTTTGACGTTAATAGAAGTATTTATACTTTTAAAAACTTGTGTTTAGAAGATAATTATATTTATTTAAATGATGGCTCTACCGAAGTATTTGTTAATGCAAATGGCAGTCGAGAGGGACTTGCTGAAGCACAGGTTGCGATTTTAGATTATGTAGCAGGTAAGGCCACATCAGATATTTTAACTCTACGTATAAATGATATGGTTATTAATGCTCGTGCAAAGGAGCAATGGAGGACTGAGTATATGACACTATTACAAAGAGATAGAGAGAAATATGAAGAAGGTCTTGCAGAAGGAAGAGCATAAGGCGAGGCTAAAATGATGAACACGTTACAAGGTCTTGTAAACGATGGCTTATTAGACATAAATGAAGCTGCTAAGCGTGCTAATCTTACTGTAGAGGAGTTTAAATCTGCCGTTGCAAAGCTTAATTAAAAAATAACTTGTAAAATTAAATCCATCCAAGCCATATAGGCGAGGGTGGATTTTGTCTGTCTAGATGAAGATATTGCATATAATATGGTAGAAGCAACTGTATTGATGGTTGTTGCAGTCATTAGAATCACGAGAAAAATAAATGAAATAATAAATGGTTTGTGGTAGTTTATAAGACTCACAATTATTGGTGTTGTATAATGGCGATGTTAATAATTTGTGTAAAGGCCTAAGATTATAAATAATAACTGCAAAGTTGCTATGCGTTGTGATATAATCAGAGGCAGTGTAAAAGTAGGAAAGTAAAAATTGAATGATTAAAATTAAGGATGCACTTTTTATATTTAAGAGTCGCAGAGGCTTATTTATATTGTGTAGAGGAGGAAACGAGTTATGAATGTGGTTAATCTGGCGCAAATGTTAGAGTTTTCCCAAAAAGGCGATTCTCGAGGACATCTTGTTATTGTTGAGGGAAAAGAAGATATCCCATTCGATATAAAAAGATTGTTCTATATTTTTGGATCAAAAAATGATATTGTTAGAGGGCAGCACGCGAATAAGGAAAGTGAATTTGTTTTAATAAATGTAGCAGGAACTAGCAAAGTAAAGGTAAACGATGGAAAGGGCAATGAAGCTGTTTATTCCCTCAATAGACCACATACAGGAGTGTATTTGCCGCGTATGGTTTGGAAGGAGATGTATGATTTTAGTGATGATTCTGTACTATTATGTCTAGCTAGTACGCGATATAACGAGGGCGAATATATTCGAGATTTTGATGAATTTGTAAAATTAGTAAACGAGGATGAATAGGGCGAATAATGTATGTTTCAACAAATTATAGCAATCTTTTTTTGTATATTACGAAGCAGTAATTAAAAGTTTTTCATATACAAGTAGGATATTGTTTAAAAGATATCATTGATACCATTCAAAAAATATTATGTACATATAAATATTTAAAGAGGAGTACACGAGTGATGAAAAATCATAAAATGGATAATAAAAATATAACTTCAAATTTTTTTTGCATAGCGCTTTTTTTATTTCTTGTTGTTCCATATCTGATAGTTGCCACATATGCTGGGCCTTCAGCCGACGATTTTTCGAATCTAAATAACACAATAGCGCATGTTGATAAATTATTCTTTATGAAAGCTATTCACGCGAGCATAAACTCTTTTGTGGGATGGCAAGGAACATATTTTGGTAATATTTTGGCATTTTTAGGTGGTGCCATATTTCATTTTGGCGGAGTATATGCTCTACGCATTGAATTCATTATAAATATTCTTATTTTTTTTATGTCTAGCCTGTTTTTGTTTTGGAGAATAATTGAAATAATAGATGTATCATATACTAAACGGATGAAAGTGTCTTTGGTGGTCGCTTCTTTGTTTAGTCTTATGATTTTGTACGATTTTGATGTAAGCGAAGTGTTTTATTGGCATACTGGTTTAGCAGTATATACTATACCAACATCGCTTACTCTCTTAACAATAGCTTGTGCTATAAAAAAAGATATGTCAAAAAAAGATTTAATAGTTGTTGCAGGATTATCTTTTTGTGCTGCTGGAGGTGCGTTGGATATAGCAGCGTTTGTTACTGGCTCGTTAATGCTAATAGCTATTTATAAAAGTTTTATTTCAAAAAAAGCTGATAATATAATTATTTGTTTTATTGTGGCTTTGATTGGTTCTCTGATTAATTGTCTTGCTCCTGGAAATTTTGTTAGACATGGTATTATGACTGAAAAATTTCCTATTGCCGATTCATTTAGATACAGTTTTGCCAATACGGTTAAATCTTTTTGGGAATATGTAGGAAATGGAACAATTATTTTGTTGTTTTGTATATGCTTATTGTTATTTAATAATCTAAAAGACACTAATATTAAATTTGTAAATCCATTTGTAATGATTGGATTACTATTTGTTGGATCTATAATTATAGATTTTCCGGTTTATTTAGGCTATGCATCCAATACAATACCGTTAAGATGCATTTTTGTTAGAAAAGTATCTATGACAATATTTATAATTATATCTGCACTGAATTTAACGGGATGGTTGTCAAAGAAAGTGGATGAGGTTTTTTTATACAAAAAAGAATTTGTAGCAATCATTTCCGGCTTGGTGCTGATAGCTTTTACAAATATTATTTCAGAAGATTGTTGGAATGTTATTAAACCTTTTAAAATTTGGAATGATTTATTCTATAAAGAGTCTTTGCAATCATATGAGAGTGCTAACAAATATATAATTGAAACGCTAAAGAATAATGAGGGAAATGATGTGATTTTAAATGTTCCATCTTATGATACGCTTGGTTATTTGAAAAGTATTGGCTTGACAGATGATTCAGAGAATTGGGTCAATACAGCTGTTTCATATTATTTTAATAATAAATCGATAATTTTTACCGTTGGAAGTGAATGAATGCACTAGTCAATATATGGTAATGTTGTGAATGTATTATTTTTGTTAGGTATTTGGCTTTTAGTTGAAGGTCTATATTTTTTAAATTCAATATATTTGTGGTAAGGTAGATTTTAATATCGGAAGTAGTTCGAAGTGGCTATATAAACGAGATTTAAATGGTGGCGTTTTTATTTTATAGAAGTGTGATTTTATAGTATATATATGTCATAGACGCATTTGAAGTGTAAAGTATGGAAATACTCTTGGCATAAAGATATATGGATTCATTTTGAGTGATAGGTGTTTTATAAAAATTTTGATACATTAAACATGAATCATTTTATAGACATTCGTTACAGTCGCTAGGAGGTTTTGAAACATAAGGCAAATTTTAATTTCGTTTTATTGTGGCAAGTCTTATAGTGTTAATGTTTAAAACTTCTTTTGAAAAAGGTGACAATCTTTATTTAATTGATTAGCGTTGTAAGTAGAAGTGTAATTTAACTAAATATAAAATGGAAGAATTTTTTGTTTTCAAAATCGGACGGCGTTTATTTTGATAACTGAATATAGTGCAAACATTTAAATTTTGCATAGTTATTTATATAGAACATAGACATATAATTGGCCCAAAAACATATACAGTACATATAATGTTATTTTCTAAAGGCCATTTACTATTTGTAAGAAAATGTTAAATAATTAATAATTATTTCAAAACAAAGGATTAATTGTATATTAAAGTTTGTCATATTTATAATCGAGAGCATGTATTAGTATGACTTTTGTAATATTTATGCAAGAAAGAAGTAGACCTTTTTCATATCTAAAAGAACTTTCATGAGGGTATCTCTCGAAAAATTCAATTTATACAAAATTTTAATATTATTATGGAATTAAATGGCATTCGAATTAACTAGTAATATATGGTATAATTCAAAAGCAGCAATTTAAAAAATATAACACTAAATTCAATAAATGGGTTGGAATTGTTTGTTTTATATTATATAAAGTCAAATTTGAAGTTTGGTGAAATTATATTTAATCAGTAAGAGCAACAAAACGTTCTCTGGTAATATGGTGATTCGAATAGATTTGCTAGATTTTATATAATGGCATATTAGATGTAGTGAGGTTTGAGAGAAGAAAATATGAATAGTATTAAGTATGTAGATGCTAAAACAATTAACGAAATAGGTGATGAAATATGTGTGTTTGGAACAGGGATTGAAGCTGAACAATTGATTGATGCCATTAAAGAAACAAAAATTAACATTGCTTATTTTATTGATAATAATAGAAGTGGAAACCATTTTATAGGCAAGGAAATAAAAAGTTTAAATTTTTATGTTGAAAGTGGAGATAATAAGCCTATTGTTATCGCAACATATAAATATGCTAATGAAATAATAAAACAAATTCAAAAATTTGATTTAGATTGCATAGTATGGGATGATCAAAATGTCTTTCATAGTAATGAGACTATAGAACGATTTGTTGCGTTTAACAAGAAGATATGGGAAAGTAAAAAGATTGTTAGCGATGCTAAAGTTTTAGTTCCATATGATAACAAACACTCATCGTATATGATGATACATACAGCTTTCTGTGCAAATTACTTTGCACAGAAGTACAATGCGTCTATTGAAGCTTATTTTAGATTTGGTGGAGGTATAGAAAATGTATCAGATGTTGTATATGGAGTATACGAATCTATAAATATTCAAAATGTTATAGACAATCGGTTGTCAGTTGAACAAAAAAAACGGGCAAAAGATTTGGTGGAAGAGATATGGCAAAGAATTCATACGTGGAAAGACTGGGATTCCATCGAAATATATGATATTAAAATAGGTACTACAATAGTTCGCCATATGTTGAGGCATTTTATGCCTTCTTTTGAGGCAACAGATGTTAAGAATAAATCTTTTCTAAATGATGCAGTTGAAACATTTGTTTTTTGGTATGACTATATTAAATGCAATAATATTAAAGTAGTATTGTTGGCCGATGGAGTATGTTGGGATAGTTACATTAGGGATATCGCAATAACATTTGGGATTGATGCGTATACTATATATGAATATTTTCAAAAAACTTTCTTTAATTATTATCGAGCATCTGAGTTGTTTTATTTGAAGGATTTTTGGAATCAATTAACTGATGAAGAGCAGAATAAGGGTATTGAGTGGGCTAAGAAAAGTCTTGATGAAAGAATAAATGGTAAAATAGAAAAATTACAATTTTCAGAGGACAAGAATATATATTCTTTGAAAGAAAAAGAAAGTGGGATAAAAAAAACCAACAAATTGAAAGTTTTAATTTGTCCGCATATTTTTGAAGAGGATTCGTATAAATGTGGAGAATATTTATTTGATAATAATTACCTTTCTTGGCTAAATCATATTGGAGAATTGTCGGAAAGAAGGACCGATGTAGAGTGGTATTTAAAAATTCATCCAAGTGCTTCAAAGAGAGATCACATGATTATAGAACAATATTTAGAAAAGTATTCTAATATTGTAAAGATTGATAAGGATGTATCGCCTAAGCAGCTTAAAGAAGAAGGGGTTTCTTGGGCTTTAACCGTTAATGGTACTATAGCTCAGGAATATCCATTAATAGGTATTGAAGTTATAAATGCAGGTCATAATGTTGGAGAAACATTTGATTTTGCATGGAATCCAAAGTCTGAGGTAGAGTTTGATGAGATAATTGAAAAAATGGATGTTTTACAACCCAAAAACAATATAGAAGAAATATACAAATTTTATGCAACATTCTATTACTATTATTTAGATAAAGTATATATTAATTCAAACATATTTTTTGACAATATAAAACTTGAATGGGGAAGGTTAATACTAAAGAGTCATGGACTAAATTTTGGGCCATGGCAATATCAAGCATATATGGATGAATGGACAGAGGAAAAACAAAATAGGATTGAAGAATATATGCCGACACTCTTTAATGAATTAGATAATTGGGATGCAGGAATATTTTATCGCAAAGATAAGCAGGAGGTTAAGTGATTAATGAGAGTATTATCAACTATATGGAATATATTTACAGTTTCCGATAATAAAACGGTAGTTGCACCCAATGGCGGCTCAGTTATGGTATATAATATCTGTAATTCAATAGGTGAGAAAGTAGATTCATATGTGTTTTCAGGTTCGCAAAAGAACCAGGCATTTGACTATGGCAATGTTCACGTGTTAGCAAATGACAAGTATTTAGGTGAAATTTCATCACGCGATGAAATAACGATTGATATTTGGCTTGAAAAAATAAAAAAAGCATTTATAGATGTATTACAAGAGTTGAAACCGGATTTTGTTTTGATTCATGGAGGGTTGGATTTTTCTCTTGATTGTATTTGTGAATGTAAGAAAAAAAATATTCCTTTTGCCTATGTAAGTCATTTATATGAAGGCGAGCAGAACTATTATGAAGGTGATAGTGCATTAAGAAGATTTGAAAATAATATTTTTAGTATGGATGACATCAATATTATAACAGTAAGCGATGGGATGCGATTGAGAATACTAAAAGAACATGGAAATATTAAGGCGTGTAATATAAAAACTATTAGAAATGCAGTTGATATTAATAAGCTTAATGCAAATAATGTAGATAATCAGATTTTAAAAAAACTTAAAGCAAATAAAAAAAGAATATTGTTATGTGTGGGGACTATACATCCAAGAAAGAATCAACTACAGTTGGTTGACGCCTATAAGCTATTAAGTGATGAAGTAAAAAACGAATTATGCATTGTGCTTTGTGGAAAGGATTCAAAGAATAATCCTATGGCAAACGAACTTAGACAACGAATTGCCGAAAATAAGCTTGATGACAGCATTATTTATTTGGGGACGATTAAACAGAGTGAAATGGCAATCATATATCAATATGCGGACGGTTTGATTTCAGCGAGTTTATGTGAAGGATTAAGTTTAGTTGTTCTAGAGATGCTTAATTTTGGAAAACCTATAATCATGTTTGAAGATAATGAAACTGCAGTTGATGTTAATAGTGAAACTGCGGTTGAATTGATACACGGACATAGTGATGAGCAATTGGCCGAAGGTATAGAGCGCTGGTTTTACAAGGATTGGAACGAAAATGAGATAATAGAATATGCAAAAGAGTTCACAATGGAAAAAGTAGCAGATGAGTATGTGGATTATTTTAATAGGTCTATTAGTGTTTGAAATACTATATTTAGGATATTTTAAGGAAGAGTGTGAGGTAGTATGAATCGATTAGCTATAAATGGAGGATATCCCGTACGTAAAGAAAAAATCTATTATGGATGCCAGTGGATTGATGATGATGATATAAATACAGTTGTAGACACTTTGACAGGGCCGTTTATTACGTGTGGACCTAAAGTTGACGAAATTGAAAGTGAACTTGTTGAATACACTACGGCAAAACATGCTGTTGTAGTATCTAATGGTACAGCTGCATTACATTGTGCATGCATAGCCGCAGGAATCGGACCTAGAGATGAGGTTATAACGACACCCTTGACGTTTGCGGCTTCTGCTAATTGTATACTTTATTGTGGCGCAAAACCGGTATTTGCGGATATCGATATTGAAACTTATAATATTGATCCAAAGAGTATTGAGGCGAATATTACAGAAAAAACTAAGGCTATAATAGCAGTTGATTATACTGGGCAAGCGGTAAATATCAAAGAAATAAGAAAAATATGCGACAAATATAATCTGATTTTTATTGAAGATGGAGCTCATTCAATTGGGACAAAATATAATGGAAAACCAGTTGGTAGTCTTGCTGATATGACTTGTTTTTCTTTCCATCCGGTGAAAACAATCACAGCAGGTGAGGGTGGGGCAATTCTTACAAACGATGATAATTTGTATAAAAGATTAGTATTAGCTCACACACATGGAATAACGCATGATAAGGATATGATGGAAGATGGGCCGCATGAGGGTCCGTGGTATTATGAACAAATATCTTTAGGATTCAATTATAGGATGACTGATTTCCAAGCGGCGCTGTTAATTAGTCAGATGAAGAAATTAGATTTATTTAAAGCAAGAAGAAATGAAATTGTAAATAAATATGATGAAGCGTTCTCAGATATTCCTGAAATAATAATTCAAAAGGAAATACCAGAGTCTGATACCTGTAGACATCTTTATATTATAAGACTTGATTTGGATAAATTGAATTGCTCTAGGCGAGAATTTTTTGATGCTTTATCTGCAGAGAATGTTCAACCTCAGATTCACTATGTTCCCGTATATTGGTTTCCTTATTATCAGCATATGGGATACGAGAAGGGGTTATGCCCAAACGCCGAGAAGATATACGAGGGAATTATGAGCATACCTTTGTATCCTAAAATGACGGATAGAGATGTGCATGATGTGATTGCGGCAGTAAAAAAAGTTGTGGAGAATTATAGAAAATGAGTTGTGTGGCAATTATAACCGCTAGAGGTGGTTCAAAAAGGATTCCACGTAAAAATATAAAGGAATTTTGTGGTAAGCCAATTATTGCCTATAGCATTGAATCGGCAATTGATAGTGGCGTATTTGATGAAGTGATGGTGTCTACAGATGATGTTGAAATAGCTGAAATAGCTCGTAGTTATAAGGCAAAGGTACCATTTATGCGAAGTGAAAAGACATCAAATGATTTTGCTACGACGGTGGAGGTATTATTAGAAGTACTTAATTCATATAAAATGAATGGAAAATATTTTGATGAAGTGTGCTGCATATATCCTACAGCTCCATTTATTACAAGTAATAAGCTAAGAGAGGCTTATAATAAGTTTAAAGTAAATAAGGCGGATAGTTTAATTCCGGTTGTTGAGTTTTCTTATCCTCCCCTACGAGGATTTTGTATTGAAAACGATAGCTTAAGGTATAAATGGCCGGAGTTTGAAAAGAGCAGATCTCAGGATTTAGAGAAGTTATATCATGATGCCGGCCAATTTTATTTTTCAAAAACAGATTCATTGATTTTAAATAATTCATTAATTGGTACTAAATGTATACCTTATATTATGGGCGATATTGAGGTTCAAGATATAGATACAGAAACAGATTGGCAGATGGCAGAACTAAAGTATCGAATGATAAACCAATAGAAGAGGTATTTATGTTTCGTTTACATGAGTATATTAAACAAAATAGAACATACATAATTGCTGAAATGAGTGCCAATCATGGCGGGGTTCTGGATAATGCGCTAAGAATAGTACGTGAGGCAGCTCAAGCTGGTGCGGATTGTTTGAAAATACAGACGTATACGGCTGATTCGCTTACTATAGATTGTGATAATGATTATTTCAAAATAAAAGATGGCCTTTGGAATGGATATAAACTATATGACTTATATAAAGAGGCTGGAACACCTTATGAATGGCATCAAGCTATAAAAGATGAGTGTCGAAAATGTGGCATCGATTTTTTGTCAACGCCTTTTGATAAAGATGGCGTTGATTTTTTGGAGACATTAGGAGTTGAAGCATATAAAATAGCTAGTTTTGAATTGGTTGACATTCCATTAATAGAATATACTGCATCAAAAAATAAACCAATGATAATGTCTACTGGCATGGCTTCATTAGAAGAAATACAAGATGCCATCGAAGCTTGCAGAAGAGTTAAAAATAATAAAATAGTTCTGTTGAAGTGTTGCAGTGAATATCCAGCCCCATGGGAGGATATGCATTTGCAAAATATTCCTGACATGTCAAAGCGATTCAATCTGCCGGTTGGATTATCTGATCATAGTGCTGGAAGTCTGGGGGCTGTTGTAGGAGTCGCGCTAGGTGCATGTGTGATTGAAAAGCATGTCATGCTAGAAGGCGTTGATAGTGCTGATAGCAAGTTTAGCATGGAGATGAATGACTTTGCTCAAATGGTTAAAGATGTTCATGCTGCAAAAATAATAGCACAAGGACCTAATTATGAATTAACCCTTGGCGAGAAGAATTCTACCATATTTCGACGGAGTATTTTTGCTATTGATAATATAAAAAAAGGCGAACTTATTACAGAAGATAAAATAAAAGTGATTAGACCTGGTTATGGTATGAAACCCAAATTTTATAATTCGATTATAGGAAAGAAAGCTATAATGGATATAAATCGAGGGGAACCAATTCTTGGCTCTAAAATAGAGTGATTAAATCGAATGATGGGTAAAGAGGATATATGAAAATATTATGCTTATATAATAACGAATGCGCAATTGACTTGTTTGAATGGTTAAAGAGACAAGGACATGACATAATTTTAAAATCTGACAGATTAAATTTTGAGTGGTGTAGTAATAATCGTTTCGATTTGACTGTAAGTTATACATATAGATATATTCTTTCGGAAGATTTGATTCAGGCATTAAATTATAATGTGGTAAACCTTCACAACTCTCTTTTGCCGTGGAATAGGGGGGCTGATCCTAACATATGGAGTATTGTTGATGGCACACCGCGTGGTGTTACATTACATTATATGGATTCTGGGTTAGATAAAGGGCAAATAATCGTTCAGGAAATTGTAGAAGATTTTCCAAATGAGACTTTGAAAACTAGTTATGATAGGTTGGATTTAATGGCGAAAGCTATGTTTAAAAAGGCTTTTAAATATGTTGATTATTGGGATACGATGAAAAAGGTGGCAGAAGGTAAAGGGTCCTATCATTCAGTAAAAGATGGTGTAAAAATCAAAAATATTATAGATACTTATGACATGACAGTATCAGAGTTTCTTGAAAAGATTAAGATACTTGGTTTAGGAGATTAGAATTGATATTTTTTCGTGCAGATGGTAATAGTAAAATTGGTGCTGGACACGTGATGCGATGCTTGAGCATTGCATGCGAAGCTTTAAAAACCAAAGAACAGATTATTTTTTATACAGCTAGTGCCGATTTTTCGACTCGAATAACTGAAAATCACATTAAAAATATAGTTATTGAATCAGATTTTATGGATATGGAGTCTGAACTTGTTTTTTTCAAGAAGGAAATAGATAAATTTAAGCCCAAGTATATATTTGTGGACTCATATTATGTGACAAAAAAATACCTTAGTGAAATTTTGAATTGTTGCCACAAATATGGAGGTAAATTAGTATATTTAGATGATATAATGTTATTTGCATACCCATGTGATTATTTGATTAATTATAATATTTTTGGACCTGACATGGAAAAACGGTACATCAAATTATATCTTGACGAGGGAATTTCCGAAGATTCAAGTGATTTCCCTAAAATGTTGTTAGGGTTGTATTATCTTCCTTTGAGAGAAGAATTTGCAAATATACCGCCGAGAGTATTTAACAATAATAAAAATATTTTAGTTTCTACTGGCGGTGCGGATACCGAGCATGTTGCATTGGAAATAGCTAGAGTCGTCTCGGAATCATCTAAGCAAGAGTTGAGAGAGTATATATTTCACATTTTGATTGGAGCGAAGAATAGAGATAAGGTTAAAATTGAAGAAATAGCTCATAAGTGTGATAGTATACAGACACACTATAATGTTAAAAATATGGTCGATTTGATGCTTAGTTGCGATTTAGCTATAAGTGCTGCCGGAAGCACATTATACGAATTATGTGCTACGCAAACTCCAACAATTACATATGTAGTGGCAGATAATCAAATATTAATGGCAAAAACTTTTTGCGAAAAGGGAATTATGGACTACATTGGGGATATACGAAAAAAAGAACGCTGTTTAATGATTGAAAAACTAATTTTACGTGCAATTGAGTTAGGTGATGATTTCAACTATAGACGTGAGATATCAAAAAGGCAAGGATGTTTAATAAAAAAGGGGAGCGTTAACAATATCATTTGTGAGTTGCAAAGATATGAATAAAGGTTTATTAGAGTAGACCAAGTAAGTATTTTGGTGTATATATTATATTTTATTAAATAATCATACAAGTAAGAAATTGATGTGATGTGGAAATATTTATGAAAAAAGTTAGTGTAATTATAACAGTATACAATACAGAAAAATATTTAAATAAGTGTTTAGACAGCTTGGTGAATCAAACATATGAGAATATTGAGATAATTCTAGTAAATGATGGCTCAATTGATAATTCAGAAAAGATATGTTTATCATATGCTAAAGAATATAAAAATATTTATTATTTTTATCAAGATAATCAGGGGCAACAATCTGCACAATATAATGGGCTAAAAAAAGCGACGGGAGATTATGTCTTATTTGTAGATGCTGATGATTGGATTGAAAATAATATGATTGCCGATATGCTTGGCATGTTTGGCGATGTAGACATGATTACTTCTGGATATATCGCAGAAAATATGGCTGGAACTACTAAGCGTAAGGTTTGTGATGCTATTGAAGAAGGTGCATATTTTGCTAAAGAGGGATATGAATACATTCTAAATAATTTTTTTATTTACAAACACGAACGGACTAAAGGTTTACTTAACAATAAAGCTTGTAAAATCTTCAAAAGAGATAAAGCGCTTAGGGCAATGGAAATGTCCAACATGGGGATTTCAATCGAAGAAGATTTTTTGTTTGTATTTTGTTATTTAATGCTTGCTGAATCTATATATGTAAGCCATAATTGCTACTATCACTATTTACAAAATGAAAATTCGATTTCACATTCGTTTGTTGAACACTATTTGTCCGAAAGAGAATTAGTATACGATAAAGTGATAAGTACTTTAATAAATTTTGGACATGAAAAATTGGTTCCCGAATATCAAAAGAGATTTTATTATGATATAGTGCGCAGTCTTCCAAGTTATATGAAATTCGAAAATATAAATACGGCTGTATTAAATTATTATCCTTTAATGATGGAAACTCTAAAGGGAAAAAAGATTGCAATATATGGCTTTGGACAAAGGGGAATTGCTTTATATAAGTGGTTGCATTTAGAATTTAAAGAAATTGATTTGGTTGGAATTATTGATATAGGTAAATTTGGAGAAAAATATGATGATTATGTAATAAAAGACTTGGATAAGGATTTATTAGAAGCTTGCGATTATGTTATTATCACTATGGTGGATGATAATGCATGTTTAAATGTTAAAGAGAGATTAAATGAGCGTGGAGTGGATGATTCTAGGATTATAAAATTAGCCACCAAAGATTTACTTGCAATATTTTTATAAGTATGTGAAAGGATTTATTATATGAAATTAAGTTTATATAGTTTTGAAGAATTAGTTGATAAGCAAAGCGAGAATAAGATAATCATTTCTTATGACTATGATTGTTTGGAAAAATTTGTAGTTAAATCTAGCAGCCGTTTTAGTAATATTACTATTGTGAGTGCAGATATTGCATTATGGGATAAAGATGTAGATATATTTGGTGATAAATATACAGTGGTTGATTATAAAAAAGCTTTTTCAAATTGTGAAAAGGTTATATATGTATGCGATGAAAATGATTTAATATATGATCAAATAAGATATAATACAGAAATTTCAATAGAAGTGATGTATATAGAGTATTTTATGCAATATAATGAAGAAAGAATGGTTCATAGCATAAGTCTAGATGCAGAGCAAAAAAAGAGGCAAATTCCAAAAAAGATTCATTATTTTTGGGTTGGGGGAAATCCCATGCCAGAAAAATACATTCAATGCATCGAAAGTTGGAAACGTTTTTGTCCAGACTATGAGATTATTGAATGGAATGAAAGCAATTATGATATAACTAAAATAAAATATATGAAAGAGGCGTATGAAAATAAAAAATGGGGATTTGTTCCAGACTATGCGCGCTTGGATATTATATATAATAATGGTGGTATTTATTTAGACACGGATGTGGAAATAGTCAAATCATTTGATGATTTGTTAGATTGTGATGCGTTTATAGGCTTTGAGAGTAGATATTATGTAAATGCAGGATCAGGTTTTGGTGCAAAAAAATATAATAATGCAATAAAAAAAATGATGGAAATATATGAAAAAGAATCATTTGTTAATCCAGACGGAACATTAAATATGATAGCAAGTCCGTCTTATCAAACTGCTGTATTGAAAAAGTTGGGCTTGGAATGTAATGGTATGTATCAAAAGCTAAAAGACATAGAGGTTTTTCCAGCTAATTACTTCAGTCCTAAAAGTTTTTATACTGGAATAAATTGGCAGGACGAAAATACATATTCCATTCATCATTATGATGCTACATGGGTGAAAGGGAAAGCTCATGATGAGTCAATAGAGCGGCATGAAGCATATAAAGAATATATGCAAGGTAAAAAAATACCTTTGACAGTAGTTGATAATCAAAATGGCGATTTGGTTTCGATTATTGTTCCGGTTTATAACGTAGAAAAATACTTGAAAAAATGTGTAGAGAGTATATTAAATCAAACGTACAAAAATATAGAAATAATATTAGTTGACGATGGTTCTACAGACAAATCGTCAATTTTGTGTGATGAATATGCAGATAAATATGATAATATTTCTTGTGTCCACAAAAATAATGGAGGTTTAGTATCAGCTAGAAAGGCTGGAGTAGACATTGCTAAAGGGAAATACGCTTTATGCATAGATTCAGATGATTATATAGATGAAGGAATGGTTGAATTCCTGTACAGAAAAGCCATCGAAGAAGGTTCAGATGTCGTATTTTCCAATATGATTGTTGAGAATGAGAGCGATGGAACAAAGTGCTTGATGAAGAGTTCGGTTCCTATTGGAAAGTACAATATGTCGGATAAATCGAATAACTTATACAAGCAGTTCTTTGTTGATGATGCGGGAATTGGTATAATGCATGGTATATGTGGCAAGTTGATAGAGTTATCGTTGTATAAAAAGTATCAGTTAATGGTGCCCGAGGATATTCATTGTGGTGAAGATGCTGCTTGCATGTATCCTTTATTAACTGAGGCGTCGGTGGTTTCAGTGACTGGTGGGTCATTTTATCACTATATAAAGAGAGGTGACTCAGTTTTAAACAAACAATATTTAGATTATCTGGCAAATTGGGAACGCTTATATTATTTTTTGAAAGAGCATGTTAATATAGAAAATAATACGACTCGAAAAATAGTAGAAAAAAATCTTTGTATTTTTATAGAGAATAGACTTTTTTATGGTATTAGGAATGTATTCCCAAACAGTAACGATATTGTGACATCATCTTCAGTATCAGAGGGAACGGGAAAAAAGATGTGGCAATTTCCGTTTGAATTGATAGAAAAAGGTAGTAATATAGTACTGTGGGGCGCAGGACAAGTAGGAAAAGCATATTATCAACAGATTAAAAACTCTGATTACTGTGAGTGTGTTGCATGGATTGATAGCAAGAAACATGATGATGGATTAGTATTATCAAAAAATGAGGCGGGAAATCTGAACTTTGATAATGTAGTGATTGCAGTATCAAATGAAGATATGGTAGAACAAATAACGAAAACTTTAGTTGCTATGTACGGAGATGGAGTGGAGAAAAAAATAGTTTGGAAGAAACCTAGAAGATATTTTGTGTAGATTTACAAGGAGCAATAATGGTAAGCATAATAATGCCAGCGTATAACTGCGAAAAGTATATTTATGAAAGTGTAAAATCTGTACTTAACCAGACATATACTGATTGGGAACTTATAATTATTGATGATTGTTCAAATGATTCCACTTGGTCAATCATAGAGAGTATTAACGATTCAAGGGTGCGAAAATACAAAAACGATACTAATCGCGGGATAGCTTATACTAGGAATCGCGGGATAGAGCTTTCTAACGGCGAATATATAGCTCTTTTGGATGATGACGATATATATTTTAGCACTAAGCTCGAGAGGCAAGTTGATTATTTGGAAGCGCATCAGGATGTTGATATTGTTGGATCAAAAGTTCAATGGATAGATGAAAAGGGCGTAGTTATTTCTGAACCAACAAATGTATTATTCTCACCGGATGAAATCAGAGCTCAGTCACTAATGGAGAATCCATTTTGTAATTGTGAGGTATTATTTAGAAAGAGAATGATTGATGAATATGGCATTCGATATGAGGATGGTATGTTTGGATTAGAGGATTATCATTTTTGGGTCAGATGTTTAGTGAATTGTAAGGCTTCAAACATTGATGAGTGTCTGTTTTATCACAGAATTTTTAGTGATTCAGAAACTTCTAAAGTTGCAAGGAAGAATATAGTTGAGAAGGAATGCACATATAATAAAATAAGAAAGTTAGCTTTTGATTTAAATGGTATAGATATTACTGAACATCAAGTGGAAGAGTTAAATAAAAAGTATGGTGTTTGGGGTGATATACCTTTTAAAAATTTGGGGGAATTTAAACATTTCTATTATATTATGAATGAAATCATCAAAAGAAATAGTGACGAGATATCAACGAACTATTTGTCTTTTATTTTTAGAAAGAAGATTAATTCTGCGTTATTGTGGAGTAATGAATTATGGTGGAAGAATGAGAGTAATTGCTGATTTAAAGACTATAAATAAACATGCAATAAAGGAAAAACAAACGATTATTTTGAAAGATAAATATTTTTTTGTTGATATAGAAAAGTTGTTAAATAGGTATGAGTCCAGTTTTTTTTTATGTGATGATATAAAGAAGGCTTTACTTTTGAAAGAATTTTTGGTAAGGGATGGTGTTTCGCCTGCTCGAGTAATTTCATTTTTAGATTATAAAAGATATAAGAAAGATGAAGAAATAATATCTAACTTTCATGGGATGGAACGTTTGGAAAGATTATATTGTTTCTTTCATACGCTAATAAAGGAATATGATTTTAATAATTTGGTAATAGCGGATTGTGAACGCATATTTAATTCGATAGTGGAGTCCATGACCGATGAGGATTTTTGGGAACAATAATGATACAAATTATTATCGTTTCTATTACTTATGGGTTATATTTAATTATTGTTAAGATATATATGTTGGATAATTTGTATCTATACCATAATATAATGCAATATGTTAAAATACCAAGAGAAAAGCTTTAAAGAAGGCTTTTCTCTTGTGTTATTTTTAAGTGTGAAATTGTTAAGGAGTTATTAGGTTTTATGAATGGTACAGTTGTCGTTTTATATGGGACAGTTGACAGAGCGAGTAGGAATTATACATTTTTAAAGAGTTCATTTGAAGAGAAGGAAGGTTTAATTGTTATTGAACAAACAAATCAAGAAATTGATTTTGATTTGTTACGCAGAAAACTAGAAGAAATGACTGCTGAAAGAGTTTTATTTGTTAGTACAGATATATACGGTCCAGTCAAAGAATTAACACCTATGCTAGAAGCTTTTGATAGTCATGGAGAAGATATAGTGGGGTTGATTTTGCAGCCGCCTTATTCTGAAGGAATTAACAAACAGTTTTACCAAAGCATAAGTGTTGAATGTTTTAGTCTGAGCTATCGTGTATTAATCGACTCTGATATAAAGGAAAATTTTGATAAATTTATTATTCATGGAAAGCGGCGATTTATAGAGACTGATGATAACAATCCGCTAGAGATTCTACAAGAAAGAGGATATACAGTTAGTGGTTTAATTAATAAAGACAATTTTGAAGATTTTGTTATAGATGCCGGTTATGATTACGTAAAGAACAAAAGTTATGAGCTTTTGTCAGATACGGTGTGTCCTTTTTTATTTAAAAGGCGTTTTGAAGCAGATAACAATTTGAATGATGATTTAAATCGAGCTATAGACTACATTAAAGATAATACAAAATATGATATAGATTTAATGCTTGAAGATGTTGCACTAACAGTTAATCCATTAGACAGCAAGCGTAATTTGAATTTAAATTATATTATTCCTCATAGATTTCCTGTTTATAAAGAGTTTGATGAGGCTATTTATAGTAAAACAGCCATATTTGCACATATTTATTATGAGGATAGAATAGATAATTGTTTTGAATATTTAAATATAATTCCTGATGGTGTCCATGTATATATAACGACTAGCAACCCTGCATCCTACGAGATTATGTCGAAAAGAATAAAGAAATCATGGAATTTGCGTTTGATAAAAAACCACGGGAGAGATATAAGTGCTTTATGGGTAGAGGATGCACCAATACTTAAGAAATACGAGTATGTGTGTTATGTTCATGATAAAAAAACTTCTGGTCAAAAGGGAAACATATTGAATGGTGATTATTATCATTACAATGTTTGGGAAAATACATTAAAAAATGATATGTATATAAATAATATATTGTACACTCTTTCAACAAATAGGCGGTTAGGTTTTTTGAGTCCACCATTCCCTATATTTTTTGATTACAAAGGATTGCTGGGATATGAATGGACGATTTGTTATGAGCCAACTCTAGAATTAGCCCAAGATTTAGGCATAACTGCTAATATTGATGAGAGAAAGCCACCTTTTGCTTTTTCCAATACTTTTTGGGCAAAAACAGATGCGATTCTACCATTAATTAATCGTAAATTAGAATATAAAGATTTTCCTGAAGAGCCACTTCCGAACGATGGCTCTATAAGTCATGCTATTGAACGTATATATATTTACGTTGCTCAATCGCAGGGGTATTTTTCTGGAATAATGGAGCATTCAGATTATGCTAGCATGGAACTTAACAGTATGCAAAAAATCATGGCAGATAAAAACATAAAATTAAATAAAATGTGGGCAGAGCGAGATAATCAGGCTAGAAGAGCCGATAGATTGCAAAGGGAACGAGATGTTTATAGAGAAGCTATAGATAATGCTTATATAGGCATATCTGCGGCTAAGAGAAAAACGGTTCTTTCTATACCGAAAGGTAAGTTGTATATTTATGGAAGCGGTAAAATTGGTAAAAGAACAGCGAGCCAGTTGATAGACTATGGTTTTGAAGTGTCTGCTTTTTTAGTTTCAGATGGACAAGAGATGTCGCAAAAAGTCGACGGAATAAATTGTTATCATTTTAGTGATGTAAAAATAGTTGAAGATGATATTCTTATAATCGCATTGAATCAATCTAATTATGAGCAAGTAAGAGGAATGCTTAATGAGGTTCCAAATAAAGTTTTATATTCGGAAATTATTTTTTAGAAAGAGAACATTATATGAAAAGATTAGCGGTTTTTGCCATTTATGATAAAGAAAACATAATAGATAGGTATGCACTTTATATAGCGCAGGAACTAAAGAAAGTTTCTGACAAGTTGGTTGTTGTGGCTATTGGTGAGTATAATAAACAGGAACAAGAAAAAATTGAATTGATTACTAAAGATATATATATTCGTAATAACAAGGGGTATGATTCGGGGGCATATAAAGATACCTTATGTGAGTATATAGGATGGGATAACGTATTAAAGTATGATGAGCTTATTATTTGCAATGATACTTTTTATGGACCTTTTTGGGGATTTGAACCAGTTTTTGAGAAAATGGATAGGAATAAATGTGATTTTTGGGGTTTTACACGCCATGATGCTACTGAAAGATTCCCTACCCATGTTCAATCCTATTTTTTAACCTTTAGACATAATATATTACATGATGACAAATTTAAAGAGTACTGGAAAAATTTAAAATACCCGTCTAATTATGATGAGGCAAGGGATTTTTTTGAAATGGCTATTTCAACAATTTTCCCGAAACTAGGATATACATTCTCTACTTATGTTAATGAAATTGAGGATAATTCCAATACAGATGTATCCTATGATTGTGTTAATTGGCGAAGCTTTTATGCGACTGAGCGGTTGCATTGTCCAATAATGAAAAAAAAGCGATTTGTAGAAGACTTACAGCTAAGTGATGATATTTCTAAAATGATGGAATATGTGGAAAAACATTCAAATTATGATGTGTCAATGATATGGGAAAACGCGATTAGAAATTACACTTTAGCTCAAATTAATCGTGGATATCATTTGCATAAAATTTTTCCTATTAGGAATAGAGTATTGAAAAAATCTAGACTGGCGATGGTTCATATAATAGCGGTAATCGATGAGGGCAATGATGCAAAAATGTATTTGGATAAAGTCGCATCTATTTCTGGAGAGGCAACAGTTGATGTTGTTATATTGGATTCAAATTTGAAGAAGTATATAGAAAAAAAATATTCTAAATTAAAAGCTATTGTAGCATCAAAGCGAGATAATATTTTCAATTATTTATTTACCAATAATAACTATAATAATTATGATTCGAAATATACATTATTTATATCTAATCGGAGAATACTTGAATTAAAGCAACAACAGTTTAACGAAGAAATAGCACAGAATAATATTTGGGATAATCTTTTGTTAAATAAGGCGTATATTGAGCAAATAGTTGATTTTTTAGATAATAACTCACAATATGGTATTTTATTTCCAAATAGAGATGAGTTTATAATGGGTAATGCAACTCAATATGACTGGGTAAAGGTACATAAACACATTGACTATTTAGCAGATTTACTGGATGCTCCAGAAGTATTAATTGACAACGTGGGTGGACGATTTTTATCGCATTCATTCTGGATTAGAACAAAATTACTAAAAAAGTTATGCGAAAGATATTGTTGTGAAGCTGTTTCAGATAATGATAATGATAATGATTGGGAAGAGGCTCTTCAATTTGTTCTTCCATTTTTTATTAAAAAATGTGGCTATTTGTCTCTAATTATAGAGAATCAACGATATGCAGCCATGCTTAGAAAGCGTCCTCTCTCGCCAAGGACCATAGTTGAAGAGTCCTATACCGAAAAATATATAAATTTATATAAAGTAAATTTAAACCATTTTGTCAATCAATGTAAATATATATATATATATGGTGCGGGCAAAGTGGCGGATCAGGTAACAGATTTACTAAATGAGTGTAACATTCCTTTCGATGGGTATGTAGTAAGCGATGGGCAAAAGCATAATCATGAAAAGAACGCTCATTTAATTAGAGAATTTTCAGAAACAATAGAGCTTGAGTCATGCGGATATATTATAGCTGTTGGAGAAAAGCTCAGACCAGAAGTATTACAATTATTACAAAACAAGGATATTCACAAGTATTATGTATTGTGATAGAAGGTGCAGAAAAAATGTCTAATGTCTTAATTTGGGGTACAACAGAATATTTATGTGAACACGAAGGTCAAATTGATTGGTCGCATATTGTTGGGATAGTAAAAACGAATAATTCTAAGGACGCTCAAATTCATTCGCATGAAGGTATTCCTGTAGATTTAATTAATAATATAGAGTTTGATTATTTATTAATAATGGATGAGGATGATGATCGCTATTTAAACTATTCAGATGTAAATCATTGTATTTCAAAAGAATATTGTTCAAAGCTACCTTTTGTATTACCAGATTCTGTATATAATCCTATTTATGATTATATAAATTCAAATATATATGCTATGGGGGTGAGAAGTGTTGTTGATGTTGATAATGTTACAATCAAATATGGCAACAAAACTCCAAACATATATTGGCCTAAATTAAAGTTGGTGCCAAATAAAGAAAAACTAAAGTATTCTTTTTACGAAAACAATTTATATGGTGATGACCAGGATGCAGAATGTGCGTTATTCATAGATCCATATGAAAAATATGAAGTATCTGCTTTCGTTAGGTTATTGAAAGAACAATATTTTGATTATAGTTACGTGGCATTTAATTTACCATTGTCGTTTAAATATCCTGATTACATGAATAAATGGAATAATTTTCCTCTAGACGATTTGGGGCAAGTTTACGTTGTTGAAAATGACATGTGTGGAACGTTCTGCTTGTGGGAACCACAAAAAAAAGCAACAAAACAGATACATATGCATGTTATATCACATAAGGAATTTGAGATAAAAACTGAGGATAGTTGTTATTCAAAGCTTTATGTGGGTAGTATATGTAATGAAGATATTCAGGATGGAAACAGAGAGAATGTTGGAGAAAATATAAGTGAGCTGAACCCATACATAAACGAAAATACAGGTATATATTGGGCTTGGAAAAATGATTTAAAATGTGACTACATAGGCTTTTGTCATTATAGACGATACTTTACAACTGACGATATTACGATGGTTGAACGCCATATATTACCCTCAGCTGTAATTGAAAGATACCTAAAATCTTATGATTTAATAGTTTCTGGTGCGTATATAGATTATGGTAAAACCATAGAGGGACGTTTTGCTGATACAATTGATAGAAGTGCGTACAAAGAAGGGATGCAGATTGTTAGGAAGATAATAACAGAGACTCAGCCGGATTATGCTAAAGCTTTTGAACATGTTTTTTCGGGGCATTCATTTTTTCCATGTAATATGTTTATAATGCCAATAGATATATTTGATAAATATTGCCAATGGTTGTTTAGTATTTTGCCTAAGGCATGTGAATTATTTAATATTGAAAAATATGATAATTATAGTAGTAGAGCAATAGGATTTATTGCCGAAAGAATGCTAACTGTATGGTTAATGAAACAGGATTATAGAGTCAAAGAATTGCCAATCCAGCAAGTGGAGGATTAATTGTATAGAATATGAATACAGAATTAGAATTTGAAATGCAAAAAGGAATATTGAATTGGTATCCGTTTGAGAAGGGTTCAAAGACCTTATATTTAGGTGAAGCTACTGATCCAGTATGTAATCTTTTGGTTGAAAAGGGATTGAATTGTACAATTTTGACGGCAGCAGATATATATTCCGAATCTTTTCAAAAAGAGCATAGCAGGTATTATCGATACATAGTTGCTATAGGAAAGATTGAGACAGCTGTTAGACCAGAAGCTTTTTTAAAAAGCATTAAAAATATTTTAAATCAAAGCGGTACACTATTGTTAGTTGCTGATAACCGTATCGGTTTAAAATATTATTGCGGCGATGTTGATCCCTATACAGGGCACAGTTTTGATGGTATTGAGTACTACAGAAGCATCACAGATGAACAGCGAAATAAGATGTTGGGAAGATGCTATAGCAAAGCAGAAATTCTCGGTTTTATCAAAGAAGCTGGTTTTAAGAATACAAAGAGTTATGCTATACTGCCAGATTCCAATTCAGCACAGTTAATATATGCGGAAGGAATTAATCCGAATGAAGATATTTCGGGAAGATTATTTCCGAGATATAACAATCCATCGAATGTTTTTATACAGGAAGAGTATTTATGGAAGGACGCAGTCAATAATGGGTTGCTACACAAATTGGCTAATTCATTCTTATATGAATGTTCTATAGAATCAATTGAAACAAAAATTGATTCAGTAACTCTTTCAATGGATCGTGGAGAGGAAAATGCGCTTGCAACAATCATTCAGTCTGATGGCAAGGTTATTAAAAGAGCGTTGTATGAATCAGGTATTGATAAACTTCAAGCATTATATGATAATGGTCAGGAATTAAAGAAACATGGTATCAGTGTGATAAATGCTTCGTTAGAAGACAATCAATATATAATGGATTATTGTGATGCTCCAATGGGTGTTGAATATTTGCAAAAACTTTTGGAAACAGACGTGACTTTGTTTCTGTCCAAAATGGATGAATTCTATCAATTGATTCTCAATTCATCAGAGCATGTTTCAGAAGATCCATTAAAAGGCGTTATACTGAAAAAAGGTTATGTGGATATGGTTCCTTTGAACTCATTTTTTGTCAATAATACGTTTAATTTTTTTGACCAAGAATTTGTTCAAGACAATTATCCTGCAAATGCAATTATGTTTCGTGCTATATCAATTGTTTATGGTGGTGAAGAATATAGAGATAAATTTTATCCAATGACCGATGTGTTTGAGAGATATGGTTTGAATGCGCAATTTACTGTTTGGTTGGAAATGGCCCAGAATTTTTCTAACGAACTAAGAAATAAGGAGGATTTGCGTCAATATCTATATGAACATGAAGCGCAATCAGACCGCATTAAGGAAAATAGAAAAAATCTTGATTGTGGTGTCGAAACATATCAAAAGCTATTTGGGAATCCATTATATGACATAGAAGGAAAGCGGTTGTTTGTATTTGGTTCAGGTAAGTTTGCCGAGAAATTTGTTGCAATGTATGAATATGATTATAGAATAGAAGGCATATTTGATAACAATCAGGAAAAGTGGGGCAGTCATTATCACGGATATCCAATTCTTTCGCCAGAAATATTAAGAGAAATGAATCCATCTGAGTACAAGGTTGTTATTTGTATCAAGAATTACGAACCAGTGCTTAAGCAGTTATATGCTTTAGGCGCACAAAATATAGGTGTTTATGATAACAAGTATGTATATCCTGGTAGGCAGGCTTTATATATTCCAAAAACATATCGAGAAAATGGGGAACCTAAACCATACCATATAGGTTATTGCGCTGGTGTGTATGACTTGTATCATATTGGTCACGTTAATATCTTTCGTCGCGCCAAAGAAATGTGCGATTATTTGATAGTGGGCGTTGTTTCTGACGAAGGAGTTAGAGAATTTAAACATACTGAACCATACATCCCGTTCGCGGAACGAATTGAGATGGTTAGAAGTTGTCGTTTTGTCGATGAAGCAGTAAAGATTCCACTGTATTACAATTGGACAATTGAGGCATTTGAAAAATATCATTTTGATTGCCAATTTTCTGGAAGCGATTATGAGCATGAAGATTATTGGATGAACGCTAGGGATTATCTTAGAGCACATGGCTCAGATATGTATTTTTTCCCATATACACCACAAACCAGTTCAACAAAGCTAAAAGCACTGATTGATCGTGGTTTAGTTTAATTAATGGAGTAGAAGATGAGTACTGATCAAAAAATTGCAAAATTATTAAAAAGAATTATAGTTATTCTGTTTTTCGTTTCGGTGGCTATAGTTGCTGTTTATCCAATGGATAATCAGTCGGTCACAATAACAATTGATACCGATGGAAAGGATGTATCTGCTAACTATACGCCTGCATTTCTGCAAGAGGCCTCAGAGTTTTCTATACCTCTAAAAAACGCAGATAAATACAACGTTAGAGAAGTTCGTTTTTATAGACAGTACAAAACGTTATGCGTTGATAAGATAAAAAGTGATAGCTTTCCTGAATTTGCGTCTGTGAGAGCTGATGGGTATTATTTCAATGAGAAAACATGCGATTTAATGCGAACTTTATCTCACACGTTATTTATGGAGAGATTAATAATAGCAGAATGGTTATTAGTATTGACTCTTTTGTTGTGGATTATTATTAATGCAATTCAAGAAAAGTTGGATCCAAAAGATTATAGTAATCATGGCCCAATATATGAAATTAAAAGATTTTGTGGAGATATTAGAAGATATTGGCAGTACATGCATTATGCAGCTAAAGCTGATTTGAAGGCTGAGGTTGCAAATTCGTATCTTAACCGATTGTGGTGGTTGTTAGAGCCATTTTTCAATATGTTAGTATATGTTATTGTGTTTGGGCGAATTATGGGTAATTCAATTCAAAATTACGCAACATTTGTATTTTCTGCTCTTTTAATGTGGAATTATTTTAGCAAGACATTAAATTATAGTGTTCGTCTAGTGCGTTCAAACAGAGATATAATCACAAAAGTTTATGTTCCAAAACATGTTTTATTAATATCTAACATGATAATGAATTTATATAAGTTGGCGTTTTCCTTAATAGTTTTGATTCCGATGTTAGTGATATTCCACGTACATATTGGAATCGGTGTGCTCTGGGTAATTCCAGCATATATAGTAATGATTTTAGTTTCGTTTGCTGCAGGTATGTTCTTATTGCATCATGGTGTGTATATTGATGATTTGGGCTATGCTGTTGGTATATTATTATCTATGATGATGTTTTTATCTGGAATTTTTTATGATGTAATTACCGGATTATCAATTCCTTTGAACGGAATGATGCTGGTTTTGAATCCCGTTTCAATGTTTGCTGATTCAATGAGAAATGCATTGCTTTATAATGTGGTGGCAAATGTTCCGTTAGTTATTACATGGACTATACTGTCATTATTATTTGGTTATATTTGTGTACACATTGTTTATAAAAACGAAAATGGATATGTAAAGGTGATTTAGTATGAAAGATATAGCATTAGAATGTAAGCATGTAAGTATAGATTATCGCGACCTTTCACACATGTCGCTTGCGAAGAGTTTACGAAAAGATGGTATTAAGCGAGCAAATGTTGTTAGGGCAGTTAATGATGTCAGTTTTTCTGTTAACAAAGGAGAAATATTAGGGATTGTTGGACGTAATGGTTCTGGAAAAACTACGCTATTACGTTCGGTTGCCGGAATATTCCAACCAGATGAAGGTATTATTGATACACACGGTAATAGAGTATCACTTATGGCTATAGGTATTGGATTCAATGGAAACAATACTGGGCGAGAAAATATTTTAAAGTCAGGAATGCTGCTTGGATGCGAGCTAGACTATGTTAAGGAGCATATGGATGAAATAATAGAGTTCTCTGAATTAGGGGATTTTATTGACCGTCCAGTCAGAACATATAGTAGTGGTATGTATTCAAAGCTTTCATTTGCGGTCACAGCGATTTTGGATACCGATATCATGCTAGTGGACGAGGTTTTATCAGTAGGGGATGAGCGATTCAGAAAAAAGAGTTTTAAAAAAATGGAAGAACTAATGCTTTCTGATAGAACGGTATTAATAGTTAGTCATGCGACAAACACCTTGGAACAGTTTTGTGACAAAGTATTATGGATAAATGATGGTCATCTTATGCAACTGGGTGAAACAAATGAAGTGCTTTCTGCATATAATGAATCTATGCAATTGTAATAATTTAAATGAAATAGATAATTGAGTTTATTCCAATCACATATGCATAAGGGATTTCCATAGGCCAAATGGTGAGGAGGGATAAATGGTTGATAACCCTGATATTTGAAACTTATTTGCCGGTGTAAGTTTTAATATATCATTGTGCCAAGAAGGACATTTAATTAAACTTATAATATGCTATTTATGGTATAATATGGGCAGCCTTTTAGGCTGCCCATATTATTTATAAAATTAGGAGTACTCATTTGAAATTACCACAAGAAGATTTAAACATTATTAATATTATAAAAACATACAAAGTTGAGTATTATGATGAATACTTAAAATACGATTCCAGAGAGAGAGTTTTCTGGAATCTTTCGTGTGTTAGACAAACAGCACTTAACTGGTATCCAATTGAATCAGAAGACAACGTACTTATTATTGGAGATGATTTTGGTGCTATAACAGGTTCTGTTAGTGAAAAAGCAGGGCGTGTAGATGTACTTGTTTTCGACAAACAATATTCTGATGCAATCGCCTGTAGATTTGAGGCTAGAGATAATATCAACATCCGCGTGGTCGGCGAAACCAGTGTTGGTCAGCTTCTTGAAAAGTATAACTATGCCATTGTTTATCTTGAAGATTGTCTTGATTTTGACTGGCAAAATTCGTATCAGATAGATGCTTATTTAGATATTGTTAGAAAGCATATTTCTTCTGAGGCTAAGCTTTTGGTTATGGCCAGGGGTGATAAAGAATATGATTTAAAGCGTATTTTGTTTGCGAGTGATTTCAAATTTCAAAATGTGATTAATCCTGCCGGGAACGGGTTTATAGTTATAGAGGCCAGCCAGCAGAGCTTTGATATTTTTGAGATATCTGATGAGACAGTTTCTTTCAATCGAAATCAGCTGGTAGACTGTCAGTGGGCGAGGACTAATTACATGCCACAGGGTGGTGGCGAGGTGATTGATCAGGATATCAATATCATTGCCGATGTTAAAAAGGTAGAAACCGATTTGCTTGAAAAGCTGATTGAGTTTTGTAATAAGCATTCGCTTAAGGTATATCCTATCTATGGCACTCTTCTTGGAGTTATGCGTGACGGTGGCTTTATAGAAGGGGACGATGATGTGGATGTAGCTATGCCACGAGCTGATTTTGAAAAGCTAATTGAGCTTGGCGGTGAGTTTACAGACGAATATTTTCTGCAGAGCCCATACAATGAGAATTGTTTTTATGGGGGATATTTGAAGTTTAGAAACAGATTGACGACTGCAATCAATCCTCAGAATGAGTTTGTAAATGTATGTGAGGGTATAGGTATAGATATTTTTCCGTTAGACGAAGTTTGTGCCAACGGCTTTGTTGAGAAGCTTAAAAACAGGTCTATAAGATTTTTGCAGAGGCTTTTATTTGCAAAAGCTTATGGATATTTTCGTTCATTTAGAGATATGCCGCTTTTGATATGGAAGGGCTACAAGTATTTGGGAAAGCTTTTTGATAAAAAGAAGCTTGTAGATAAGTTATATGCCAAGATGTCAAAAGGGGAAAAGCAATCCGGCCGGTACGCAATTTATTGTCATTACGGTAGTGGCAGGCTTGATGCGGTCAGATATTTTGAAAGAAAAGCTTTTAAAAAGTCATTTGTGCTTTCTTACGAGGGCGTGACTTTGGATGTTCCGGTTGGTTGGGAGAGCATTTTGACAAGTCTTTATGGCGAGGGCTATGCGGAAAGACCTGGTTTTAATGAGTGGAAGTCCAGACATGGTTTTTATGATGTGAATACGCCGTATGATGTATATAAAAAGCGATTTAGTGGTTTGCAGTATCCATCTACCATTACAGATTCGATTGTGCTGTTTGGCGATGGAAGTGTATTTGAAGGCTGTTTGAAATATTATAAATCCAGAGTGAATATTACGTATCTGGTTCAGCTGCCGAATGAGCCTGAAATGGATTCTGTTATGGGAATGAAGGTTTTTTCATGGGATGAATTTGAGCAGCTTGGCATTCCAAAGGACAGCTATCGCGCGATTATTTGCTCGGGCAATTCAAGGGCCGCCGAGCAGGTTCTTAAGGAAAAGCGTTATGAAGACTATTATATCTTTTGGTATAATCGTTTTTGGATGTTATATGCGAATCAATCGGCTGTTTGGGCTGAGATCGAAAGGAGTTAATGAAACCAATGTCGCAGTTATTTGAATTATTTACGGACAGCGATGATAAAAATATAGTACTGTTTGGAACGGGCAGATATGCTTCTTACTATATGGATGTGTATGGAAGGTATCGCAAGCCTGTGTTTATGGTTGATAACAATTCACAGCGTTGGGGTGATTTTTGCGCTGGAGTAGAAATCAAAAATCCAGAGGTGTTGTCTCGAATCAATTTGAATAGAGTTAGGGTTATTATCGCGGTTAAGGATTACGAGCCTATTTTAAAGCAATTGACTGAGATGGGTGTTTCGGAGGAATGCATCCGCGTTCTGCGTGTAGACCAGCCGGTTGAGAAGCTGTATGACATGGGCTATGCCATGGTGATTGCCGACGACAAGGATGACGCGCAGCTTTTGGATATTTTTAATTTTTCGAGAGTGTGTAGGCGTTTTGTGATTGGAATTCCAGATGATACTATCATGGGCCGGTTGTTTACTGAGGCCAGAGGCTACAATTCGGCTATACTTAGCGATAGATTAAAAGCTTATGAGTGGATAGACGATGTGATGATTTTGGATTATGCACACTTGCGCTATCCTGTAGTGCATAAAGAATTACAGTTTGATGCATGCTTATATGGCATGCGCTACGGCGAGACCTTTGAAAGTGACAGACGTTATTTTGGCGACAACAATGTTGATTTTATAAGCCTGGTTCCTGGCAGTCGCCAACCAAAGACAGTGGGGGATACCCTAGAGTTGGGGCTTGATAATATTCATCGCACGCAAAAAATCATCATCTATGGCACAGGTGCATATGCCAACAGATTTTTAGAGGAATACAAGGATATCGCTATCGAGTATGCAATCGATGGCAATCCGGATAGATGGGGCGAGACGATAGGTGGGGTGACGATTAAGGCGCCATCCGAGCTTCGGAAAGAAGATATCGCAAATACGGTAATTGTGATTTGTGCCCGAGACACAAAAGATATTATCGATGTAATTCATCAGTATGGCAATTTCGAATATTTAACTATGGTTTATCGCTCTGAGCTTTCTTTGCTTGAAATGTTTGGAGTAGTTGAAGAAGCAGAGCAGGAATACATCAAGGCAGCCCACGAAATTCTCTACAAGCTCGTGCGAGAATTTGTTGAGGTGTGCGAAGAAAACAACATTCATTACTATGTAATCTGCGGTTCGTTAATTGGTGTGCTTAGACATCAAGATATGGTTCCATGGGATGATGATGTGGATATTGCTATCCCAAGAGAGGATTACAACCGTCTAAAGAAAATAGCAAAAAAACGTTGGAACAACGATACCTTCAAGTTTTTAGATTACACCAAGTATGGTGGCGGTGCATTTTTAGATTGCATGCCAAGATTATTCTATCTCAAGTCGAAGCTTCCAACCAAGGTATTTAAAAAGGTTTATGGCAAGGCGACTGCTGATGTTGCAGATAGAATGTTCCTTGATTTTTATGTCATGGACAACGCACATCCAAATCCAAAGGTGCATGCGTTTTGTATGGGATGTATGAAGGGCATTTACAATCTGTGCATGGGGCACCGTGCTGACAATGACTACAGTGAGTACGAGGGATACGTTTCAAAAGGCATCTTAATGTTTATGAAAACACTCCACTTCATTGGTAGTTTGTTACCAATTAGATTTTTGACATGGATGTACGAGCGCTTCAGTCAAAGTGCAAATTGGAATAAAAAATGCGATTCATATTTTATGAATGCCTGTGCAATTACAGTTATCGAAAGAACCTTCAAGAAAGAGTTCTTTGAAGAGGGCGGCGATGGAAAGCTTCACGGCATTGATGTAAAGATACCAAAAGACCCAGATGGGTTATTCCACGCAATGGGATATGGTGGATTGGCAAACATCATGAATTATCCACCACATTCGATTAGAAAGCCTTCACATTACTTCAATTGTGATATTGAAATATGGAGATAATACCAGATGAATCTTAGTTTTTACAATGGAAAAAAAGTATTAATAACAGGTCATACAGGTTTCAAGGGCTCTTGGATGTGCAAGGCACTTATCAATGCAGGTGCACAAGTTACAGGCTATGCTTTGGCAGCGCCTACTAATCCAAGTCTTTTTGAGATGCTTGGGCTGGCTTCAAAGATGAATTCTATTGAAGGAGACATCAGAGATTTAAAGCATTTGCTTGCTGTCTTCAAAGAGGTTCAACCAGAGATTGTGATTCATATGGCAGCTCAACCTATTGTGCGTGATTCGTACAAGGATCCAGTTTATACCTACGAGACCAATGTTATGGGTACGGTTAACGTCTGCGAAGCAGTTCGCAACACCCCTAGTGTTCGTTCTTTTGTGAACGTTACAACAGACAAGGTCTATCTTAATAAAGAGTGGCAGTGGGGCTATCGTGAAAACGAAGAGTTAAATGGTTTTGATCCGTATTCGAACTCAAAGTCCTGCTCAGAGCTTGTTACAAGCAGCTACAAGAATTCGTTTTTTACTGACGAATACTATAAGGCAAATTATGGAACATCCGCGCCTGCGGTTACAACCTGCCGTGCGGGCAACGTAATCGGTGGCGGTGATTTTGCGAATGACAGGATTATTCCGGACTGCATCCGCGCAGTCGAAGCGGGTAACGAGATTATTGTGCGAAATCCTTTTTCGACAAGACCTTACGAGCATGTTTTAGAGCCGGTTATGGCGTATTTGATGATAGCCGAGGCGCAGTATAACGATGCTTCGCTGGCTGGCAGCTACAATGTGGGACCTGATGACAGCGATTGCTGGACTACGGGCGAGCTGGTGCAGCTGTTTTGCGACAAGTGGAATGCGGCAGTTGCTAGTGCGAATGGTCTGAACAAGGCGAGCTGGGTGAACAAGCATGATGGAGGTCCTCACGAGGCGAATTTCTTGAAGCTTGATTGCAGCAAGTTGAAGGCGACGTTTGGCTGGAAACCTGCTTGGAATGTTACAACCACCATGGAAAAGATTGTTGAGTGGTCGGTGGCGTATCTGCAGGGCCAGGATGTTGGCGCTGTCATGGACAGGCAAATCGAAGAATTTTTGGCATAGTGCAAAGAATAAATGATGTGGGTATGGTTGTGCCCGCATCATTTAATTAGTTATAGAGAAAGTGGTTTCATATGGATTTTATAGATAAGATTTTGCATTTTTTTATTTACAAGGTGTTTAGGTTGAAGTTATCTGAGGGCAAGTACGTTGCCCTCGTTGAATTTGTAAAGTTTGGGATAGTGGGATTGAGCAACACGTTTATTTCGTACATCATTTACCTGCTTGTGCTTTTTGCATGCGACAAGGCCAATTTTATGGTGAAGTACGATTACTTGCTTGCGACGATTATCAGCTTTATTTTGAGCGTGCTGTGGTCATTTTACTGGAACAAGAAGCTGGTGTTCAAGCTGGAGGGCGATTTCAAAACGACCCTGTTGGCGCTCGTGAAGACTTACATCTCGTATTCGTTCACTGGTCTCTTTTTGAGCAGCGTGCTCGCGGTGCTTTGGGTTGAGGTGCTTGGGATTTCCAAGGTGCTCGCACCAATATTGAATTTGCTGATTAGCGTGCCGGTGAACTTTTTGCTTAATAAGTTTTGGGCGTTTAAGAAGGGGTAGGGGAAGCTGCATTATTAACACAGCCATCCAGGTGGCGTCAGAGCCAAATTGCATATCTATTTTATCTGCCCAATTTGCAAACATGGAAAAGCGGATTTTGAGAAAGTTAACTAAAGAATCATCTTTAATATAGCACTTATGGTATAATGTGGGCAGCCTGTTTGGGCTGCCTTTATTAATTGACGACAAAAAATATTATACGAGGTCAAAAAAATTTATGAAAAAAAATATAATTACAGTTCTCATAGCCATTGCGATATTGGTTGTCATACTGCCAACCGTTATTTCCAGCGCATACTCTGTCTATGTTGCAGATGATTTCAGCGCCGGGGGAATGATAAAAGACGGATACACAGGGCTTAAATATGTGAAGTACTATTACAATAATTGGCAGGGCACTTACACTGGAATGTTTTTAGTGGCATGGTTATCTCCGATTGTTCATGGCGGATTGCAAGAATTAAGAATATTATCTATTTTAGTTTCAATTCTTACATATTTTTCGTTTGGATTTTTGATAAATGCTGTAGCAAATCACATGTTAAAAATAAAGAGCTTTGCGGTGAGATTATCGATTGTTTTTTTATCAATCTATATGCTGAGTGCATTTATGTGCTACAACGAAATCTTTTATTGGTTTACAGGAATGGCAGTTTATACAATTCCTATGATTGCGCTGATGTTGGGATTGGGCTTGTACATAGATGATAAAGGCAACAAAAGCATACCAAAACTTGTCATTATTTCAATACTTGGAATTGTTTCAGGCGGCGGCGCTCTTGCCATCCCGGGATTTGGTTGCTATTTTCTATTGGTGTTAATTTTTTTTGATTTTATAAAGGCTAAAAAGATTAACATTCCAAATGTCATAGTTTTTGCCATCTGGGTGATATCAGCCCTGATAAATACTGCAGCTCCAGGCAATTTTGCCAGACACGATGTTGTTGATTCAACTGGAGTGCATCCGCTTCATGCGATTAGCGATTCGGTTAAAATCTGCTTAGACCGCGTGGTGTGGTTCAACGAGAACACAGCCTGGATAGCAGTTCTTTTGGTTGTCTTCGTAGTTTCATTTATTGTAAGACATGAATCAGACGAAAACCCTAAATGCCACATTTTACTAGTGGTCATGCTGCTGTTTCTCCCGTTCATAACAATCTTTCCGGTAGCACTTGGACAGGGAATGCGAACCCCTAACCGCGTGCTGTTCAGTTTGGATATTGCAATATTCGTAGTGGCTATATATCTATTTGCAGTATTTGGAATTATTGCGGCCAACTTGCTAGCGGGCGAAGATGTGAAAAAGGCGCTAGTCGTTTTTACACTGCTGCTTACACTTGTTTGTGTAACAAACGACTCGTTCTCATACGAAGATCAGGTTTTCTACAAGGTATCATCGCAGCTTTCAGCCAAAGAATATCAAAACTACTATATTACTATGGTTGGAATTTATGATAAACTTGAAAGCGAACCGACTGGCGCGGATGTTGCGATATACCGACATGAACTGCCAGCAGACATAGAAAATTTCAACAATTTTTATTTGGATTTAGACCCAGCAGATTGGGTTAATACCGATATTAGTGATTACTTTGATTTTAATAGTCTCACATTGATAGAGGAGTAGCGATGGATATAAATGTAATAAATAAAGCTGAGATGCTCGAGTTCACTGAGCGTGGTGACGACAGAGGTCATCTAGTTATATGCGAAGGTGGTATTGACATTCCCTTCGATATTAAAAGAATTTTTTATATATATGGCTCTGATACAGATGTCATAAGAGGGCAGCATGCGAATCGTAAAAGCGAATTTGTCCTTATAAATGTGGCCGGCACAAGCAAGGTCAAAATCAAAGACGGAAAAGGCAACGAGACAGTTTATTCACTTAACCGTCCGCACACTGGAATCTACATTCCTAAGATGGTCTGGAAAGATATGTACGATTTTAGCGAAGACTCTGTTTTATTATGCCTTGCAAGCACACATTATGATGCCGAAGAATACATCCGTGACTACGATGAATTTATAAAAATAATTAATGAAGAAGGGGATTGATGTAGAATATGAAAGTTTCACTAGTTATTCCAGTATATTTTAATGAAGATAATCTTCGTCCTTTGTACGAGGATATCAAAGAAAAGTTTATAGATAAGATTGACTATGATTACGAAATAATATTTGTTAATGATGGCTCTAGAGATAATAGCTATGCTGTGATGAAATCGCTGGCTGAGAATGATAAAAATATAAAAACTATTTCGTTATCGCGCAATTTTGGTTCTCATGCTGCGTGTCTATGTGGGTTGGCAAATTCTACAGGAGATTGTGCAATTATAAAGGCTGCAGATTTACAGGAGCCAACAGAACTCATTTTAGACATGATTGATAGTTGGAAGGCGGGAAACAATGTTGTTTTAGCTAGCCGTGAAGCTCGGGAAGAAAGTAAGGGACAAACAGGTTTTGCTAATCTCTATTATTGGTTAGTCAGAAAAACTTCTTTGCCTAATATGCCTAAAAAGGGTTTTGATGTGTATCTGCTAGATAGAAAAGTTATTGATGTTTTGGATAGTCTCGATGAAAGAAATAGCGCTATTACTGGGCAAATCTTATGGAGCGGTTTTAAGACAGATATTGTTTATTATACTCGAAAAGCTAGAGAAATTGGTACAAGTAAGTGGACTCTGAAAAAGAAAATACGATTAGTTTCGGATACTTTATTTAGTTTTTCCACTTTGCCAATAAGGGTACTTGAAGTGGTTGGCGTTTTGTCTTTCATAGTTGGATTTATATGGTCCATTGTAGTATTGATATATAAACTTCTGGGAAATATATCAGCCGATGGATTTGCTATATTATTTATATTTAATTTATTTAGCTTTGGAATAACTATGATGTCGATGGGGATTTTAGGTGAATATTTATGGAGAACTTTTGATGCTTCACGGAATAGACCCCCATACATAATAGAAGAAGATAATTATGAGCAGAATAAATAGATTTAATAGACACTATGAAAGGAACAAAAATCATGGAGAATATAATTGGTAAAAAGGAAGAGGTAAGTAAAACAATTACAGAAACGGACGTATATCTATTTGCGGGGGTTTCGGGTGATTTTAATCCTGTACATGTTAATAGGGTAGAAGCGGAAAAAAGTATTTTTAAAAAGCAAATAGCCCATGGGATACTGGTAAGTAGTTTAATATCTAATGTTATTGGAATGAAACTACCTGGACCTGGCACGATATATATGGAACAGAATTTGAAATTTAAAAAACCAGTGTTTATCGGAGATACAGTCAGAGCAGTTGTCGAGGTATCAGAAATCATAAATGAAGAAAAAAATGTGCTTAAATTATCTACTATAGTTCATAATCAGAATGAAGAAGTTGTTATTGATGGTTATGCAGTAGTAAAGGCACCAAAAAAAGGAGAAATATAAAATGAACCAAATAAGTAAAAAAGCAATCGTAGCAAAAACAGCAATTATTCATGATGATGTAGTTATCGAGGATGATGTTATAATTCATGATCATGTAGTAATTTATCCTAACACTGTGGTCAAAGCCGGTACAGAGATTTTTGATAATTGTGTATTGGGGAAACTTCCTACTTCACCAGGAATTACTTCTCGACAGTTAAAGAATGAATATGAGACGTTAGTTGTTGGGGAAAATTGTGTGCTATGTCCGAGTGTAGTTTTATATGCGGGAAGCACATTTGGTCATAATAATTTGTTTGGAGACTTTTGCTCAGTGCGTGAGGAATGCCATGTTGGGAATAATTGCATTCTCAGTAGAAATGTTAGTGTGAATTATAATACAGTAATAGGTAATGATACAAAAATCATGGATAATTCGCATATTACAGGCAATATGAAGATTGGTAATCATGTTTTTATCAGCGTGTTGGTTGCGACTACCAATGATAATACTATGGGAAGAGAAGAATATAATCCAGATCATGTTTACGGAGCAGTTATAGAGGATGATGTGACGATTGGAGCGGCAGCAAATATTCTCCCACATGTTACTGTTGGAAAAAATGCTATTGTAGGTGCTGGAGCAGTAGTGACAAAGAGTGTACCTGAAAATAAGGTAGTTATGGGGTGTCCGGCAAAAATAATTAGAGATGTTGAAGGTGAATAATCATGGAAAAAATATTGCCTAATAGATTAGATAGAGGTTTTTTCATGTATCAGGCAGAATTTGAAGCCAAGGCTTTGGAAGTACTTCGTTCTGGTTGGTATGTTTTAGGAAATGAAGTCAAACAATTTGAAACCGAGTTTGCGAATTATGTTGGGGCCAAGCATTGCGTAGGCCTTGCAAGCGGGCTTGATGCACTTTGGATTGCATTTAGAATTCTTGGAATAGGTGCTGGCGACGAGGTAATAGTTCAGGGCAACACATATATTGCGAGTGTCATGGGAATCACGATGAATGGTGCCACACCTGTTTTTGTAGAGCCAGACGAATACTTCAATATCGATGCTTCCAAGATAGAAGAAAAGATTACAGATAAGACAAAAGCAATCTTGGTTGTACATCTGTACGGTCAGGCTTCTAATATGGGGCCAATATTAGATATCTGTAAGAAACATAATCTGAGACTAGTTGAAGACTGTGCTCAGTCTCATGGAGCCAAGTTCAACGGCAAAACAACGGGCACGTTTGGTGATATAGGATGCTTTTCTTTTTATCCGTCTAAGAACCTTGGAGCGTTTGGCGATGCTGGCGCTATTGTTACTAATGACGATTCTATAGCCGAGGATGTTAGAGTATTCCGAAATTATGGTTCCGAGAAAAGATACTACAACAAAGTTGTTGGTGCGAATTCACGGTTGGATGAGATTCAGGCTGGTTTTCTAAGAGTGCGATTAAAACATCTTGATGAATTAGCTCTTGAAAAAAAGCAAATATGTGAAAGATACCTCTCAGAATTAAAGAATGACAAAATTGAGCTTCCAAAAACAAGAGAAGGTGCTACTCATATATGGCATCAATTTGTTCTCAAGACAGATTATAGAGATGAGCTCATCAAATATTTGGATGACAAAGGAATAGGTACAATTATTCATTATCCAATTCCACCACATCTGTCTGAAGCATATCAATATCTTGGCGTAAAGGAAGGAGCACTTCCTATAACTGAAAAATATGCTAAGAGCGTTCTTTCGATACCTCTTTATAATGGTATGACTTCGGAGGAGCAGGATTATATTATTAAAACTATCAATGCCTTTTAATGGATGTGCAAATATAGATGAATAAAATAGTAAATGTATTAATCTCAACATATAATGGCGAAGAATATATAAAAGAGCAGATTGAAAGTGTGAGTGGATTGCTAGAAAGTACAAGTTCATTGCCAATGGCTACCGCAAGAAAGGATGGATTAGGAATTTGGGAATGTGGTTGGTGGTGTAAATGAAAAAACAATATTGACAAGCTAAACATGGGATAGTAGAGTTGTGGAAATTAATAAGGGGAATAAGAGTTTTCTAAAGAAAAATTTGTGATTTATGTAGAGGAGTATAAATTAAATCATGAAATCTGAGCAAGGTAGAAAACTTGACTATAATTTCTTACTAGTTTCGATTCTATGCTTCATATTAGCATTTCTTACATTTATTTATTTCATAGTAAAGGGTAATGGTTTTTTGATTATTACAAACGATTTTAACGATCAGCAGATACCTTTTACTATGGGGTTACATAATGCAATTCTTGATGGTAGATTGGATGGATTCTCTTGGGATATGGACTTGGGGACATCCACTATTAATTCTTTTAGTTTCTATGAATTAGGTAGTCCATTTTTTTGGATTAGTATGTTGGCACCAGCAAAGATGTTTCCATACGTAGTTGGTTGGATATACATGTTGAAATATATGTGCGCAGGTGCTTTTTCATATTTGTATTTAAAAGGATTTGTGAAAGATTCCAAATGGGCAGTAATAGGCGGAATCTTATATGCATTATCTGGTTATTCAAGTGTGAATCTTATTTTTTATCATTTTCATGATGTGATAGCTTTCTTCCCATTACTGCTGATTGGGTTGGAGAAAGTGATAAAAAAGAAGGACTATAGACTCTTTATTATATCAGTGTTCATAAATTGTATTCTTAGTTATTATTTTATAGTTGGAGAAGCAGTATTTTGCATTGTATATTTCTTGTTTAGATATAGATTAGATTCAGTAAGAGATTATTTTTTAACTATAATCAGATGCATTATATCCGGTGTGCTTGGAATAGGAATGGCAGCAGTATTGTTTGTGCCCAATATTATGTATATAATTCAAAATCCGAGGGCATCTTCAGGGTTTAATATTCTTGGAATGCTACATTGGGATTTTACGTATTCCATCTATATTTTGAAAACGTTATTATTGCCCGCAGAGGCTATGACATCAATAAGTTCCTGTTATGAACAACGCTTTTATAGCCTTGGAGCTTATTTGCCATTGATTGGATTAACGCTAGTGTTTGCGTATATTAAAAAGCATAGAGATTGGCTTTGTGGCTTGATATATTTTTTGATAGCAGGATGTTTTATACCATTGATTGGTGAAGCATTCTTCATGTACACTGGCTCACAAATGAGATGGTGGTTTGTCATGGTTCTTATGGAGGTTCTTGCTTCAATAAAGGTGCTTGATAATATAGAGGAATATAATGTTAATTTTGGCGTAGCTATAAATACCATTTTTATAAGTATTCTGTATATAATTTTAGAATTTGTTCAGCCAAATGGCGGAAGTATGATATTTAGCCACAAAAAATTATTCGTTATTATTGTCTTAGCAATATCTGGAATTATCATCACTAGTCAAATTACAAAAAAGAAAAATAGCTATGTGGTTATTCTGATTGGGGTATCGATTTATTCAGTTGTTACATCAGTATTTATAATGGCAGTTTACCAAAAACATGGTGTCTCATTTGAAGAATATAAATCAAAATATGATGCTGCAGTTCAGATTGATTTGCCTGACAAACAGTATAGGTTAAATGATACCTATAATCTTATGGCTATGACTAATCATGTGCCTGGATTTGCCAACCAATCATCTACAGATTCTAATAGCATCAGGGATTTTGAAGCTTTGTTTGATTTTTATGATCCAGTTAGCGCTATACCCAAGAATCAAATTCCGGGATTAGCGGAATTGCTTGGAGGAAAGTATTACTTATCATATGATCCAGTTGGCACTTGCGTGGGTATCTATGAAACGAGTGGTCCTACACTATACTTAATGGAAAAACCAGCATGCCCAATTGGCTTTGTAATAGATTCGTATATTACAACAGATGAGCTTATGAAACTTGAAGTTGACAAAAGAGGAATTGCTTTATTAGATTCAGCTGTTATAGATAGTGGAAGTATTGATTACTTAAAGGGATTAAATGAAAATAAATCTGAAAATATAGATATTGGTAAGACAGTTCCTGAGTATGTAGAGGAATTATCCGCTGTAGCTGTGAATGATTTTGAGCTAGATGATAATGGCTTTAGGGCTAGCACGAATTACAAAAATGATTCCTTTGTGTATTTCAGCGTTCCATATGACGAAGGATGGAAAGCGAGTATTGATGATGATTACTGTAATATAATACAATCAGGTGGGATGATGCTTATAGAGGTTCCCGCTGGAAATCATATGATTGAGTTCTATTATTCGACACCGGGATATAGGGCAGGGGTAATAATAACAGTAATGAGTATAGCCGTTTACGTTGCATATCTGTTAATTTTATTTAGAAATAATACTAACAATTAATTATATTCTAATTCAAACTCATGCTCAGGGCGGTTACAACCACTATGAAGATAAAAAATCACTGTTTTTTGAAAAAATAGTGATTTTTTGCGCTTCAAAGGGTCAAAATCAACTCAACTCAGTGAAAAATTGCTCCAAAAACAATAGAATTACATTACTCATAGATGATTAACGCACCTTAGATAAAAGATATAATTGAAATTATAATAATCGAGATTATAATAATTGCAGAAAATGATATACCTTATATAACAGATGGAACAAACGCTGTGTTTTCTCTAGAGGTAGAACAAACTGTTGATTTAGGATCTCATACATTATTTATCTGTACACCAGTAGCTATGTCTGTGCTTTCAGATGCTACATCATGCACTTACGAATACTATCAAAACAACATCAAGCCAAAACCAGAAGCAGTTGCAAAGACACCTAGTGGAGAAACAGTTTGGCGCTGCCGCATATGCGGATACGAATATGTGGGCGAAGAGGTTCCAGATGATTTCATCTGCCCTATTTGCAAACATGGCAAGGTGGATTTTGAAAAAGTAAATTAATGTCTCAAAGCTATACATCGAGTGAGCAAGGGGGAGATACCTTTTAGGTTTGACGAGTGATGATTTCAATGATAAAAATGGAATATGCACCAAAGAATAGTTTGTTATTTCTACATAATCATCCTAGAAATACATGCTTTTCTGAAATAGACTTGAGTTCGTTTATGACAGCTGATCCTATATACATGATATCTGTGATTGGAAATAACGGGCGTCAGTATTATCTAATAAAAAATGAAGAGTTCGATAAAGGAAAAGCTCTTCAGTATTATGATGAATTATTTGAGAATTTTGAAGGAAGTAGTGTTAAAGAATTTTTGAGAACCTGTAGAAAAGTAGGATTGAACTTTGTATATGGAGGTGAATAACATGCGAAAACGTAATTTTGTTCAACCGACAGCAGAAGAAATAGAAAACCGTAAGAAAATGTACGAGGAAGCAGAAAGGCTTGGTATTGATTTAATGAGTTTTGATGGAGAAAAAAAAGCGAGTAAAGCTCAAAAGGATATACAGAAAGCTATTGTTTATCTTGGTACGGGGCAGAAAGTGCCAAAGGAATTAGAAGAACGTATTTTGAAAAGAAAAGTTAAAGAATAATTGGGGATTTATAATGACAGCTAGTGAAAGAATACTACAATTATTAGATGACAGAAATATTTCTCAAAAGGATTTTTCAAAAAAAACAGGCATACCTCAAAGCACAATCAGTGATTGGAGAAAAAAGAGAACTAATCCTGCTTCTGATAAGATTATGATTATTTGCAAGACTCTTAACATTACTCCAGAGTGGTTGTTGTCGGGCATTGAGGAGGACGGAGCTCGCAGTAATGTAAGTGATTTCTTTGTTATAGGTAAGGAATCAGACGTGGGCGAACTGGTTGCAGCATATAGTGTTATGGAGCAAAAACAAAGGGAACGAGTGATGGGGTATGTCAATGCTCTTTTAGATATGAGACATAAAGAAGAATAATTCTTTCAAATTTGAAAGGTAGTAATAGTTTTTGATTTTATAGAAAAGATATTGCATTTTTTTATTTATAAAGTGTTTAAGATGAAGTTATCCGAGGGCAAGTTCATTGCCCTCGTTGAACTTTTTGCTTAATAAGTTTTGGGCGTTTAAGAAGGGGTAGGGGGTTAGTCAATTGTAGAGAATGAACCCTAATCACCTTGGAATATTTTAATAATTCTACGAATTATAATGGTTGCTCCACAACCGGATGCAAACCAAATGAACGATGATTTATCAATTGCAATCTTATACAGTAGTAGAAGCAGCTGCACTGATACTTGGTGCAGCCATTAGAATCACCAGAAAAATAATTGAAATAATAAATGGTTTATGGTTGTTCATAAGACCTCCATTTATTTTGTTTTATAAGGTGATTGTATAATGTTGATGTTAATAATTTGTGTTTAAGGGATTAATATATGGTGGACAAGAGCTAATGTGGCTGATGCCACGGAAGCTCGTTTTCTATAAGTAAAACAAATTTGGCTTAGAATGAGGCTATTATTTTTAAGCAAAAAAAGGCGAAATTTTAAATTTTGATATTTTTTAATCGAAACACAGAGGATGTGCGCAAAAAAACCTGAAATATTGAAAAAAATCTCAAATTATGATAATATTATCATACAAGGACAATTAAAATACTATATGTTTGAAAACAGAGTGAACGATAACAAAGAAAAAGGGTGGATGTCATGAGCAAATTTACAGACAATATCAACGCTTACATGTCCGCAAAAAAAATTAAAAATAATTTTATATCATTGAAGACAGGTTTAGACAGCAGCAAACTATCACGAATACTAAATGGCAAACAGCCAGCTACAGAATTAGAGATTTCTTTAATTTCCAATGCATTGGGACATGATGCTACTTATTTTTTAAAGGACGATATAATCATCCCAACAACTGATGATTATATCGGAACAGTTGCATTATGCTATGCTGGCAATCCTACAGCATCTCAGAAGGATACATTTGATAAACTGGTAGCATTAGCTGAGAATGTGGAATACATAATGAGCGCTAAAACTGACTTCTATGGTGCAATAGGAGTTTGACGGCTGTGGAAATAGGAAAATTTAAGGACATAGTACAACATAATATTGAAAATACAAAAGAGGCCTTGGATTGTGCTGAAAAGTTTTATTCTTTGCTTGGATTAGATTTAGGCAGTGAAATAAAAAATTTAACACAAGTAGTTAGACCTCTTTTTTTAGTTAAGGGATTTATAACAATTCAATTACCTTTAAAGGATAAAGAGATAGGGGCATTTTGTTTTAAAGGTAGCAATAATCAAGGATACATAATAATAAATTCTTCGTTGCCACCATACAACGTAAACTTTGCTCTTTGTCATGAAGTATGCCATATCTGCGTTAAGGATGATATAGGTTTAAATACGGCAGAATTGTTTATTGACGACAATTATTTTGAATATAGCGAAGAACGCCTAGCAAACCAATTTGCGGGAATAGTTTTAATGCCAGAAACTAATTTTAGAAGAATGTACGAAAAGTTTTCTTCTGAAATAGCAATGTCTGAGGGGAACGTAGATATTAACTCCATTGTGTGTAAATTAATGTGTTATTTCGAGGCGCCATATATGGCGGTTCTAATTAGACTTTGCGAGCTTGGCATAATAGAGATTGATGACAAACTCGTACATAGTATAAATGTAAAAGAGAGTGATATTGAAAGTATTTATAATAAATATTGGCTCGATGTTAATTCTTTAAAACCTTCATATAGAGACGATTATCCTCTGCTGCGCGATTTATTATTGGAAAATGCCAACAAAGCTTTAGAAGAAAACTTGGTTAGACAAAATGATGTTGAAGAAGCTTTGGAGAATATTTCCATGTTATATGAAAAATTAAAGGAGGAACAGTAAAGATGTCATATACTGTAAATCCTTTGAATTATAGTGAGATAGAGAAATATGTTTATGAATATAGTAAAGATGCACAGAGAAAGATAATTATATCAAAAAGATGCTTTGTTATTGATAGTTGCGCAATTGAATATTTTAAAAAGAAAAATAGAGTAGAAAAATTTGCTGAGTACCTAAAGTTCAATGGTATTTCTTTAATAGTATTTAGAACAATTCTTATGGAATTGAGTGGCGATAGAGGTGTTTTAGATGCAGGACAGATAAATTTCTTTAGAATACTTGCTTCTTTTGAGGTAGAAACATTTTTGTTGTATGAAGAAGATTTGTTTAGTTTATTATCTATATATACTAGCAAGCAGAAAATAAATGAGTTTTTAAAACGTGCAGTTTTATGTGTAAAAGGTCCAGTTGGAACACTGAATCGTTTTTTGGAAACAAATAATAATATTAAGAATGCTATAGTTAGACAATCTCAGAATGCAGGCGATGAGTTGTTTTCATCCTTTTGGAAGGGGTTTAGACAATCAAAGGTGCATAAAGATGATTTGGGTGAAATTGCATGCGCTATCTGTATTCATATTTTGGCAAATATGGAGGATATCAATAAGTACAAGTATGTGTTTTCCACGGAAGATAAAGCTGCTATTACGATAATGCATAAAGTAATTAATAATTGTAGAGAGTATCAAGCTTCAGACAACAAGAACTTGATAGGAATTGCCACATCTTCAAAAATTATTGAGGAGATGTACAATAATAATATATTAAAAACTTCAGCCGAGATAGAAAACTTCTGCGCCCCATACACTGACACAACAAGAATAAAAGCAACGATCAAAGGACAGTTTGATATTGAACTTAGAGAGATTAGCTTTACAATAACTGATTTTGTCAGTTTTATTGTAAATAAAGAGGGGATTATTTTTTGCTAGAGTTGGCAATAATGTTGGTGATAAAGTTGGTAATAAAAATTATGATGTTAACGACGGAGTAATCTACATGGGATGCTAAAAAGTTATAGAAACTTATAGAAGAAATAGTATGTTATAATACAGGCATATTGTTACGAGTTGAAGAATTTGGGAGGGGGTCTTTATGAGTGAAATTAATACAAAAGCAATGTACAAGTTGTCCTATGGGTTATTTGTATGCACAGCAAAACGTGGCGAGAAGCTCAATGGTTGTATTATAAATACCGCCATTCAAGTGGCATCAGAGCCAAATCGTATATCCATTGCGGTGAACAAAGCAAACTATACCCATGATATGATTTTAGAAACCAAGAAATGCAATATCTCTGTGATATCACAAAATGCTAGTTTTGATTTGTTCAAACACTTTGGCTTTCAATCGGGACGCGATGTCGACAAGTTTGCTGACTATCCAAAAGCCAATTATTCAATTGCAGAAAACGATATACCATACATAACAGATGGAACAAATGCTGTATTTTCGCTAGAGGTAGAACAAACTGTTGATTTAGGATCCCATACATTATTTATTTGTACACCAGTAGCTATGTCTGTGCTATCTGATGTCTCATCCTGTACATACGAATATTACCAAAACAACATCAAGCCAAAACCAGAAGCAGTTGCCAAGACACCTAGTGGAGAAACAGTTTGGCGCTGCCGCATATGCGGATACGAATATGTGGGCGAAGAGGTTCCAGATGATTTCATCTGCCCTATTTGCAAACATGGCAAGGTGGATTTTGAAAAAGTGGAGTGATATAATACAATGATTTTTAGTTCTTATATTTTTATATTTATATTTTTACCTATTACCATGCTGGTATATTTCCTAGTAGGAAAGCTTAAAAATAGGGCAATCAACAATTATATATTGTTAATAGCGTCACTTGTTTTTTTATTTTATGGATTTAACTATATAGGTATTATCTCGGCTTTGATTAGTGTTGCATTTAACTTTTCTATATATAAGTTGTTAACTACAAAAGAGAAATTTGATCAATATAAGAAATACATATTATTTATAGGTGTAGCAGTTAATGCAAGTGGTTTGCTGATTTTTAAATACTATAATACATTTGTTTATTATATTGACAGAGTACGAAATGTAAGTTTTGTAGAGCAAAATATAATTCTTCCGTTAGGAATTAGCTTTTACACCTTTCAACAAATTGCTTTTCTGATAGATGCTTATAGAGCAGAAGTAGAGGAGTGCAATCTTTTAGAGTACAGCTTGTTTGTTTGCTATTTTCCTAGAATAATTTCGGGACCTATTATAGGTGGTTCCCAGTTTCTACCACAGATAAAAGATTCAAATAAGCTTAAATTTAACTACGAGAACTTTAACAAGGGCCTGTATAGATTTTCTGTAGGTCTTGCCAAAAAGGTTCTTATAGCAGATGTTTTGGTAACACCTGCAACAGAAGTGTTTTCAAATCCAGAGGGATACTTTGCGCTTAATATGTTAATTGGTGTTTTGGCATACACCTTTGAGATATATTTTGATTTTAGTGGATACTGTGATATGGCTGTCGGGGTATCAAAGATGCTCAATATTGATATACCAGAGAATTTCAACAGCCCATATAAGGCTGTAAATATAAAAGATTTCTGGGGTAGATGGCATATTACACTTACAGATTTTCTGACAAAGTATATATATATACCTCTCGGAGGAAGCAGAAAAGGCGTAACACGTACTTATATTAACATTTTGATTATCTTTATTATTAGTGGTTTGTGGCATGGTTCTGGTAGAATGAAGCTTTTTTTAATATGGGGAATCAGCCATGGAATAGCGATGATAGTATATAGATTATTTAGGAAGTCGATAGATAAATGGCATCCTGCATTTGGCTGGTTTGCAACTTTTTCGTTCGTAAGTTTGACTTGGATTCCGTTTGGTGTTGATAGTATAGAAAAGGTACGAGTGATTTTTTCGAATCTTTTTAATTTAAACGGAATATCTGCATTATCTAGAATTATAGTGGATGGTTTCAAAACACCAGAAATTACTTTTATTGAGACTCAGTTCCCACGGTTTACAATCTTTAGTACGCAACCATGTTTATATCCGATAATATTTATGATGGTAATTTTTGTTTTTGTTTTGAACACAAAGAATGCAAAGGAAGTTACTGATGAGTTTAAGACAAACATTAGACTATCATTAACAACAGTATTTTTGCTGGTTTGTAGTATAATCTCTATCAGCGGTATTGGAACATTTATTTATGCCGGATTTTAATTCGTATTAACTAGGAGCATTATATGAGTAATAAAACATGGGGTAGAACAACAATGGCGCTGACAATATTTTTGTTGGCGATTATAGGTGGATTTGTAGTCTTGGTAGATCCCTTTTTTCATTATCATAAACCTTTAAAATCTTTAGAATACAAGTTACATAGTGAGTGGTATCAAAATGATGGTATAGCTAGAAATTTCGAATATGATGCTATCATTACGGGTACTAGCATGACAGAAATGACAAACACCTCGGAAATGGATAAGCTGTTTGGAACAAAATCTGTAAAAATTCCTTATGGAGGCGGTTCATATTACCAGATTGACTCTTTGATAGCGCAGGCAGCAAAATCAAATCCTAATCTAAAAATCGTCATAAGAGGACTGGATTTTAACAGATTGGTGACGGATAGTGTTGACGCTGTCAGAGGAGATGTCCCTTTTCCAGAATATTTATATAATGACAATCCTTTTGATGATGTAAACTACATATTTAACAAATCTGTTCTTCTTAACGAAGCAATGGCTACCATCTTCTACACAAAAGAGGGTAATAAAACAACTTCATTTGATGAATATGCTAGATGGGAAGGCAATTATGAATATGGATTGACTGAGACGATGGTGTATAATCACTTGCAAGTTGAGAAAAAAGAATCATTGCCAATTGACGAAGAAGAGTATAAAAAGATTGAAGAAAACATTCGTGTAAATGTTATAAAAACAGCAAAAGAAAATCCCAGCATAGATTTTTATTATTTTATTCCTCCATACAGTATATATGCTTTTGATTCATATAATCGTGAGGGTGAATTGAATAAATTTTTGGAATATCATAAGCGTGCCATGGCTATGATGCTTGAAGTTCCTAATATAAAACTATTCTCGTTTATGGATTTTTACGAGGTTATTGAGAATCTTGATAATTATCGAGACGAATATCATTATGGAATGTGGATAAATAGCATTTTATTGCAGAAATTGAAGGATGAAGAGCATAGGGTCACAAAAGATAACTTCGAATCTTATTGCAAGGAAATTGATAATTATTATTTAAACTATGATTATGATTCATTGTTTGAAGTTGAAGAAAAAGTAGAGTGATATCGCATGGCTCAAAAGGATATTCAAAGGAGAGAATAAGTCCTCGAAAGCTACGGCTTGTTCGGATTTGAGATAATTCTGTATAACAACTATGGATTGTATGGAAACTATGGACATAGTTCTCACACAAGTCATAAAACCCGAACATACAGGAGGACAACAAAAAACAAGGATAGTTTTTTCTGCGATTTCGAGTACAAATTTACGCTGCCTTTGACAAATACTTTCCTTGAATACAAAGAAACTATAATGTATATTTATTATAATAATTCTTCGCAGTATGTATTTTAAAATATTGACGATGTAAGAGACTATTAGAAAGAAAGTAGGAATAATTACATGAATAAATTAAAAAATATAAAGTTGAATTATAAATTCATTCTGATTATTGGCTACATATTATTAGTTGGCCCAATATTGTATAGTTTGTTTTGGTCTGTACCTGCATCAGATGACTTTATATATGGTTCGTTTGTTTCGTCCGACAACGTGATAGTAAATGCACTGGCATATTTGAAATATACTTTTTGGACCGGTAGTTGTAGATGGGTCATATTTTTCTTTCAAAAATGTATAAATCCATTAAACATATACTCTATTTGGGGTGTTCATGTAGGGCATAAATATGGTGCATTTGTAATAGTTGTTTTTATGGTTTGCTTGTTATTAATCGTACATAGTCTGAGATTTATAATAGGTGAGTTAATAGATGATGAAAGGATGAAAGCTATACTGGTATTCCTATTTACTGCTATCCTTTTTTCAACATATTATTATAGCGAGGTTTATAATTGGTACACAGGAGCAACAGCCTATGCTGTTCCATTTTCTTTTACATTGTTGCTATATACATATATAATCAGATACTTTAAGTATGGTGCCAGTAAAAAAGATTATATAATGCTTTTTATAATTGGTCTTTTACCAATTACAAATGAGTTTCTTTGCGTACCAGTGGGCGGAATATATCTTTTATATTATATTAAAAATTATAAAACCGCAGACAAATCTAGAAGAATAAAAGATATCATTCCGTTGGTATATTATATAATCATGGGATGTACTGTGGTTTTTTCACCAGGCACACTTACTAGATGGGAAAAGAGTAATGTTACGACGCCTAAATGGAGATCGATTCTACAAGCATTTATCAATGTTATAGTAAGAATAAAAGATATCATAATAGAACATCCGCTTGCTGTTGTTTTACTGCTGATAATTTTCTTTATCGGAGTTATGACAAAAGGTAAAAAAAATCATGATATAAAGCTTTATATTGTAGTATTTGGTCTTGTGATTATCGGTGCAATGCTACCATATTGCTTGGGTAAGGGGTATGTAACTACTTATATGGATGTTAGAATGTATTACATCCTGGATTATTATCTCCTGCTTAGCATGTGTTTTCTTACACTTATGTTTGGTCAAAATTTCGCGAACCATTTTGATATTAATATTAATCAATCAGCATTAATTAGATGGGGATTAATAATTGGAATGTTTTCTTATCTGGTTTTAATTCCACAATATGCGTTTATGAAAATCCCTCAGGTGGATATTATAAAAAAGGCTGGATTAATAAAAGAAAACTATTTATTATGGGATGGTATTTTAAGCGAGATTGAAAATAGTGACGAAGATGATGTTGTGCTTACAAGAGAAAAAGAAATGGATTGGATACCATATTTCTTATATGTCGGTGTTGAGCCTGAAAATGTGTATGACCAGTCCTTTGATGTTATAACACCTATAGATGAGATTATGATTAATACTTATTATAAAAAGAAGTCAATTGTGCTTCATTATGAAAAATAGTATTTGATAATTGAAGTAAAAACTGACCATTAAGTATAGTGGTCAGTTTTTCGTTTGGTTTCTATACGAAAAGAGGAATAAAGTTTTGATACGTTTCATAAAATTAATAATTAAATGTATTCTAGTGACTGTGCCTATATGGGGCATGTCTCTTTTTCTGTGTCTTGGAAAGGAATACTATAGTAATGAAGATTTTGGATACACTTGGTGGAATCAAGAATTAACACAAAATCATCAAGAAAAACATTACAAGTGTGTGATATTAGGAGATTCTTCGTGTAACTCAGCATATATGCCAGAAGTAATATCAGATTCCATGATTAATCTTTCTATCGGTGGATGCTCTACTGTGGAAGAATATTATGTTCTAGAAGACTATTTAGCTAACAACAAAGCCCCAACAGATGTATTCTTATCCTTCCATGATTCGCATTTAAAATATACAGAAGCTTATTGGGATAAGATTGTTCCAGCTCACAGATTAAATTTGAGACAGAATCTGGAAATTATTTATAACTCTATGCGTTTTGATGATGAGTCATTCAAAAAAAAGGGGGCAATAGCTGAATATCTTGCAGCAGAATGTTATTTTCCAAGCAAATACATAACGTCTTTACAAAACTCAATTGGGGAAAATAGATTCCAGAAGCTAGAAATGGCATATGACAAAATAGAGCTTCACGGTGGTAGATACACTACCCTTGGAAAAACAGAGTTTGTCACAGCTCAGGATAGAGTATATTCTGAGATGCTTGTAAAGCCGATGTACGATTATTACTTTACAAAGACTATTGACCTTTGTACTGCTAACAACATTAATGTTCATATAGTCAAACCGCCTGTACCTGATAATTCGGTAATGACATTAGATTATCAGAAGCAGGTGATTCAGTATTATAATTCTTTCGCAGAAAGATACGATAATGTAACCTTTAACTGGGATATACCGATTTATGATCGCAAAATGTTTGCGGATGAGATTCATCTTAACAATGATGGGGCCTTAGCATTTAGTGAATATATTAAGACTCAGTTTAAAGATATATTTCCTGAAGCTAGATACACATCAGACATGATGGCTGCGGTAAATGATAGTATTCAGCAAGAGAATATTTTAGAATACTTAATGCGCTTTATTGGAGATAGAGATTACACTGTGCTTATTTATGATAACAAAGATGTGATAGAACAGTTTAGAAATCTGGTCACAACTCCAAATGAGTTGGAGGTTGCAAGAATATCTGATGCTGAACTCCCAGAGGAGCAATACAACAAAATGTATGTAGGTTCCAATTTTGATGACCAACAAAAGGAATTCGACATCAGAGAAGAAAATGGAAGTTTTTTGGTAAGTGCTCCAAATGCCGTAGAAAATCGCTGGATTATTCCAGATAGAGCTGCTATTAGCTTATGCATTATTGATAATGTAAATGACGAAGTGGTTGCTATTAAGAATGTAGAATATTCTTCAAACAATACTTTTGTGAATTATACTTTTTAAAAAAGGAAGAACAATGTCAAAAATAATTATATTCGCCAACAACTCCGGCGGCTTATACGACTTCAGGAAAGAGCTAATATCTGAGCTTATATCCCGGGGTAATAGTGTGATTGCCTACACACCCTTTGATACCAATCTAGATGATTTGCGCGGATTAGGTCTTGACTTGCGGGAGATTCAGATTGACCGTCGAGGTATTAATCCTAAAACGGATTTACGGTTATTTAAGGAGTTTTGCAAAATAGTGAAATCCGAAAAGCCGGATTTGGTTATCACCTACACTATCAAGCCAAATGTGTACGGTGGTATGGCATGCCGTAGATACAAGGTGCCATACGCAATCAATATCACCGGTCTTGGCACAGCATTTCAAAATCCGGGATTGGTCAAAACCATTGCTACAACTCTCTATAAAGTGGCATGCAAAAAGGCCAAGGTTGTATTTTTTGAAAACGCTGGCAACCGCGAGATTTTTGTTGAAAGTAAAATCGTTGAAACGGACCGCACCCATGTGCTAAATGGTGCAGGCGTAAACACAGAATACTTCTCAGTTCAAGAATATCCAAATTCTGATGCGACAAAGTTTTTATTCGTAGGCCGTATTATGCAGGAAAAGGGCATGGACGAACTCTTAGAAGCCATGAAGCGACTTGTGGCAGATGGTGAGCAGGTCGAACTTCACGTAGTTGGCGGTTACGAAGAATCATATAAAGAAATAATAGATAAATATCAGAACGAAGGGTGGCTTTTCTATCATGGCTACCAGCTTGATGTGCGTCCATTTATTGGCGAATCTAGCTGTTTTGTGTTACCATCATGGCATGAGGGCATGGCAAACACCAACCTTGAGTGTGCTGCCTCAGGCAGGCCTGTTATCACTTCCAAGATTCACGGCTGCATGGAGGCCGTAGAGGACGGCGTATCAGGATATCTGGCAAAGTGCAAGGATGTAGATTCCTTATACGAAAAGATGAAGCAATTTATTAGTTTGTCATACGAGCAGCGCCGCGAAATGGGCCTTGCAGGCCGCAAGCGCATGGAAGAAATCTTCGACAAAAAAGCAGTTGTTGAAGACACCATAAATTATTTATAAAATAGGCTTCCCCCTCAGGGGGAAGCTGTCTGCGAAGCAGACTGATGAGGGGAAAGAATAATGAATTTACCAACTACACCCTTTTTTATCGTAAACACAGACAAAATCGATTCACTATACTCCGACATGGAATCACACTTCAAATCCAAATGGCCAGAAGGCATAATAGGCTATTCCTTCAAGACCAACAACTTTCCATGGATTATTAGCTACATGAAGTCTAAAGGCTTGTGGGCGGAGACGGTGTCGGCAGACGAATACGACTTGGCGATGGAATTGGGCTACAAACCAAATCAAATAATTTTAAATGGACCGGTAAAGGATCACGACGGATTTTTATTCGCCATCAAAAATGGTTCCATAGTAAATGTCGATTCTAATAGAGAATTGCAATGGCTCACAGAATTATCTCTGGCAGAGCTGGCGAAAGCTAGAATCGGCCTGAGGGTGAATTTTTGCATAGAAGACTACTGTCCTAGTGAATCCCAGTGTGGCGCCGACGATGGCCGCTTTGGTTTTTCCTATGAAACTGGTGATTTGAAAAAGGCGATTGATTTTTTACGGGAAAGAAGCATTCCTCTTTCAGGCTTACATCTGCACTGCAGCTCTAAAACCAGAAGCCTGAACATTTATAAGGCAATAGCTCAGGTCGCCTGCGAAATAATCAAAGCCTATGATCTTACTCTAGATTATATAGACGTTGGCGGAGGCTTTTTCGGCGGTGTCCAAGGCAAGCCAACCTTCAAAGATTATTTTGATGCAATACACGAAATCATTCACAATCAAAATGGCATCAATGCAAATCTAATAATAGAGCCGGGGATGTCTTTAATCGGGGCATCGGTGGACTATCACACATCAGTGATAGATGTGAAAACAACCAAGAATAATACATTCGCAATTACGGATGGCAGCAGAACCCACATCGATCCACTTATGAAAAAATCTGGATACACATACGAAATATCACCTAAAGCAGGTGATGTCGACAGGGTAGGCGATGCTATACTTTGCGGATTTACATGCATGGAAGGAGATAGATTCTTTAAACTAAATGACGAAATAGCAGTTGGAGATAGAGTGATTTTTAAAAAAGTTGGTGCATATACTATGGGATTATCACCACAATTTATTGAATTTTATCCAACTGTATATGCTAAAATAGGGGATGAAATTACGTTAATTAGAAAGAAAGTGACGGCTGAGCAGTTTAATCAGCTGAATAATTGATAAGAGGCTTTTAAATGAATATTTTAATATTGAGTGCTGGTACAAGGAATAAAATCGTCCAGTACTTCAAGAAGAACATGGAGGGGAAGGGTTGTGTAGTTGCCACAGATATGAGCGAGCTTGCTCCAGCAATCTATGAGGCAGACAAATACTATTTAGTACCTTGCATCACTAGCAGAGATTATATCGATAAGATTAAAGACATTTGCAAGAAAGAACAAATTGGTGGCGTACTTAGTCTTATCGATCCAGAGTTAAATCTACTTGCCGAGCACAAGGCGGAGTTTGATGAGATTGGTGTTACCATCATCGGTTCTGGTTTAGAGCAGTGCGACATAGCCTTGGACAAGTTCAAGATGTACAATTGGCTTGTGGAGCACGGCTACAAATGCGCCAAAAGCTTCATTGACAAGGATGCATTTTATCAGGCCCAGGAGGCAGGTCAGTTGACCTATCCTGTTTTTGTGAAGCCTGCTTGCGGTTCAGCTAGCATTGCTATTTCAGAGGCAGAGGACAAAGAAACAGTCGAGCTGTTGTTTAATCACAGCGATGATTTGATGGTGCAGGAATATCTCCGCGGTCAAGAAATTGGCGCAGATGTATATATCGACATGATATCCGGTGAGGTCATATCAATCTTCACCAAAAAGAAAATCAAAATGCGCGCCGGTGAGACAGACAAATCAGTCAGCTTCAAGGATGACAAGCTATTTGATTTAATCAAAAGGTTTGTTGCCGAGGCGGGTTACCGTGGCCAGATTGATATCGATATTTTCGAATGTGATGGAGACTATTACATCTCCGAGGTCAATCCGCGATTCGGCGGTGGTTATCCACATGCCTACGAATGTGGCGTCAACAACATGAAATACATAATCAACAACCTTGAGGGCAAGGTTAATCAGCCTGAAATCGGCAATTACGAAGAGGGCAAGTACATGATGAAGTACAACGAAATCGCTATCATCTAGCGATACAGCAATTTGAAAACAAAATGGGAGTTTTTTAAAAAAATGTATGTTAGAAATTAGGGGATCGAGATGAAAAAACTAGTTATTATTGGTGCTAGCGGGCACGGTAAAGTAGTGGCTGATGTTGCTGTGCTGAATGGATATGAGGCAATTGTATTTTTGGATGACAATGCAGATATCAAAGGGGTGGATCAATATCCTGTAGTGGGTCCTACAAATGCAACTGAAGAGCTTGCTTTGGCAGGCTATGATTTTTTTGTTGCAATAGGAAACCCTGTGATTAGGAAGCGCTTTTTAAAGCAGCTTATTAAAGAAGGCAAGGGTATTGCTACATTAGTTCATCCGCTGACAGCTATTGCAAGAGATGTTAAAATCGGCATTGGCACAGTGATTATGCCTGGTGCTGTCATCAACTCAGATACTGTCATCGGGGAAGGCTGCATCATCAACACCAGTGCATCGGTGGATCACGACAACCGCATCGGTGACTATGTGCACATATCAGTTGGTGCACATACAGCAGGCACAGTTACTATTGGCGAGTATAGCGCAGTGTGCGTTGGCGCATCTGTGGTAAACAACATATCAATATGTGCTGATGCGACAGTTGGTGCAGGAGCGGTAGTTGTCAAAGATATCGACAAGCCTGGAACCTACATTGGAGTGCCAGCGCAGCTTATGAAGTAAAATCGCAAATTTCTTGCTATAGTTGGCAATTTTTTATCAAAGGACATTTATTTTAATGTACGCAAAGTTTTTCAAAAGATTATTTGACTTTTTATTAGCCCTTATCGGGATAATTGTTTCTTCCCCAGTGTGGTTGATCTTAATAATCCTGGGGGCTATATTTATGCGAGGCAATCCGTTCTTTACACAGGAGAGACCGGGCTGGCATGAAAAGATATTCAAGCTTGTCAAGTTTCGCACCATGGACAACCGCAGGGGCGCGGATGGTCAGCTGCTTCCTGACGAAGTCCGTCTAAATAAATACGGCAGATTTCTGCGAAGCACATCCTTGGATGAGTTGCCGGAGCTACTCAACATACTGATAGGGGATATGGCCTTCATCGGTCCTCGTCCTCTGCTTGTGAAATACCTGCCTAGATACAACGACATGCAGCATCATCGCCACGATGTGCGTCCAGGTCTTACAGGCTATGCACAGGCTCACGGTCGAAATACCGTCTTGTGGGAAGACAGATTTGCCATGGATGTTTGGTACGTCAACAATATTTCTTTGAAACTCGATCTTCAGATCATTATAGATACAATAAAGGCAGTTATTAAAAAGGATGGCATAAGCTCTGAGACATCGGCCACCATGGAGGATTTTATGGGAACTCCTGAGGGGGTAGAGCCGAGCTGGAAACCACCAGTGTAAAGGGAGTTTTTTGCAAGACAGATTTTGATGAATTTTGTGTAATGGTAATAATACAAGATAAACTTTTATAAGGAGGGCTTTTACAATGTTTGAACAAATCAAATTAGACTACGCTACAAATGCATTAGAACCATGGATTGACCAGGTGACAGTTGAGACTCATCACGGCAAACATCATGTGACATATACTAACAACTTCAACGATTTGGTTGAAAAAGCAGGACTTACAGGCAAAACAGCCGAAGAAATTTTAGGCAATTTGAACGCAGTTTCAGATACAGTCCTTCGTCAAGGCTTAAAGAATCAAGGCGGTGGTTATTACAACCACAATCTATATTTTGAGATGTTTTCACCTAGCCCTGCCAAGGCTCCAACAGGCAAGCTCGCCGATGCAATCAACCAAAAGTTTGGTAGCTTAGACGCCTGCATAGAAGAGATTTCCAAGCTTGCGGCTGCACAGTTTGGCTCAGGTTGGGCATGGTTATCAACAGATGCGAAAGGAGAACTATTTGTATCTAACTCATTAAATCAAGATAATCCTATTTCCGAGGGAACAGGTCACACACCTCTCATCGCCCTAGATGTTTGGGAGCATGCATATTACCTCAAGTACAAGAATGTCAGACCAGACTACATCAAGGCTTTCTGGGAGATTCTTGATTGGAAAAAGGTAGAGGATAGATACAACAGCATAGTTAAATAGCTTAAATAAGACAATGATAAAAAAACAGTTTGAAAAATTCGACAACAAAATATGGCTTTCTTCACCAACTATGCACGGTGAAGAGATCAAATATATTCAGGAAGCCTACGACACCAACTGGATGTCTACAGTGGGAGCCAACCTCAACGAGGTGGAGCGCCTTGCTGCAGAAAAGGTTGGCGTGAAGTACGCAGTTGCCCTTTCGGCAGGTACAGCAAGTCTACATCTTTCTTGTAAGCTTGCTGGTATTCAGGCCTACGGTATGCCGGCGGTTGGGCACGGCGCCCTAGAAGGTCATCGCGTGTTCTGCACCGACATGACCTTTGATGCCACAGTCAATCCAGTGGTCTACGAGGGCGGTATCCCAGTGTTCATCGACACCGAGGACGACACCTGGAACATGGATCCAGTTGCCCTTGAAAAGGCATTCGAAATCTACCCAGAGGTCAAGGTGGTAGTTTGCGCCCACCTTTACGGTACACCGGGCAAGATTGACGAACTAAACAAGATTATCAAGGCCCACGACGCTATCCTTGTGGAGGACGCAGCCGAATCTCTCGGCGCAACCTACAAGGGAGTTCAGACGGGCTCCTTTGGCGCGTTCAACACAATTTCCTTCAACGGCAACAAGATTATCACAGGTTCTGCCGGAGGCTGTTTCCTTACAAACAGTAAGGACGCAGCGGAAAAGGTACGCAAGTGGTCTACACAGGCCAGAGAGGCAGCACCTTGGTATCAGCACGAAGAGCTCGGCTACAACTACCGCATGAGCAATGTTGTTGCAGGCGTGGTTCGCGGTCAGTTCCCTCACTTGGAGGAGCATATAGCTCAAAAGAAGGCTATCTATGAGCGTTACAAGGCGGCATTCGCAGATCTTCCAGTGCAGATGAATCCTATAGATTTTAAAAACTCTGAGCCAAACTACTGGTTGTCATGTCTCATCATTGACAAGGATGCAATGTGCCCTCAGGTTCGCGGCGAGCAGGATGTTTTGTACACACCTAAGCCTGGCAAGAGCTGTCCGACAGAGATTCTCGATGCCATAGCAAGTATCAACGCAGAAGGTCGTCCGATTTGGAAGCCAATGCATATGCAGCCAATCTACCGTCTCAATCCATTCATCACCCGCGAGGGCAATGGCAGAGCGGTTACCAACGCATACATACAGGGCGGCGCCCTTGGCGCGGATGGCAAAATCCTCGACCGAGGCAGCGATATCTTTGCCCGAGGCCTCTGCCTACCTAGCGACAACAAGATGACCCCTGAGCAGCAGGACAGAATCATCGAAGTTGTTAGGGCATGTTTTGAATAATCCCAAGAGAGCCTTTCATTAAAGGTTAATCTATGAAGAGGAATTGAAATAGTGTATAATAATGGCTGTGGTTTGCCCACAGCCAATTATATTTATGAGAGGCAATAGATATGACTGTTAACAATAAAATGAAGCACTGGCATAAGGTGGCATATTTATTGGTGGTATACGATTTTATCACCGTGGTGCTATCTTACTTCTTGGCTCTATGGCTCAGATTCGATTGCCAGTTTTCTCACATAGAAAAAACATACCTTGATATGTACTGCAAAATCATAGTGCCTTACGCAGCGTTCACTGTGATTATCTATCTTGCGTTCGGGTTATACCGCAGTATTTGGCGCTTTGCCAGCTTTTTTGAACTCAAAAAGCTAGTCATTTCCAACGCCATCACTTTATTCGTAAATGCGATAATCATAAATGCCATATTTTATTTTATAAGCGGATATCGTATGCCAATTTCTTACATAGTCTTTGGTATAGGATTCCAATTTTTCTTTGGAACGGCAGTGCGTTTTTCTTACAGATTCATCCTGCTTTTGCGCGACAACCGAGCAGTCGACGCCGCAGATGTCAATGTACTTCTAATCGGTGCAGGCTCAGCTGGCCGCATGATTTTGAGGGATGTTAACTTTGTAAAGGGTGGCGCCAACGGCAGCGCCAAGGTGGTTTGTATCATCGACGACAACCCTAACAAATGGGGACGCTACATTGATGGCGTCGAGGTTATTGGCGGCCGAGACAAGATTCTATACGCTGTCGAAAAGTTTGAGATAAAAGAGATTTACATAGCTATCGCAACCCTCGCACCTAGCGAGAAGCGAAACCTTATCAATCTATGCAAAGAAACCAATTGCCGTATTAAGCAGCTTCCAAATATCTATGCGGAAAAGGCAGGTATTGTCAGCGCAGGCAATTTACAAAACATCACTATAGAAGATGTTTTGGGACGTGATCCAATCAGCCTTCACCAGGAGGATGTTGCAGCTCAGCTCAAGGACAAGGTTGTGCTTGTCACAGGTGGCGGTGGCTCCATCGGTTCCGAACTTTGTCGCCAGATTGCAAAGTACGAGCCAAAGCAGCTTATCATCTTTGATGTATATGAAAACAACGCTTATGATATCCAGCTTGAATTAAAGCGCAAATATCCAATGCTGGATTTAGTTACACTCATCGGTTCAGTTCGCGATGCTCGCAGAATCGAATCAGTTTTTGCAACCTACAAGCCAAACATCTGCTACCATGCAGCGGCACACAAGCATGTGCCTCTAATGGAGGATAGCCCTTGTGAGGCAATCAAAAACAACGCAGTCGGCACCTACAAGACAGCTTACGCTGCCATGAAATATGGTTGCGATCGCTTCGTGCTCATCAGCACCGATAAGGCGGTCAACCCAACCAACGTCATGGGCGCCACAAAACGTATATGCGAAATGATTATCCAAACCTTCGACAGCATGGTTCGAAATCACACCGAGGACAAGCTCCCAGTTTTGATTACTCATCAGCTAGATATGGATTTCGACGAGAGCGACAGAGTGCCAGCGGGTTCTGCACATACTGAATACGTTGCAGTGCGATTTGGTAACGTTCTGGGTTCCAACGGTTCTGTTGTGCCTCTTTTCAAGAAGCAGATTGCAGAGGGCGGTCCAGTTACTCTTACACACAAGGATATCATCCGCTATTTCATGACAATTCCAGAGGCAGTCAGCCTTGTGCTTAAGGCAGGCGCCAATGCATCTGGCGGCGAGATTTTTGTTCTTGATATGGGAGAGCCGGTTAAGATTCTCGACCTTGCTCGCAACATGATTGAGCTTGCGGGACTTCGCCCAGATGTAGATATCGAAATTCAAGAAATCGGTCTTCGCCCAGGCGAAAAGCTCTACGAAGAAAAGCTTATGAGCGAGGAAGGCCTTAAAGAAACAGAGAATCATCTTATCCACGTGGCAAAGCCACTTAAGTTTGATTCAGAAGAATTCATAGATGATTTGAGCACGCTTATGTCCCTTGCCTACAGCAATCAGGCACCAGAGGTTGTGCAAAAAATCAGAGAAACTGTCCCTACTTTCCAGGGATGATTACATATGTCTTTATTTTATATGGAGATAACAGATAATAATGAAACGTATTTACACACTTGATATTTTCAAAATTGTGCTGACTGTCCTGGTGGTGTTTCACCATTTCCAGCAGGTGCTAAATGTACACTTTGATGGCGTAAACTTTTACGGAGGCACTATCGACATGTATCCTATCCTAGAATTATTTTTCTTGATTTCGGGATTCATGTGCGGACCAGCTCTTGCCAAGATTTTAGATGAAAACTTCGGCAAGTTCTTTATCAAAAAGGCAATCCGTATATACCCAATGGTTATCGTCAGCATTTTGACAAGCTCAGTTATCATGGTTTTATACTATCACACAACTGGTGCATGGTTTTTTGATATAGCGGTTACTTTTTGGCGTGTATTCTCAAGCGCGTTATTGCTTACCACCGGTGGACCATTCGCAAATGGCCTTGCAATCAATCCACCGCTTTGGTATCTGTGCGTGTTGATTTATTGCTACATCATCCTGTATTTCATTGTGTGGCTCAGCAAAAAGCTTTCTATCTCACCAATGATTGGCGCAGGATTTATGGTGGTTCTCGGCGCATGTATCGTATCATATGGATGGTCTTTCCCATTCTTCACATCGGAGACCGGCCGTGGTTACTCATCTTTTTTCTTGGGATTGATAGTTTATAATATGTGGCTAAAGCTTTCCCACCGAGGATTAACAATCTACGGCATAATCATGACAGCCATATGCGCCTTTGGCTTTGTCTACAAATTTGAATATATCCAGTCAAACCAACGCGAAGTCATGGCCTACATGCTTTGGCCAGCCTTGATGTTTGTTGGCCTTGCTGCGCAAAATCTCTTCAAGCTAAAGATATGGGGAATACTTTCAGCGATATCTTTCGAGGTATATATATGGCACTTCGTTGGATTGCTCTTCATGGCATTCCTTGGAGTGAAATACGGATATACGTATCCACCGACTCACAAGACAATGATCATATTCCTATTGAGTTTGTGGGCGTTCTCTGCAATTATGTATTATCTTGTTGAAAAGCCTCTTACCAAAAAGCTTAAAAAGCGTTTGGGTATTTGACTTAGAACTAATCCTCAGAACTACAAACATACAGGCACATAATCCAAGGAGGATATTATGAAAAAAAAGGTATTAATACCAGTTATTTTAGTTATAATTGCGGCGGTGGTTTGTCTGCTAGTTTATTTTATAAACAAACCAAAAGAGCTTAACGCCAACGACTACATCGAGGTCAAGTTTGATGGATACGACAGCATGGGCAAGGCAACAGTATCATTCGATGAGGAAGAGTTCCTCTACGACGTGTCCCAGAATGCTAAAATCGATAAGATGATTCAAAAAAACCTTGCAGAAAACGGTATCGAAAATGCAAGCGAAGAAGAACTGTTCCATTCCGGTATGTTTGCAGCTTTAGATTTCTCGTCTAAAATCAGCTACGAGCTCGATAAGGAAACCGACTTATCAAACGGTGACACTGTTACTATCAAGTGGACTATCGACACAGATTACCTCAAAGAGCACTACGGAATCAAACTTCTTAGTGCGCCAAAGCAGGTAAAGGTCAAAAATCTCAAAGAGGCTGTTACCTTTAATCCTTTCGACGACCTGACAATCAAGTTTACTGGCGCAAACGGTCAAGGAACAGTGGAGCTAATTGTTAATTCCGACGACGAGATTTACGAGGCCTTTAGCTTCAGAGCAGACAAGGCTAGCGAGCTTTCAAACGGCGACAAGATTAACATCGTATACGGTGGCAACTTTGGAGACGATTTGCAGAACTATAGTGCTGAAAACTTCGGTATGATTCCAGACCCTACATCTATTGAGGTAAAGGTAGAAGGTCTTAAATAAGAAGTCAAAATAAGGACAATTACCATGAGTAAAAAGATTTCAATTGTTGTATCAGTTTATAATGAGGAGCTTGGCCTTCGCCAGTTCTACGATCACACATCCCAGATTTTAAAGGATGCGTCGGCTAACACTGGCTGGGACTACGAGCTAATCTTCGTCAACGACGGCAGCAAAGATGGCAGCCTTGATATTTTGAGAGAATTTGCAGCTGCAGATGACAAGGTTGTGGTTGTAAACTTTGCAGCCAATCGTGGTCACGAGGCAGCAATGATTGCCGGCATCGACCAATCCACTGGAGATGGAGTGGTGTGCATGGATGCAGATTTGCAGCATCCGCCTGAAGCAATCCCAGATATCATTGACAAATTCAATCAGGGCTATGATGTTATTTCGATGGTGCGCACAGCTCGCGCAGATGCGGGTATCATCAAAAAGATTACATCTGCAGCCTTCTATCATGTGATGAACAAAATGTCCAAGGCCAACTTCGAGAACAATTCCTCAGATTTCTTTGGAATATCTCGCCGAGTTGCCCTTGTACTTAAGAATGACTATCGCGAACGCGTCCGCTTCTTACGAGGCTACGTTCAAAATGTTGGATTCAAAAAGACTACATTGGAGTTTGAGGCTAGAGCCAGAGTTGCCGGAGAGAGCAACTACAATATTCGCGCTCTTGTTAAGCTTGCACTCAATTCCATTTGTAACTTTTCAGATGCGCCACTTAAGATGGGCATCTATGCAGGTGTTTTATCACTTTTGGCAGCGTTTATTCTGGTTGTTTATTCTATTGTTATGTACTTTATTCAGCCGGACATGCCACAGGGCTACACAACACTTGTTATCGTGCTATGCTTCATGTTTGGAGTGTTATTTATGATTCTTGGTTTCATTTCTGAATACCTTGCAATCATTTTTGCAGAGGTCAAGAACAGACCGATTTATATTGTTGACAGCATAATTACAAAAGATGGAGAGGAATTGAAATAAGATGAATTTTACATCTCAAATCGAAGAATTCTTTATCAAGGTCAAAAATAAATTAACGCAGCTTCAGTGGGCTGCGTTTATTTCAGTTTTAGCCTTTGGCCTTCTAGCTCACGGCTATGCCCTATTTAATCGCTTGTCGTACCACGACAATTCAGCCAGCCTGTTTTCACTAGGTGGCACCTACGAATCCAGCCGTTGGATGCTTGGATTCATCTACGACCTGCAGATGAAGACAACCAAGCTTTTTGCAGCACCGGTTTTCAATGGAGTGCTATCCCTTGTGTTTATTGGGCTTGCGGCGGCATTGATTGTTGACACCTTCAACATTTCAAAGAAGATTTCAGCCGTATTTATCGGTGCAATTATGGCTGCATTTCCCGTTGTTACAAGCATTTTTTCTTTCATGTTCACCGCTTGGGAGTATTTTGCGGCACTTTTTCTAGCTGTTTGGGCAGCAAATATCCTTATCAAAAAGATTTCTGTAAAGACCTTTATTGCGGCCACAATCCTGCTTGCGTGCAGCCTGGGAATATACCAGGCATTTATGGCAGTTACAATCGCGGCATTTCTTGTGGCGCTCACTCTTGCAGTTTTTTCTGGTGAAATTGATTCAGCGGGAGAATACGTTAAGCGAGGTCTTACCTATCTTGGAAATCTGGTGGCAGGCCTTGTAATTTGGTTTGCTATGGCAAAGCTCACTCAATCAATCAAGGGAATCGAAGCCGTTGATTACAAGGGAATGAGTGATGGCTATAGTGTGTCAGCTTTTCCTTCAAGACTAGTTGAGTCTATCAAAGCCTTCTTCGGATTTGAGGCTGCTGGCATCAACTCCGTTTTATATCTGCGATTAATTGTTGCATTCATCGTGTTGTCAACTATCCTTCAGTTGGCGTATCTTTGGGTTGCAGCTAAAAACAGCTTCGGCGTCAAGCTTATTTCTCTAATCGGAATTGTCCTTTTGCCAATCGGAATAAACGTAGTTTACCTAATGTCCACCAGTGAAGATTTCTTTGTAGATTCGCTAATGGTATTTGGAAATATATTCGTATTTTTGATTCCAGTGCTTCTAATTGATAGAATGGAAAACGAGCCTAATCTCAGAGCAGGTTTATTTTCAACAATCACCATCCGTGTCACATGGGTGCAGATTATAGCGCTAGCGGTAGTGCTGGTGGGTTACATCTATTTGGACAACGGTGCATACCTTAAGGCGGAGCTTGCTGAGGAGCAGGCAACAGCTTATTACACCGAGCTTGTTGCAAATATCAAGGCCACCGAGGGATTTTCTGACGACATGGAAATTGTCTTTGTTGGCTGGACTGAGCTGGAGGATGGCACCAACGCCAAAATCGACACAGTGGATCAGCTCGAAGCAATCAAGCTTGAAAAATTCCCACGCTTTACCGACATCATCACCTACGGCGGTTCTCGCTTCTTTATGCAAGAGCACCTTGGCTTCGGCAACGACAAACTAATCGAAGACAACGGCACCTACGCTAAGAAGGATGAAGTAAAGGCCATGCCAACCTACCCTAACTCAGGCTCAATCAAAATCATAGACAACAAGGTTATCGTAAAACTTGGGAAGGCGAGGTAATTAAAGGCTTCCCCTTGGGGGGAAGCTGTCACCGAAGGTGACTGATGAGGGGAAAAGAAAATTGGAATTGATAAAGGGAAATTGTACTTCATGAGGGAAAAGAAAATTGGAATTGATAAGGGGAAATTGTACTTCATGAGGGGAAAAGAAACGAGGTAATTCATGACAGGACAAGAAATGTACTCCTTCGCTCAAAGGTTATTTCCTATAAATAGGAGCATAACAGGCGAAGGTGTCCGCCAAACCCTAGCCATGTGCAGCGATTATATCGCAGGCGAGGACGGCGTAACATTTGAAATAAAAAATGTCAAAAGCGGCACAGAGGTTTTCGACTGGACTGTTCCAAAGGAATGGAAGATTCGAGAAGCTTACATCGAGGATGAATCTCAAAATCGTATATGCGATATGGAAATCACCAATCTTCACGTAATGGGATACTCAACTCCCGTGGATGAGTGGGTTGACTTGGATGAGTTAAAGCAACACATTTTTACGCTGCCTGAACAGCCAGAAATCATCCCCTACGTAACAAGCTACTACAAGGAACGCTACGGCTTTTGCATGAGTCAGGTGCAGCTAGATAGCCTAAAGCCAGGACGATATCACATGTACATCGACTCTGAGCTTTTCGACGGAAATCTCACATACGCAGAGTTGGTTTTGCCTGGCGAATCTGACGAAGAGATTTTCTTTTCCACCTACGATTGCCATCCATCAATGGCAAACAACGAGGTCTCAGGCCCGGTGCTCATGTGCCAGCTAATCAACTACATAAAGACTCTAAAGAATCGCAGATACACCTATCGATTCATTATCATACCTGAGACAATCGGCGCCATCACTTATCTTGCGACCGAGGGTCATCTGCAGCACATGAAAGACCACATCGTGGCAGGCTTCAACCTGTCATGTGTTGGCGACGACTTGGATTATTCAATCGTCCACAGTAAGTACGCCGATACCCTAGCTGATAGAGTGCTCACCAACGTGTTAAAATTTCACACCGATGGTAAATTCAGCGACTACAGCTTCTTAAAGCGTGGCTCCGACGAGCGTCAATACAACTCAGCTGGCGTGGATCTGCCAGTGGTTTGTTTCTGTCGCAGCAAGTTTGGCGAGTATCCAGAGTATCATACTAGTGCCGACGATATGAGCTTCATCAGTCCAGAGGGCTTCGAAGGCGCATATCAGGTCATGACCCAGGTGGTGGATGCCTTGGAATACAACCGTTACTATGTGATGACTCAGCCTTGCGAACCACAGCTTGGCAAGCGCGGCCTCTTTCCGACTGTCAGCAAAAAGGGCAGCTATGACGCAGTCATGGCAATGATGTATTTCATGACTTACGCAGATGGCCGCAACGACTTGATAGGAATTTCGGAAATCACGAATGTCCCAGTCAAGGAACTCATAGGAATCGTGGATAAGCTACAAGCTAATGGACTTCTAAAATCCTAGGCTTCCCCCTGGGAAAAGGAGTTTAAAGGAACTAGAAAGGCTTCCCCCTGGGAAAGGAGTCAAAAGGATGATTGCTGTAAGCAATCAACTTTTGTGCTCTAGTAAGCTTTAGCTTACATTATGGGAAGCTGTCACCGAAGGTGACTGATGAGGGGAAAAGCAACACATATTAATTCAGCAAAAAATAAAAGATATATATTATTTATTATGGAAACACAAGATTTACTTAACGACCTTACACTTAGTTTACAGTCAATATCCGTCAACCCAGGCGACACAGTCTATGTTGCTTCGGATATTACAAACCTACTTTATATAGCAAAAACTGAATGCGACGTCCGCATCAAGGACAGAGACGCATTCCTACATGAATTCGTAAATACGTTACAAGAAGCTGTCGGCCTAGAAGGCACCTTATTATTCCCAGTTTTCTCTTGGGATTTCTGCCGCGGCAACGGCTTTGATATAAACAATACAATGGGTGAAGTTGGCGCTCTCAACAACTGGATTTTAAAGAATCGCACCGATTTTATCCGCACCAAACATCCGATTTATTCGTTCATGGTTTGGGGTAAGTATGCCCACGAGCTTGCTTGCCTAGACAATCAGGATGCCTGGGGCGAAGCAGGACCATTTACATTCCTGCGTGACAATGACGGCAAGCAGCTGTTCTTTGACATCGAAGCCCACCAAGGAATCACCTTTGGACACTACGTGGAACAGTGCGTTGATGTGCCTTATCGCCATCCAAAGTATTTTTTCGGCGATTACACAGACAAAAATGGGGTCACCGAAAAACGCTGCTACAGCATGTACGTCCGTGACCTAGATGTCATACAGGAAATCAGCGTCACCAACGATTATCTAGTTTCAAATCAAACCGCTAGCCGCACCAGCTGGCACGGGTTGGATTTGACCTACTGCGATTTGTCAAAGGTTTACACCTTGCTTTATGACGACATGAAAAATAACAATGGCGCCAACAGTCTTCATTTTGAAAACTATGAGCTAAACTGGAGCAAGCAAAAGACCATCCCATTTGAATTGGGTGGATTATAAGTTTTTGATTTTCCTCAGAAAATCAAAAACCTATGACTTTCTGCTGGCAGAACAAGGAATTGCCAGCAGAAATCTGGCTTTGCCAGACTACTTTTCCATTTCATGAAAAAGTAGGTCTAGTACGATTCCCGTTTTTCTGATGAAAAACAGGAATCTATACTATTAGAAGGATATAAAGAAAGTATTACTATTGTCAAAATAGTATGGTCAGTAATACTTAAGGTGAGTAAAAACTCCTGGAATTAGGTAAATTATTGACTTAAAAGTATTAGTATGCTCGGAATTGCGGTTGACTAATACTTATTTTTCACAATTTTAAGTGAAATATGAACAAAAAGTATTACTTTGCGTCAATATGGGCAAAAGTAATACTTGGTGTGATAAAAGCACTTGTATTGAAGATGTTTTCCTGATTAAAAAGGAATCTACAGATTCTTGCGAGAGAAAGACACATTTTTTTTATTAATATAAAAGGAGCTAACATGATTAAAGAAGAAATTTTAGTAAAGATAAACGAGATTTTTCAGGATGCTTTCGATAACGAGGAGCTCGAAGTTACAGCCGCTACAACAGCAAACGATGTGGAAGGCTGGGATTCTTTGATGCAGATGAATCTCATCGAAATGGTGGAAGATGAATTCGGCTTCCAATTTACTATGGACGAGGCATCAAGCCTCAAAAATGTCGGTGACATGGTGGATGTAGTAGCGTCGCATGTATAAAATGATTGTATATCATCATAGAAATAGTTCTTTGTAAGCATATTATACATCAGTTTGCCGATAGATTTTCCACATGCTATACTATACATAGATTATATGAGGAATTGGAGGTGAGTTGAATGGGGAAAGTTTCGAACATTGACAAAATTAATCCAATAAAACGAAAGTATGTTGAGCAGATAGTAACTGATATTAATGGGAATGAATATGTTCAAAAAGTAGTTATTTTTGGAAGTTCGATACGAGAAGATTGTACAGAGAATAGCGATGTAGATATAGCGATTCAATGGACAGAGAATTGTTATGATGATGATTATGTTTTAAAACCATTCACTCTTCCAATATATAGAATTATATCAAGAACTACTAAGGGGAATAACGATGTAGTGTGTATAGGCTATGAAGGGGAATTAAAGAGTGAGATTGAAAAAGGGGTAACTGTGTATGAGCTTTGAATTATATAATAAGTCAAAAGTATGGAAGCAGAATTCCTTATCAAATCTTGAAAATGCAAAGATTAATAATTCTCTAGAAGATGCTTTTTTTGACATAGCTTGTTTTGATGCTCAGCAAGCGTTAGAGTTTATACTGAAGGCTGTACTAAAGCAGAGTTCTATTGAGTATCGTACAAGTGGAAAAGAAGGACATGATATTCTTTATCTTTCTGAATTTAGTTCTTGAAGAAACTGATTTTATATTTGAAAAATCAGATGATTTAACTTTGCTTGCAACTACTATAACTAGTTGGGAAGAAAAAGGAAGATATTATACAGGCATAAAGACTAAGGAAGATACTATCCGAAGAGTTTTAAACATATATGATAGTATGTGCGCCGCCTTTGAGAAAAAGTATATATTGAAATAATAAAATATTTAGGCCTCTTGTATCCAAGAGGCTTATTTAGTGGAGATAATAATGGAATTATTTAACTATCCTATAGATACAAAAACTTTGCGCCGCAAAAAGGCGAAGATAAAACGTGAGCTTCTAGAGCAACCTAATCTCATAGAGAAAAGGGTTGCTGTTCTTGGTGGTTCAACTACAAATGATGTGGTTGATATGCTGGAGCTTTTTTTGCTGCACCATGGAATCAAGGCATCATTTTATCAGTCTGAGTATGGGCAGTATTGGCAGGATGCAATGTTTGGTTCGCCTGAGCTAGATGGATTTAATCCTGATGTTATCTATATCCACACAACATGGCGTAACATCGAGAGTTTTCCACAGATATCTGACTCAAAAGAAGCAGTTGTGGAAAAGCTAGATGGAGAATACAATCGCCTGTGCACAATGTGGGATAAGCTAGAGGAGAAGTTCCATTGTCCGATTATTCAAAACAACTTTGAGCGTCCAAACTATAGATTGATGGGCAACAGAGATGTTTGGGATTATCGTGGTCGCAGCAATTTTATTATGCAACTAAATAATCGTATATACGAATATGCTCAAAGCCATGAAAGCTTTTATGTAAATGATATAGATTATTTGGCGGCAGATTTTGGAATATCAGAATGGAATGATGCCAAGTATTGGAACATGTACAAGTGCATCAATATGGATGCGATACCTTATGTGGCTCAGTCTGTAGCAAACATCATCAAGTCCTTGTACGGTCGCAACAAAAAGGTGCTTTGTCTGGATTTGGACAACACTCTTTGGGGCGGAATTGTAGGTGATGATGGTGTGGAAGGCATCAAAATTGGGCCAGAGGTTCCGGTTGGTCAGGTCTATGCAGAATTCCAAAGCTATTGCAAAAGCTTGAAGGATATAGGAGCAGTTCTTGCTGTAGATTCGAAAAATGACGAGGAAAATGCTATCGCAGGATTAAATCATCCCGATGGGATTTTGCGACCAGAAGATTTCGTTTCTATCAAGGCTAATTGGGAACCCAAGGATAGAAATCTGCAGCAAATGGCAGACGAGTTGACTCTTGGCGCAGATAGCTTCGTATTTGCGGATGATAATCCGGCGGAGCGAGAAATCGTATCAGCACAAATCCCCGGTGTGGGCGTGCCTGCCATGGATGGTGTTGAAAACTACATCAAAATTCTCGACCACAGTGGATATTTTGAGGTTACGAATATCTCAGCCGAGGATATGGAAAAAACCAAAATGTACCATGCCAAGGCCGAGGCGTCAAAGGCCAAATCCGCATTTGCGGACTATGGAGAGTATCTTGATAGCTTGGAGATGAAGGCAGAGGTCACAGGCTTTGAGCCAATCATCCTGCAGAGAGTTGCACAGCTTACCAATAAGTCCAATCAGTTCAATCTCACAACATTGCGCTGTAGCGAAGAAGATATCAAGGCAATGGAGGATAGCGCAAATTACATCTGTCTTGCCGGTCGTCTTATAGATAAGTTTGCCGACAATGGAATTGTAACTGTTGTAGCGGGAGAAATACTTACTAAAGACCAGCTACACGCTGGTGGAGCTATAGGCACAAAGAAGCTAAGCGAAGAATTGATAGACAAATTAGAAATCAGTTCTTCAGATAAATGTTTATTAGTAGATTTATGGCTTATGAGCTGCCGTGTCCTAAAGCGCGGCATGGAAGATTTTATGATGAACGTGCTAGTCAAAAAGGCAAAAGAAGCTGGTGTTACACACATCATCGGTAGATATTTGCCAACTCCAAAGAATTCCATGGTTAAGGATTTTTATGATGGATACGGATTCACACTTGTGGAAGAGTACGCCGATGGCAATCGCACTTATAAGCTAGCTGTTGCTGATTATGTAGAGAAGGATACGCATATACGATAATTCGAGAAATATTCACATTTTTTGGTTATTATAGAGTTAGAACATAGATTGTTGTATGTATATCAAGCAATTGTAGCTCTTATTCGATAATAATTATAAAGAAATAAAATGTGTAAGATGTTTTATTACCTTAATAAGTTGGTGAGTTTATAAGCATTCTAGGGGGGGTTATGGCAACATCAAAATTTAGGCGTACAAATGAAAAGTTTTTCGATGAATACAAGTTTTTTGATCAGTTCTTGTGTGAGCGTTATAACTACGAGGAAAATGGCGTAAGCAATTATCTTGCAAAGATGAAAGAGTCCTACATCGAAGCCAAAGATTCTATTCACGAATGGGATGCTACCTACGAACGTCTTGCGGCAATCAAAAAACGTTTCGATGCTCTAGAAAACAACGAAACATCCTTTGATGATTTCCAGGGAAAGGATGAAGATGTTGTTTGGATGCAGGTATTCTGCGAAAAACTAGACGCCAATGCAGACCCACTAGCAAAGTACAAAAAATTAAAGTTTACATACAAAACACGCCCTAAATCTTTTTGGCAAAAGATAAAGGACGTGTTCGGGTGAAGTATACTTATTATTCATTATGCATGAGGATTATTGAGAGAGTGAACTGTATCGATTAGTATTTTGCTCAGGAGTAATAATCCTAGGATTATTTTGATTATTTTTATTAGTGTACACATTATTTAAAACCGCCTTGCGGCGTTCCATCTGGTTAATATATGTATATAATAAAAGTAATAATTTTGTATCTTTTTTTGCGTTTGAATCGTCTTCATTAGGCGATTCAATTTTTGATTTTAATGTATTGGCTTTTTCTATCATAGCAGTTAATTGAGATTTTGCGAATTCGTTTGGACCTTTTTTATACCAGTCCGCCATTTCAAGCAATATCGGTTGCTCTGGGCTTATTTTTTCTTGCTTCTTTTCAAAATTTTCAATATCAACTTTTGTAGCTGGCGATATTTTATTATTGTCGTAAATGTCGTTTATTAGTACCTGTTCGGCTAGTAAAATTGTTTCAGTCATTTCCTTGCAGTAATCTAACCGTTTAATCACATTGTTTGTATTTGATGAATTATTGCGCAAATGTTTTTTTGCTTTCTTAATAAATGAAGAATTATTATCTATATATTTTCTTAAGCTATTTATAGAATCACATTCTTTCTTTAATTCTGATATTGTATCTTTATAGGCTGTTATTGAAGTATTATTTTTTTGTATCTCGTCGTTCAATTCTTGTAATTTTTCACTCGTTATGTTATCAATATCTTTCAAACTAGATACGAAATATTGATTGTTTTTTTCAATATTTTTTGTTAGTGTTTCGATAATTGTTTTTAAATTTTTGTATTTATTATAATAATTTGATATAATTTTTGCTTCAGTAGATTTGGGGTCAGAAAATTTAGGATCATAATTTATGTAAAATTGTTTGGGATCCTCTAACATCGCGCCAATAATTGTGTTGGCTTGTATTGCGTCATCGAGCAAAGCTATATTATTTAAATTAGTATCGTTAAGCTTTTGTATCTGAGATAAGGCATCCGCATGTGTATTATTAACTGCTCCAGTAAGATTGATTATCTCTAACTTAGCGTTGATAACATCAGTTATTTTATTAGATATTTTTTCTAATATCTCTTTATTTGATATAAAATTTGCAAGGTTCTCTTGAGTGAAAGGAGTTTTAATTGGGTCAAAGACAGCTTTAGCAAAAGATTTTTTCGTCTCTGCTGCACCAATCATTGTTAATGGGTTACTCAAGTCTACTATGATAGTATTAATGTTCTTGGCATAGGCATATAATTTATCTCTTGTAGTGCTGTCATACAAAGAGTCTATTGGTTGTAGTGAAAGTTTATTTAGATATTTAATAATTCTATCTTGCAATTCTGGTGCTATATCATTGATAGTTGAATACGTTTTTTTATAAAAATCATATGCATTTGTATTCCCGATAGTTTCCGCAGATTCAAGCTTTCTAGTGTACTCCATTATTTTTTTTGCTTCTTCTTGGATTTCATCTAGGGTGTCTACGGTGCCGCATAGTTTTTGCATTATGAGGTAGAAATCGTATTTTTTAACTATTTCATTATCACTTTTACGAATATCTTTAATATCAGTGATAAGATTGGGATGTTTTTTTAATAAATTTTCATATTTTTTAAATTCTTGCTCAACGAATGATTTATAATCATCAAATGATTTATAATCATCAAATGTTGAGCGTGTATAGTTAGAATTGTTATTGTTTGTTGTATTACTCATTGTCTTAATATCCTCCTAATAATAAAACATAATTTGGAAATTGTTGTGCAATTTTTTCTACTACGTCTATATATCAAAAAAAAAGGATTGTTTTTTTCCATTTCCCCCAAAAAAATTAAAAATATATTCTCCCTATTTCATTGACATACATTAAATAAGGTATTAAAATACTACCTAGAACGATAAACACACTAGATACAAAGGGAGAATAACATGATAGTAGGAATTGACTTGGGAACAACCAACTCATCCATCAGTGCGTATGTAGATGGAGAGCTTAAACTTATTCCAAATGCGTTTGGAAAGGTGCTTACACCGTCGGTTGTAAGCTTTGACGAGGATGGCAGTTATTTTGTTGGAGCCATCGCAAAAGAGCGATTAGTCACTAATCCTGATACCACATTTAAAGAATTCAAACGTGACATGGGTAGTGGTAAAATCTATGAAGTTTTTGGGAAACAATACAAGCCAGAGGATTTGTCTGCGCTGATTCTCAAGCAATTAAAGGCTGATGCTGAGCGAGTTACAGGTCAGCAGATTTCTGATGCTGTCATATCTGTGCCAGCGTATTTTACAGACAAGCAGCGTGCAGCAACTCGCAATGCGGGTCTTATTGCAGGGCTTAATGTGATATGTCTTATCAACGAGCCAAGTGCAGCAGCGCTTACATATCATGTTGACAACATGGACAAGGATGAAAAATATCTTGTCTTCGACTTTGGTGGCGGAACTCTCGACGTCACACTCGTTGATGCATTTGACAACATCATCGAAATCGAAAACATTTCCGGCGACAACTACTTGGGCGGCGCCGATTTCAATAAAGCCATCGCCATAGACATTTGCAAGAAACACAGAATCCCTTGGTCTGCCTTAAGCAGCGACAAAAAGGAGATTCTTTTAAATGTTGGCGAGGAAATCAAAATTCATCTCACTGACCACGAGCAGTGCGACTACGTGGTTAACCTCGACAGTCAGCCTTACGAGTATACTCTAACTCGTCAGGGGCTGGTGGAAATCTCAAGCGATATTTTCAATAAAATCACAATTGTCCTTAAGCGAATCATGAATGACGCAGGCATTGCGGTAAACGAAGTGGATGGGGTTATTATGATTGGTGGTTCTTCAAAAATGCCAATAATTCAAGCTTTCATCAACAAGCTTTTCGATGGCTTTGCTAAGTACGAGATAAATGGTGATACAATCGTGTGCCTAGGTGCAGGAATTGTTGCGGGTATTAAAGAGCGAAACGATCTTGTTAAAGACATAATTCTTACAGATATTGCGCCATTCTCCCTTGGAACCGGCGTCGCAGATGGATCATTTTCAGTTATAATTCCAAAGAATCAGGTTTTGCCATGCAGCAGTTGGGGCTATTTCCAAACCACTAGAGACTATCAGGAAAAGGTGGAATTTACGGTATATCAAGGTGAAAACATCATTGCGAGCAAGAACCAAGTGGTTCGAAAAATCACCATCCCAATTGAACGTCGTCTGAAAGGTGAGGTCAAGATTGCGGTGAACTATTCATACGATATAAATGGAATATTCGATGTTGATATCACAGGTGATGGCATAAAAGAAGAGGTACATGAAAAGATTGGCCTGTCAGAAGGTGATTCTAGCGCGGAAATCCAAAGCCGCCGTAAAAAGCTTGATGAAATGAAAACAAATCCTCAGAGCCAGGAGGAAGATTTGCTTGTGGTTGAAAAAGCTGGCCGACTTGCCGCAGAATGCAACGCTGAGCAACGTGTAATGTTGGAAAAAGCATTGATGAGCTTTTTACAAACCTGCCGTCAAGCATCAAGCAAGCTAGAAATAAAGGAAGCGAAGCGACGTCTTGAAAGCGTTATGGTCATAATCGAAAAATCAATGTTCAGCTTCGCAGATTTTGATGCAGACATGTGGCGAGAAATGATAGAAGGTACGGAAAACAGCAATCCTAATAAAGAGGAATAGATATGTATATTAATGTTTGGCAGACCCTTGGTATTGGTCCAACAGGTGATAAAAGAGCAATAAAAAAAGCGTATGCGAAAAAATCGCGCTTGGTCCATCCGGAGGAGCATCCTGAAGAATTTGCACAGCTTAAGCATTGCTATGAGATAGCTCTGAAAATGGCAGATAGTCCATATTACAAGCAGAAAGCTTCGGCAGATCAAAATGCTATAAGCAACGATACTGAAAACTCAGAAGTAAAAGTAGAAGAGAAATCAATTTCTAGCGAGAAAGTTAATTTAGAAGAGAAAGCAAATTCAGAAGAAAAAGAAGTTTCAGAAGAAAAAGTAATCTCAGATGATGGAGAAAAGATTATAAAAATAATATCTAAGCATAGTGGAGATTCTGAAAGCACAAATGATGCTCAGAAGGAAGAACCTCGCAAAATAGATTTAGCACTTCGTATAAACGAATTCGAGCGACAGCACGAGAATAGCAATTCTTCCAAGGATGCAAATCCATACAAAACTATAGATGAGGCTACACTGGCAATACTTAGAGATTATAAGCCTACTCGTCAGCAAAAAGCTGCCTGCGACGAGTTTATTTTGATTGCTCAAAGATTGGCTGACAGTGGTGGATACCGCAATAACATCCCTTGCTGGGTGCGATTATTCAAAAATACAGTTAAGTACTATAAGATTTTTAGTCCAAAGGGAAAGGCTAGTGATTTATTCCCAAATATAAATATTACCGCTTATTTGCTTCCAGCAATTCTTGAACTTCCAAGCATGAATCTGCAGATTTATAAGACGATAGAAGGATACCTTTTTCCAAAGGAGATAGATGAAAACTGGAATGAGGTAAAATACATTTTCGACCATGGAATTCCAAAGATTAACAACATAGTTTCTATTAGCTATGATACCCGTTCATCAAAAGCGGGAATTGCGTTTGTGGATTCCAAGGGATTGCCAACGGTCAAGCCAAGCAAGTCTGTAAAGGATCGCAATTATGCAGCTGTAATTGTTGCATTAATCGCATTAATCTTTTGTCATGCTTTTTTGGGATTTTTCTCTGGTTCATCCAACAATACGGATTCAACAAATCAGAATACATCGCCACTGCTTAAAGAATATGATTACAACAACATCTATGACAATCCCGCTTTAAGCGATGATGTAAAAAAAATAATGGAGTTTAATGATTCCAAGTATAAACTTGATTGGGAAAAAGTTTATAGGAACGAAGATGGGACGGTAAGAGAGGACCTTCTAGAGGAGCTACAAAAAAATAATAGTTATGATGAAGGTACCGAGCCAGGAAATCCTCCGGAGAAAGAAAGCTATCCAGAAGATATAGAAGAGATATGGGAGTCAGATGACCCACAGCAATAATAGATAATGGAAATTCTTCTAGGGAAAGGTGCAGGAATAATCCGCGTATGGTATAATACATGAGGTTGTACGGTGGTTTATTTCATGTATTAGATTTTATTTTACTAGACATCAATGAGAGGAGCATAACCGTACTGTATATACGAAATATAATCAGTAGGAGATATTAGTTTTGAAAATATTAGTAACAGGGGCTGCAGGTTTTGTTGGCAAAAACCTGGTTGAGACCTTGAAGTGCGCTGCTGATGGGCGAGATAAGTATCACACACTTGACGTGGATGAGCTGGTTGTTTACGAGTACGACAAGGATTCCACCGAGGAAGAACTTGATTGCTACTGCAGCGATTGCGATTTTGTTTTCAATCTTGCGGGAGTCAATCGTCCCAAGGATGATAAGGAATTTATGGAGGGCAATTTTGGCTTTGCTAGCACGCTTTTGGATACACTCAAAAAGCACGGCAACACTTGTCCTGTAATGATATCATCGTCAATCCAAGCAACATTGATTGGTCGATACGCCGGCAGCGAGTACGGCAAAAGCAAGCTTGCTGGCGAAGAGCTTTTCTTTAAATACGAGCAGGAGACTGGCGCCAAGGTGCTAGTTTACCGCTTCCCAAATCTTTTCGGAAAATGGTGCCGTCCAAACTACAATTCGGCGGTTGCCACATTCTGCAACAACAAGGCCAACGGTCTAGAAATCACCGTCAACGACCCATCCACCGAGCTGACGCTTGTCTACATCGACGATTTGGTAGACGAGATGTTTGAAGCGCTCCGCGGATGCGAGCACAGATGCGACTACGATGAGGATGGTCAGGCGGTTCCTGATACAGCGGGCAAATACGCCTACGTTCCCGTCAGTCACACAGTGACTCTTGGCGAAATTGTGGAGCTCCTAGACAGCTTTGTGGCGCAGCCATCATCTCTTATGATGCCTGCAATTCCAAATGGATCCTTTGCAAAGAAACTATATAGCACCTACCTTAGCTATCTGCCTAAGGACAAGGCTATTTTCGATTTAAAAACTAACGCTGATAACCGCGGCACTTTCACTGAGCTTCTCAAGACTGCCGATCACGGTCAGTTTTCTGTAAACATCAGCAAGCCGGGAATCACCAAGGGACAGCACTGGCATCACACCAAGTGGGAGTTCTTTATTGTCGTTTCCGGACACGGCCTCATCCAACAACGCCGTGTCGGCGTAGATGAAAACGGCAACCCTTACCCGATCATCGAGTTCGAGGTTAGCGGCGACCACATCCAGGCGGTTCACATGCTGCCGGGCTACACCCACAACATAATCAACCTGTCCGACACCGCGGATTTGGTTACACTTATGTGGGCCAACGAATTGCTAGAGCAGGGCCGTCCCGACACATATTTTGAAGAAGTATAGTTGGAATTATTATATATTTATGTCATATGCGACTTGGAGGAATATAAATGTTCAAAAATAATGGAAAACTTAAGCTTTTGATAATCGTAGGTACGCGTCCAGAGATTATCCGCCTAGCTGCAGTTATTAAAAAGTGCCGCAAGTACTTTGATTGCGTGCTTGCCCACACAGGTCAAAATTACGACTACACTTTAAATGGAGTGTTTTTCAAGGATTTGCAGCTTGATGATCCAGAGGTTTACATGGATGCAGTAGGCGACAACTTGGGACAGACTGTCGGCAACATCATTGCCCGAAGCTACGAGCTCATGGTAGAGATTCAGCCAGATGCACTTTTGATTCTTGGCGACACCAACTCTTGCCTTTCCGCAATTGCGGCAAAGAGATTGCATATTCCAATCTTCCACATGGAAGCTGGAAATCGCTGCAAGGATGAGTGCCTTCCAGAAGAGACCAATCGCCGCATCGTAGATATTATTTCAGATGTGAATATGGCATACTCAGAGCATGCCCGTCGTTACTTGGCAGACTGTGGTCTTCCAAAGGAGCGCACATATGTGACTGGATCACCAATGGCTGAGGTTTTACATGAAAACTTAGAAGCAATTGAGGCATCAAACGTCCTTGAAAAGTTGGGTCTAGAGCCTAAAAAATATATCCTCTTATCAGCTCACAGAGAGGAAAATATAGACACAGAGAAGAACTTTATCAGCCTTTTTACAGCCATCAACAAGCTGGCTGAAAAATATGATATGCCAATTCTTTATAGCTGTCATCCACGTTCAAGAAAGCGTCTTGAGGAATCAGGCTTCAAGCTTGATTCTCGTGTGAGAATGCATGAGCCACTTGGCTTCCACGACTACAATCATCTTCAGATGAACGCTTTTGCTGTAGTATCAGATTCGGGTACACTGCCAGAGGAGTCAAGCTATTTTACAAGCATTGGCAAGCCATTCCCAGCGGTTTGCATCCGTACATCGACAGAGCGTCCAGAGGCACTCGACAAAGCCTGCTTCATCATCGCAGGTATCGATGAAAAGTCGTTGCTTCAGGCTGTCACAACCGCCATCGACCTAAACGAAAATGGCGACTACGGAATTCCGGTACCTGACTACATCGAAGAAAACGTATCAACCAAGGTTGTCAAAATCATCCAGTCATACACTGGAATTGTCAACAAGATGGTGTGGCGGAAGAGTGATATTTAAAATCATGCTAAGCCATCATATAAAGAGCGAATAACTAAATGAGCTGATTTTCAAAGAAATTAGATTGCGCGAGCAGGGGAGTGCCATGCTGAGCATGGGAAGGACCTACGCCGGCGGGAGGGCTCCCATGCGAAAGTATGGAGGGTGCCCTGCGGGAGCATAAATTGTTTGGGATAAATCAGCGGATTGGAGATATTATGAATTGCGATTTGTTTAAAGATAAGACTTTGATGATTACAGGCGGAACAGGTTCATTCGGTTCCACTGTTCTTAAGCATTTCCTTGATTCAGACTTAAAGGAAATCAGAATATTCTCTCGTGACGAGAAAAAGCAGGATGACATGAGACATCAGCTTCAGGCCGAGCATCCAGACCTTGCAGGTAAGGTTAAGTTTTACATCGGCGATGTCCGCAATATGCGTTCTGTGCAGGATGCTATGCCAGGAGTAGATTTCATCTTCCATGCAGCAGCACTAAAGCAGGTTCCATCGTGTGAGTTCTTCCCAATGGAAGCTGTTCGTACCAATGTTGAGGGAACCGACAATGTTTTACATGCAGCAGTCGAGGCTGGAGTTGAGCGAGTTGTTTGTCTTTCAACTGACAAGGCAGCTTATCCAATCAACGCCATGGGTATTTCAAAGGCGATGATGGAGAAAGTCATCGGTGCTAATGCCCGCGTAGCTGCAGGCAAAACCACAATCTGCACAACACGTTATGGTAATGTTATGTGTTCTCGTGGCTCTGTTATTCCGCTTTTCATAGACCAGATTAAGGCGGGCAACTCAATCACAATCACAGATCCAAACATGACTCGTTTCCTTATGAATCTTGACGAGGCAGTTGCTCTTGTTATGTTTGCTTTTGAAAACGGCGAGCCAGGGGATTTGTTCGTTCAAAAATCAGATGCTTCAACAATCGGCGACCTTGCAAAGGCTGTTCAGCAGCTCTTCGGTGACACAGGCACCAAGATAATTGGTACACGCCACGGCGAAAAGCTATTTGAAACTCTTATGACAAACGAAGAGTGCGTTCGTTCAATTGACATGGGCAATTACTACCGTGTGCTTCCAGACGGTCGCGACCTCAACTACGACAAGTTCTTCGTAAACGGCGAGGTCCAGACAATGTCAAGTGAAGCTTACACATCTCACAACACAAAGCGTCTTGACGTGCAGGGCACTGTGGACAAAATCATGACTACGGACTACGTGCAGGAGATGCTTGCAAGCTGGGATAAATAATCTGCAATTATATATATTGTAGAGGTTATAAAATATTATACTTCTAGAGATTGCATTAAAAATAGTGCGGTCTCTTTTTGTTTCACCAACAAACTTCTCTATAACATATTACTTAAAGAAGTTATTGAACTTTTCTAAGTAATATGTTATAAAGAAGTTGGAGGAAAATATATGCTATACAATTTTTCAGAAGATTTAAAATCCATAAGAGATATATTAGGTATCAGTCAAGGCGAGCTCGCAGCAGAATTAGGCGTCCAGCAGATAACTTTATCACGAAGCGAAAACAGACAAACAAGTCCTAATGAAAAGTTAATTGAAGCCTTGTATGATTATGCATTCAAGAAAAATATCAGAATAAATAGATTAAAGGAAATGTTATGGCAGGAGAACTTATCTAAAGATCACATGCTATTATTTCACGGAGCCAAAAGTGAAATTCAGGGTGCAATTGATGTCAAATATGGGCGAGTAAACAATGATTTTGGCCAAGGTTTTTATGCGGGCTCAAGCTATGAACAAGCAGTCTCGTTTGTTTCAGGTTTTGATAAATCATCAGCATATCTTATTGATTTTAATCCGGTTGGGCTAAAGGCCAAAAAATACACCGTAAATCAAGAATGGATGATGACAATAGCATATTATCGAGGTACATTGGATGAATACAAAGAACATCCGTTAATCAAGGATTTGATTAGTAAATCACGTAAATGCGATTATATAATAGCACCGATAGCTGATAATAGAATGTTTCAGATTATCAATTCATTTATAGAAGGTGAAATCACTGATGAGCAATGCAAGCATTGTTTGGCAGCAACCAATCTTGGCAATCAATATGTGTTCATATCTGAAAAATCGTCCGCACAAGTTAAGTTATTGGAGCGATGCTATGTTTCGGCATCAGAAAGAGATTTTTATAAATCAATACGAGATAACGATGCCAAAATGGGCGACGACAAAGTCAAGCTGGCACGCAGAACATATAGAGGACAAGGCAAATATATAGATGAGATATTGCATTAGTGGGAGGTCACTAACATGAAAGCTAAAAAAATAGATAAAGATGGATTGCTCTTATGCGAGCTCCAGGGAAAGACTTTTGAGCAATCTGCAGCAAAGACAAATTGCAGTTCGGAGATATTCATTAGGCGTTTTATGCATAGCAACATAGTAAATCAGATTGATAATTGCTCAATCTTATCAACGAATTTACAACCGGCGGACATACTTTCAGAAGTAGAAGGTCAATATGGCGAGTCCAATTATGGCTCGGTCAAGTTTTCTTCAAATGAGCTGTTTTGGATAGGATATTTTTATAGATATTTCTGTTATACATACAGCATTTCATCTGCGAGAGCCTATAAGATAATCAAGCCTAAAGAACTTCGTGGGCTGTTTCTGCCATATCACACTATGGATGTATCACAGGCAATCGAAAGAGTTCTTGAGGCGAAAAACCTTCTTATGGACGAAGAGAGCGAGCTGCAGCGTCAGTATATGATTTTCAAAAAATACCATAAGGCAATAATCACTAGCAAATAGTCTTCAAGAAATACCGCGAGGCGATAATTACCAGCAAATGACTACAAACTAGATTTTCATCGACTCAAGATGTATACTAGAGTAGCTTATAATTTAAGAAATAGAAGGTAGGATTATTCAATGAAAAAAGACACTTTAAAATGGTTTATCATTTTACATGTAATAATATTGATTTTTTCCGTAAACAGCATATGCTCCAAAAAGGCCGCTATGTATGATTTCCTTAGTCCAAAGTGGATTATGTTCTATGCAATAGTCATTTTTGTTCTTGGATTCTATGCGATTGCTTGGCAGCAGGTGCTGAAGCACTTACCACTTATCACAACTTATGCTAACAAGGCAGTCACTACAATCTGGGGATTGATTTGGGGATATTTAATATTCCACGAGGAAGTCACAGTATACAAGGTGGTTGGCGCATTAGTTGTTATTCTAGGCGTTTATCTCGTGGTCAGCGGTGACGAAGAGGTAAATGGCAAATCATCTAAAAACAATCAGGAGGTAAATGAGAATGCTTAAGTATGCACTTATTATGCTGACAGGCACATTCATTGCCTCAGTTTCACAGATAGTTTTAAAAAAGGCTGCAGAAAAAGAATACCCTAGCAAGATTGCAGAATATCTTAATCCTATGGTTATGGGAGCATACATTGTATTCTTTGGCGCATCACTTTGCTCGGTTTTAGGATACAAAAAGGTGCCACTTTCACTGGGACCAATCCTTGAGGCAACAGGTTATATTTGGGTGGCTATCCTTGGAAGAATCTTCCTTGGAGAAAAGATTGGAGCCAAGAAGGCGACAGGTCTGTTAGTTATTATTTTAGGTATAGTTATAGCAAGCTTTGGACCGAACATCGTTGATGCAATTAGATAGCGTGCATTGTATAGATGTTTCAGATTATTAGTTTAATAGGAATGAATTATGACTAAAAAAACAAAAAGTATCGTAAGCACGACAATCGTAATTACGATATTAACCATATGTTTCAAGCTACTAGGCTTTGTCAAGCAGATGGTAGTAGCCAATTTCTTTGGTACAGGTCCAGAGATGGACGCATACTCTGTGGCATTCAACTTTGTTGGAATGCTCAGCTCTGCGTTTATTCGCGCAATAACCATTTCGATGGTCAGCATTTACACCAACTGTTTGGTAAACAAAGGCAAGGAAGAGGCATCAAAAATCATATCTGCCTGCCTGGAAATATTGCTTCCAATTGTTCTTGGAGTGCTGCTTTTGGCATATACACTTGTTCCGCAGATTGCATATTGGGCTGCTCCAGGCTATAGAAGCAAGCCTGATCAAATGGCGATGGTGCAGCAGTACCTTCCGATGATATTCCCGTTTTTCTTATTCTCGGTAGTCACCTTGGTTTGGACAACCTTTATGGATGCCAACAAAGATTTTGTGGTAAGCCGAACGGAATCATTTATTACAAGCGTGACAACTATCATCTGTTGCGTTGTGCTGCATAGCGTTCATGCTGTAACATCGTTGATAATAGCCCAATACATCAGTTATATAGTATTTGGAACCATGCTTTTACTGCGCGGTCGGCGCTATTTTAAATTTAAATTTGTTTCCATACGAAGTGTGCCCGAAATCAAGATAATTTTGTACACGGCGATACCGTTGTTTATAGGCAATTCCGTATCTCAGATTAACAAGTTGGTTGATAATGCACTTGCGTCTGGTTTTGATGGTGGACCGGCATCTCTTACATATGCAGTCAGCCTCGAAGATTTTGTTACAGTAATACTAGTCAATAACGTTGTAGATGTTTTGTATGTAAACTTTTCAATCTACACTGCCTCAAAAGATTACGATAAGTTGGTTGATGTCATGAAAAAGGCGGTAAACGTTATGATCTGCATCATGATACCGATTACCATCGTGACCTGCCTATGCTCAAGCGAGATAGTATCAATTGCCTTTAAGCGAGGAATGTTTAATACAGGTTCGGTTTCAACTGTAAGAGCTGCCTTGTTTGGTTATGCAGTTGGTTTTGCTAGCATGGGGATACGTGATATTATCTTGCGTGGCTTGTATTCATTTAAAAATACAAAGACGACGATGATTACCGGTATAATATCCGTAATAGTAAATATTATTTTTAGTATTGTTTTGTCGCGCTACATTGGCATCATGGGAATTACACTTGCAAGCTCAATCAGCTTGACAGTCAATTTCCTAATCAACTCTCAGATGTTGAAACGCCACATACCAAACTACAAGATAACAAGCCATGTTCCGGTGCTTTTAAAGCAGCTCCCAGGAGTTATCTATACAGTGGCTGTAGTCCTTGTGGTCAAGTACTTTATCCCTAGCACAATAATGGTATTCCTATTATCGGCTATCCTAGGACTTGGCGGCTACGCACTCATCCTCATGTTCATGAAGGTAGAGGAAGTAGACTACATCAAAGAAAAAATTCTTGCCAAAGTAAAGCGCTAACCCCAAAACCGTCACATGAGTGACGAGTTATGTTAGCATATATATATTACATGATTAATGAATAATCTGATGAAAATGCTTGTATGGATGTTCGAATAATAACATATATCAAACTTAACCTTCTTTTTCACTCGTTACTTAGAAGGCACGAAGTGGCTTCTTATGTAACGTAAGTAGAAAAAGCAGAGCGAAAGCGTGTTAAGTTTGATATTAGTTATTATTAGGACATCCTCTCATCATGAATTTACATAAGGAGGAAATTATGATTCCAGTTATGAATGTACAGAGGCAATACGCGTCTCTTCAAAAGGAGCTTGATGAAGCGGCCCTCGAGGTGCTTCACTCAGGCGGATATATATTAGGTCCCAAGGTGGCTGAGTTCGAGAGTCAGTTCGCCAAGTATTGTGGTGCCAAATTTGCAATCGGTGTAGGCAACGGAACAGATGCCCTTGTTATTGCGCTACTTGCAGCAGGTGTCGGCGCAGGCGACGAGGTTATCACAACAGCCATGACTTTCGTATCTACTGCAGAGTCAATCGCTCAGGTTGGTGCAACTCCTGTTTTTGTTGATATCGACCCAGAGACCTTCACAATGGATTCAAGCAAGCTTGAAGCAGCCTTCACTTCCAAAACCAAGGCTGTTATCCCTGTTCATATCTACGGCCAGGCAGCGGATATGGATGCTATCAACGAAATCGCCCACGCTCATGGTGCGCTCGTAATTGAGGATTGTGCACAGGCAGCCGGCGCAAAATATAAGGGCCGTCGCACATGCTCACTCGGTGATATTGCATGTGTCAGCTTTTTCCCTACCAAAAATCTTGGCGCAGCCGGCGATGCAGGCATCATAGTCACCAATGACGAGGCTCTTTACAAGGGGTGTCAGGCATATCGTGTTCACGGTTCAGGCCTAAACGGTGCCTTCACCTATGCAAGATTAAACGGTCAGGATTTTGACGAGAGCAAGATTGATTTCCACGGAAATCTTCCCAAGTATTACAACTATATAGTAGGCTTCAACTCTAGGCTAGATGCTTTACAGGCGGCAATGCTTTCAGTTAAGCTACCTCATCTTGATGATTGGAATGAGCGTCGTCGTCAGATTGCAGCAATCTACAACGACAAGATTACAAACCCCGCTCTCAGCAAGCCGACTGTCGCGGAGTATAACGAGCATATATTCTATGTATATCCGATGAAGGTAAACAACCGTGCAAAGTTCAGAGCTTTCATGGAAGAAAAGGGAATCACAACTGGCGTATATTTCCCAGTCCCAATGCACGAGCAGGCGTGTTTCGCCACACTTGGTTATAAACACGGCGATTTCCCAATCGCGGAGGACCTGGCGGAACATGGTGTCACAATCCCGATGTTCCCCGAACTCACTGACGAAGAAATCCAAACAATTATTGATGCGGCAAACGCATATACGGAGTAAAAATAATATCCACGTTGTAAGGGTGCGGACTACATAAGCAAAACTTATGTGAGTCGTAATTTGAAGCAACGTGGATTTTTTTGTCGATTTGGAAAAAAATAGACTAATTTTATTGATATATAAATGTAAGTTTATGTCGAAAAAGAAAAGTAGACTCTACCGAGGAGGAAAATTCATTGAGTAAAAAGAAACTAATTGTAGTATTAACTTGTATTGTTGCTGTAAGTGTAGGAGCAATACTAGGCTATAGCGCATATAAAAAATATGCGGAAAAGAAAGCGGAGGATGAAGTATGGCTCAAAGAGGAGAAGCTTTATTCAAAGCTGCAAGAATCATCCCATGAGCAGGACAAGCCTAAAAAGGGCAAAGAGATATGGCATTCTGATGGCGATGATACATGTATGGAAATACTAGATATACCAGAGGTAGATAAGGAAGTTGAAATTTTGATTGATGAGTATGGAACAGGTATATCTTTTGAAGTTTGGGGAAGTGAGGTGTTAATTTCTAAATCAGAGGGTATAAAGGAATTGGATCCCAACGATTACGATGAGGGTGACACAATAGAGGTGGATATGGATTATATAAGCAGATATGGAGGATTATTAAAACCGGGAATAGATGATTCTCTCCGGCTTGCTGTTTCATCTACTAGTAATGGTAATTTGTTTTTTTTAAATGGAGATACGTCATGGCCAGTGGCCAACTATAGTAACGTCTGCCTTCAAATTCCAGTTAAATCTGTATATGAGGTAAAAGCATATGATTATAATTCGGACGGCATTACTGATATATATATTTCTGGAACGGATAATAGTGGAATGGATCGAGAGTGGTATCTCAAAGGTGTTGTAGCAGACGCTAAGTTTGGGCGCACTACAATAAAGAATGTATTTCATTTTGAGGAAGACAAATCAAAATCTGACTTTGTTATGGATAAATACAAATCCTATCAAGAGGCCTATAGCGATATAGTTGAGAAAATTGAAGCATATCAAGGCAGAAGTTATGAACGTAAATACGGTCTTATATATTTTGATGAAGATGAGTGCCCAGAATTAGTAGTAGATGACTATTACAGAATATCAATGTACACATTTAAGGATGGAATGCTTGATTGTATTTTTGATGGGTGGAATGGTGTTGAGTCTGCTTATATGTATTCTCCACGAAATGGATGCATCGAGGATAGCGGCGATGAATGTTGGACTGATGTTGATGCTATTTATCGTACATTTTTTATACTAAGGGATGGAGAGCTGATTGATTACAGTAATATCGATTATGATGACGAAGAACCTAGATATAAAGACGAATACTATAGCTGCATGGATAATCTTTCTGGCGAATCTGCGAAAGAGGTCTTTGATGAATGTAATCAGTATGACTATGAGTACTTAAATGCTGATATGCAAGGTAAGGCTATTTTAAAAGTATTAGATGCTGATAAATATAAAGTTAAAAAGCTTGAGGGCAGCGAGGTAAAATTTTCTGTCGATGGTCAAAAGTATACTCTAAAGTATAGAGACATAGATAAGAATAAAAGACAGTTTAGTTTAAGCAATAAAAACGATTTAAATCTGATGAAGGCTACGGCGGATAATCATCAAGCCTACCTGTTTTCAAAAGATGATGGCAGGGCATTTTTATATTTATTCGTATTGACGGACAAGCCAACAAGTAAGCTATATATTTATGATTTATGCGATGGAGATATAAAGGAGCCTATTTTATATAATGGTGAGTTTTCTTTATACAACGGCGAAATCAAAAACGCAGATGAATTTTATCTTCAAAGCCCAGAAACTAGAATAATAGATTCGGCTGTGCAGAGAGTCTTCTACATAAACTATTTTGGAATGCCAGAAGCTAATGATGCATATGCGGATTATATTTCTGCTGAATCATTGGTTTTTGGAAACAAGATTAAAGGTGGAGTGACCTTTAAATTGAATAAAGATACTACATTCATAAATGATGATTATGATCTTGTTGAGTTGAAAAAAGGTGAGGTACTTACATTGGATAAAATCGAGTATTGCGATGATAGTGTCAATATTTTATGCAAAAACTCCAATGAGGAAGGTTTATATATTACTCATGGACTAGAAAACAATGATGTTAGAAAAGGCGATTTTCACAAATAGCATTACGAGGACATTTAGATGAAGAAAAGAATAGTAATAGTTACAGGATGTTTAGTGGTTATAGTTGGAGCAATATTTGCATACATACCAATAAAAAGACATATGGAAAAACAAGCCGAGGATAAGAAATGGGAAGCTGAAAAAAAACATTATGAAGAGCTAAGCAAGGATCAGCCCCAGCCTGAAGAACCAAAGATAATTTGGTCTCGCGAGGATGATAAAGAAAAAATAGCTACGCTAGATATTCCCGAAATGGACGGCGAAGTTGAATTGAGATTTTATGAGGGTGCAGAGAAAGAATTCCACATTGTAAAGGATATTAGCGCAGTAGATGAAAAGAAAACAAAAACTGTGAAGGAAGACTTTGAATCTATTTCACCAGAGGATTTTGAGGAAGATGAGTTTGTAAAAATAGAGCCGAGTCATAAGGAAAATTCCGGAGGATTAGATGAGCCAGTTGTCATAGGAATTGGTTCAGGAGAAAAGAAAATTTTTTACGGAGGCGGAAATACGTTTCAGCCTTGTGATGAGGTTGAAACCATAAATGAAGTAAAGACCTGCGATTATAATTTGGATAATATCACAGATATTGCTATGTTTGGCACTGATGATAAAGGTAAAAAGCACGTATGGTTTGTAGAAGGTGTTGTAGGGAGTGCAAATTGCGGTCTAAAACTTATAGACGACGCATATTGGTTTAGCGAAGATGAATTGCAATCTAATCTGGCGGAGCGCAATATGAATGATAATGCTTCATTAGGTGAGGTGATTGATGGTGATATTACATATAAGAGCTATCAAGATGGATATTTTGATTTGATTTGTCAAGTTGAAATGGATAGTGAATTGCCAAACAGTTTTAGATACAACCTTAAAGACCTTGATGGCAATGATATTCCAGAATTGATTGTATATGATATAAATTTTTGCTGCGGAACAGCATATACCTTTAAAAGCGGAAAAGTTACTTTTGCAAGAGACGATTGTGAAGATACTCCTCTATGCGGAAAATTTAGTTTTGGCGAAATTGCTGACAAGCTAAAAATTGAGTCTTGCGACATCAAAAAAATCGATGAAAACAATGAAGAGTTTTCGATTAATGGGGACAAGTACTGCTTAAAATATCGCGATTTGGATAACCACAAAAGACAATTTAGCCTTACCAACAAAGAGGGTATGGATAGACTTGAAGTGAAAGCAGACAATCATCAGGCATACTTGTTTACCAATAAGGATGGAAAGGCATTTATATACATTTTTGCATTAACTGATAAGCCAACAAGTAAACTATATATTTACAATCTGAGTGATGGAAAAATAAGAAAGCCTATTTTATATGATGGCGAGTATTCGCTTTATAATGGCGAGATAAAAGATTCAAGAGATTTTAAACTTCAATGCCCTGAAAATAGTGTAGTGGATTCTGCAGTTCAGAAAACATTTTTTATAACAGCTACAGGTATTCCGTTCACAAAAGAAACTATTGCCCAATATATTAGCTCTGATTCAATAATCTTTGGCAATAAAATTGCTAAGAAGGGCGATAAGATAATATTGGAAGAAACCAAAGAATTATGTTTTGATGACAAAATGGACGGTGAAGTAATTTTTAATAAAACTAAAACCTTCAAGAAGGGCGAGGAATTCACACTGTATAAGTATGAGCCTCATCTAGATGATGAAGAGGTTTGCAACACCGTTTGGGTTAAAACAAAAAAGGGAAAGGTTATAGGTTTTAAAGTTTATGGCGATGACTTTGTAGCAGGCAAATAGTAAGGAGCAAAACCATGAAAAAGATAGCAAAAACTTTCATACTTTTATTAATAGTAGCGATTGCTGGAGTTGGAGTATGGTTTGCAACTCCACGTATATACGAATTAGTTCATAAGGACAATTCGGGGAAAACTTCATTTTTCAAACCAAAGCAAGATGGACCAACATCTATTTCCCAAAAGGATCCAATTTGGGATAAGAATGTTAAAAAGGATACAACTATTGATATAAAATGCCCTGATTGCGAAGGCAACTATTCGATATTCATCCCAAAGGATAAGGAAAAGGATATTGAGCTACAGCATGATGGTAAGACTGCCGGTGTTCTCTTTGAAGGTGAGTACAGACCGGATTCAATAACTGGTATAAAATTGACCGATGTAAACTTCGATGGAAACTCAGACATACTCATGTCTGTCACCATATTTGGAGAGGAGAGAGCGCTGTTGTCTCTTTGCTATGATGGTGAATTGAGCGCAGATAACAGTTGTTTTTACAGCAAAGAATTATCATCAAAAGACAATTTAAAAACTAGCTTCACAGTAGATGAGATGGCAAAGAAGCTTACTGGTGGTCGTGAAAACGGTGATTTCAAATCCTACAAGGATGGTTATGAAGCGGTTGTCGACTACTACGAATTTTTGAATAAAGATTCTAGCGAGGATGATTGGCTTCACTATGATTTGATTTATTTTGATGACGATAAGATTCCAGAATTGGGAGTTCAATACATAGGCGGATACTATCTATACTCATTTAAGGATGGTTCTATTCAGGCTCTCATGCACGATAGCAGTTTTGGTGATTATAAATCTTTTGGATACGCTCCAAAAGAAAACAGTCTTCGTATACACGATATTGATGAGCAAACAAATGAGTACATTTTCAAATCAGTGAACGATGGCTCCATGCAGATGATGTATGGAAGAGATTTTAAAGACAAATCCGACTGTGAAAACTTCTCTGATGAAAAGCTTTCGGACAAGGAACTGAAAAGCAAGGTAAAGGAATTGTCTGATTTGGAATACGAGGATCTAGAAGGCGAATACGTTGCTTCCCAGATAAAAAAGAAGCTTGGGATATAAAATAGATGGAGACGTCAATGGAGGAGACATAATAAATGAGTAAAACAAAAAAAAGAATTATTTTCATAATTGTTAGTGTAATAGTTGGCGTTGGAATCTATTTTGCATACCGCTACAACTACATTCCACATAGAAAATTCGATGCAGATAAATTTAATATTTCTACCATCAAAAGTCATACCGATGCCGACACAGATGGTATTGACGACTACACCGATATCTTAAAGTCAGCAAAAAAATACGTGGCAACCAAGCCAAAATACAAGAGCAAATATTATTCCGATACGGGCTACTCATATGATGAGTATGGTGTGTGCACAGATGTAGTTGCCACAGCCCTTAAGAACTCTGGCTACGATTTGATGGAGCTAGTTAACGCTGATGTGGAGGCAAATCCTAAAGACTATGACATTGATGAGCCAGATAAATATATAGATTTTAGACGAGTTAAAAATCTCAAGGTTTATTTTAAGCATACAGCTACAGAGTTAACCAAAGATATAAATGATTATAAAAGCTGGCAGCCTGGAGACATAGTTATTTGGGAAAAGCATATTGGTGTGATTTCTGATTCAAGAAATAGCAAGGGTCAGCCATTTGTAATTCATAATGCAAATCCAATTCAGGCTTCCTACGAGGAGGATATTCTATCAACCTACGGCAAGATTGTAGGGCATTACAGAATCACCGATGAGTTTTTATGGAACATAGAGGATAAAAAAGATTATAAAACCAAACTTAACATTCCAGAGATGGGTGGCGAGGTGGAATTAGTTATTCCTAGCAATCCTGAGGAGCATAATTGGAACTTCTATTTAAAAAAAGATAAGGATAACCTTGGTAAAGGCAAAACAATTAAACTTCCTAAAGAGGATGATATTTTTGTAGATAAATATATGTCTCCAAATGATTTTGGAGAATATGACTATTTATGCGATACAAATTTGGGAATTGCAAAGGTAGGAGACAATAAGAACTTCTACAGCCTAACACAAGAATTTTTTGTTTATGAAACACCAAAAGCGATTTCTGAAATAGAAGTTTGTGATTTCAATTACGACAATATTACAGATATAGTTATACTAGGAGCAGATGAGAACGACCAAAAACGCCTGTGGTATTTCGCTGGGTATATATACGATGACTTTGGACAGGGGAATGAAGCGGAATACATGAAAGATGCTTTAGCTGTACATAATTTGTATGGTGTAGAAGCTTTGACAGATCACGAGGCAGAAGAGAACGATATTGATTTTTATAACTACGAAGCAATCGAGGATATCCGTAAGGAAGAGAATAATAATCAAAATGACTTGAAGGAAAAGATGCTTCAGGCGTATTTGCGTTTAGTAAATAGATTAGATAGTGTCCATAGTGAATATGCATTGATTGACTTTGATGGTGATGAATATCCAGAGCTTTTTGTAGATGATTTTTATGAGTGTATTGCCATATATACTTATGGTTCGGGAAGGCTCGAACAAATCTATTATGGTTTCTTTGGTGATGACTATAGAGATTCGAACGGCCACTTGAAAGGTCTAGAATATTCTCCTGGAAACAACAGTATCAAAGATAACGTAAATACGAACAAAAGCTTTTATTGTTTGGTCCCAGAATATGGAGAAGTATCCAACTTTTTTATCCATACTGACGGTCTATACCATAGCAATACGCAATTAATCGATGATGAATCAGTAATAAAAGATGTAGTTGAAAAATGTGATACCTATGACTATGAGAGCTTAAAGATTGACCAACCTAATTATGAGATGAGAAAAGAACTTGAACGAGCGTTAAAAGATTAAATAATATTGTATATTTTTATACCCTTAAAGGTATAAAAATACGCCGACAAACGCAAAATGCACCCGATAGGGTACAAAATATAAAACCAACCTTGAAAATATACCCGATAAGGTATATATTTAGATTATGAATAATATTGGTGAGTATGTAAAAAGAGAACGAAAAAAAGCTGGCCTAACTCAAGAAGAGTTTGCATTACGATCTGGTCTTGGTCTTAGATTCGTTAGAGAACTAGAGCAGGGCAAGGAGACAGTGCGCCTTGACAAGGTAAATCAGGCATTAGGCATGTTTGGAATGCGGGCAGTCCCAGGTGAGATTGATAGGAGTAATCTAAATGGCTAGAGCAGGTAAAGTTTATGTACAAAACAAATATGCAGGAAGAATATATGAATCTGACGAAGGCTATGTTTTTGAATATGATTCAAGCTATATAGCAGATTCATCTGCTGTTGCCGTTAGTTTGACCTTGCCTTTAGAGAATCAGATTTACAAATCAAACAGTCTTTTTCCTTTTTTTGATGGATTGATTCCAGAGGGATGGCTACTTGGAGTTGTAGAACGAAACTGGAAAATAGATGGGAAGGACAGGTTTGGATTGTTATTAGCTTCATGCAGAGATTGTATTGGAGATGTATATATAGAGGCAGAGATCTAATATGAGATGTTTGTGTTGCAATAAAGAAATTTTAAATCCAACTGAATATGAGCAAGGTGTTGGATGGCATTCAAAATGCATAAAGCACTTTTTTTGCTTTGAAGAGATTCCTGAAATCAATATTTCTAATGATATGCTAGAGGCATTGGCTAACAATACGGTTAGTAAAGGGTTGACGGTTCCTGGAGTTCAAAAAAAGCTTTCATTACATTTAGATTCAAAGGATAAAAAGGCGAGATTTACAGTTGTTGATTATCCGACGGGGTATATTCTAAAACCTCAGTCGGATGATTTTAGAGCCTTACCAGAGGCTGAGTTTTTATCTATGAAACTAGCGGAGATGGTGGGCATAAAGACCGTTCCGAATGGTTTAATTAAGGTTAATCAGCAGTATGCGTATATTACAAAACGCATTGATAGAGACAAGTCAAAGATATTTGCGATGGAAGATTTTTGTCAGCTATCAAATCGAAGTACTGCTGATAAATATAAGGGCTCTTATGAAGGCTGCGGTCGAGTAATTAATAGCTATTCCAAAAATGTTGGTATAGATAAAACAGAATTATTTTATCGTTTGATTTTTTGCTTTCTCACAGGAAATTCAGATATGCATCTTAAGAACTTCTCTCTGATAGAGAGCGCTCCGGCTAGCAGACAATATGGTCTTTCAGCTGCATATGACATGCTTCCAGTTAATGTTATTATGCCGCAGGACAAAGAGCAGATGGCACTTACGGTAAATGGGAAGAAACGAAATATCAGGAAGAAGGATTTTTTGATTTTGGCCGAGAATTTAGAAATGAATAAGAATGTGGCTGAAAAAATGATTGTTAGACTTTGTCGATATAAAGAAAAGTTTATAGAAGAAATAGAAAAATCTTACATCCCAAAAGATATGAAAGAAAGCTTTGTTACCCTAGTAGAAGATAGGATAAAGATTTTTTAAGTCATGTGGGAGACATAATAAATAGCAATGAAAAGCAGACGAAGCGAAGTGGGCTTTGTCTGCTTTTAAAATTGTTATTTTACATTATGATGCAGCATTTGCATTTTGATGTTTTTTCCGGTTTAGGATTTGTGATTGTACTACTGTTTCCCGGACTAGTAGTATTTGCATATTGAGTGTCCTTTCGGGATGTAAATCCTCCCCCCAGAATACCGTCAAGTACAGATTCTTTAGTTGAAGTTGATGCTTTAGTTTCTTTTGGTTTAGTAGTAGTTTCTTTTGGTTTAGTAGTAGTTTCTTCTGGTTTAGTAGTAGTTGCTTCAGATTCATTTGTTTTTGTATTAGTTGTTTCGGCGACAGCTTGATATTGCTCAATAATCATATCTATTTCAAAAATCCTTTTAAGTTCCTTAGAGAATCCTAGCTTATCCCAGTTTTTTATTCCCTTTAAATGCCCATATGTGATTTTCTCAGGTGCCCACAGGTTTCTTATTAGCTTATCACGTTCTGAAATAAGCGCATCTATGTTATACGTAACGGCAGGTTCTTGTGGAGCTGGAGTATTATTTGTATTTTGAACAACCTTAGTATCTTTAGAAGTAGTTGATGTACTTGGCGTATCATGGGTTTGTTGGCCAAGGGCGGGAGTTTCCTGAGTACCTTCTGGAGCTTTACCCTTATTATTTCGGTTGTTAGTAGAGGTACTTATTCCAAGGTCTGGATTATTCGCATTCTTGAAGTCTGTGCCAAATAATAATTGTTCCACAACACCGGGCGCAAAACGTGGCTTCGGGTGTAGCTCGCCTTGGCAACCATCAATTTGTTTCCAAAAATTATTGTTGGAATCAATATTTAAATCACGTGCGGCGGTAGTACTGATGTTGTCTGGTGACAAGTTAATTTGCCTTTCGTTATTAATCATTTTTATCCTCCTATTTTAAAAATTCATGGTTCGTTACATATACATATTCAATAAAAAAATCTATTTTTTTCCAAAAACACAATAAAAAAATAGCAAAAGTTGAAATTATACTTCCAGAGAAGTATAATATATGTACTTCTAGAGAAGTACAGGAGGCGCTATGGCTAAAGTAATTTTATATCATGGTTCTGATAAAATAATAGAAACACCAAAGCTTAATGGTGGTAAATCGAATAACGATTATGGTCGAGGGTTTTACTGCACAGAGCACATAGAATTGGCAAAAGAATGGGCAGTAGAGGAGTATAGAAATGGATATGTTAATAAGTATGAAATAGATTTGGAAAATCTAAAGGTACTCAATCTTAATGACAAAAAGTATACAATTCTCCATTGGCTTACTATTTTGCTAGAGCATCGTACTTTTAGAATGAATGGCCCTGTTTCCCAGGACGGGTTGAATTATCTTAAAGAAAACTATCATATAGATATATCCAAATATGATGTAATTATTGGATATAGAGCTGATGATTCATACTTTTCGTTTGCGAGAGGATTTATTTCTAATTCAATTAGCGTATCTCAACTAGAGAAAGCGATGTATTTAGGAGAGTTGGGTGAACAATTATTTATACAGAGTGCCAAGGCCTTTTCGAGGCTTCAATTTAAAGAAGCAATATTTGTGGATTCGGCAGAATACTTTTCGCAAAAAGAATTCCGGGATAAAAAAGCGCGAGAAGATTTCAATAAAATGGCAAACATAATAGATAAGAACGGTGTATATATACTTGACTTGATTAGAAAGGAGAGTTCAGATAATGGCACATTCGTATGATCAAATTTATTTAGATGATGCTATGCATAATTTGGCAGAGGCTCTTGAAGTGGCTTCATATTTTTACAAATTTAAACTAGATTTTTTTATGCATATGTTTATAACATCTGGAGTAGCTAGACAGTTTGAAGCAGGCAACCCTAAATATATAGCAGGCAAATCAGGCATCGAGTTGGTAGAGGAAACTGTAATCAGAACTTATGGACCTTCTAAACTAATTGAGTGTGCTTCTTATTACATGGATCCTACCGAAGAATATTGGACGGGCTGGGTATTGGCTTATTTTCAGTGGTACTCGGGCAAATCTTTCAGAGAAATTCAAAATATCATTACAATAGAAGATTTGAAAAACAAATATCATCCCTATCACGAAATGGATGAGGACAAAATTGTAGAATACATATACGACAGAGCAAAAAATATTCAGGCTGCCAAACGCTTGCAGGCATACCGCAAGAAGCTTGGACTATCCCAAAGTGAATTGTCTAAGGCTGCAGGGGTTAATTTACGTACGCTTCAACAGTATGAAAGTGGAGCCAAAGATATTAGCAAAGCATCGGCAGCGACCGTGGTTTCCCTTGGAACAGTATTGAAATGTCCAGTGGAAGATTTGATTTTGTTATAAAAATATTTGATAAAAATCTTTAATGTGTTAAAGTATATGCAGTATGTTTTGAGAATTGGAGGAAATGAGTATGAACGGAATCGGTACAAAATGCGTACAGGCTGGATATACACCAGGAAATGGCGAACCACGTCAGATTCCTATCGTTCAGTCTACAACTTTTAAATATGATACAAGCGAAGACATGGGAAAGCTTTTTGACCTTGAGGCATCAGGCTATTTCTATACACGCCTTCAGAATCCAACCAACGACTATGTCGCTGGCAAGATTGCAGCTTTGGAGGGTGGTGCAGCAGCAATGCTTACATCATCAGGTCAGGCGGCCAACTTCTTCGCTCTTTTCAACATCTGCGAATGCGGTAGCCACATCGTAGCATCTTCATCAATCTATGGTGGTACATTCAACCTTATTGCAGTTACTATCAAGAAGATGGGCATCGATGTTACATTTGTTTCTCCAGATGCATCCGAGGAAGAATTAAACGCAGCATTTCAGGATAATACACGTGCTGTATTTGGCGAGACAATTGCCAATCCAGCTCTTACAGTTTTAGATATAGAGAAGTTTGCGAAGGTTGCTCACGAGCACGGTGTACCACTTATTGTGGACAATACCTTCCCAACGCCTGTCAACTGCCGTCCAATCGAGTGGGGCGCAGACATCGTCACTCACTCAACCACAAAGTATATGGATGGCCACGGTGCAGCGGTTGGTGGATGTATAGTAGATTCAGGCAAGTTCGATTGGATGGCTCACGCAGATAAGTTCCCAGGACTTTGCACTCCAGATGACAGCTACCATGGTATCACCTACGTCGAGAAGTTCGGTCAGGAAGGTGCTTTTATCACAAAATGTACAGCTCAGCTTATGCGCGATTTTGGTTGCATCCAGTCACCACAGAATGCGTTCCTTTTAAATCTTGGTCTCGAGTCACTTCATGTACGTATGCCACGCCACGTTGAAAATGGACTTGCAGTTGCCAAGTTCTTGAACGAGCAGCCACAGGTTAAAAAGGTTACATATCCAGGCCTTGAAGGCGACAAGTATTACGAGCTCGCTCAGAAGTATCTTCCTAATGGAGGATGTGGCGTAGTTTCATTTGAGCTAGAAGGTGGACGTCAGGCCGCTGAAAGCTTCATGAAAAAGCTCAAACTCATCGCAATCGAGACTCACGTTGCAGATGCTCGCAGCTGTTGTCTCAACCCAGCTACTTCAACTCACCGTCAGTTGACAGACGAGCAGCTTGATGCAGCCGGCATCCCAGCAGGTCTTGTCCGCTTATCTTGCGGCATCGAAGATTCTGCAGATCTTATCGCAGATATTGCGCAAGCACTTAAATAAGACTTATCCTTTTTGGAAATGAGTCAAAATAATTTAATAACTTAAACTATGTAGGCATCCTCGCGTGAGGGTGCCTTTTTTACCTTATAGGAAATTGCTTTGCAATCTCCTATAAGGTAAAAAACACACTTCGTGTGAAATATGTGTCTCGGCGACAGAAGAATTTATTTGCTTACAGCAAATGTCGCCTCGCACTGCTGGAGTTTTGCGTAGCAAAACTCTTTCTTGGCGCATAAAAACGGGCTTTGCGCTGTTGGAGTTGTACAGAACAAAAATTTTTTTATTGTTTTTGGAAAAAAATAGAAAAAATTATTGAATTAGAAATAGGAACAATTAATGTGTGTTTGTGTAAAAAATAGGAGGGAAAAAACATGCAAAATAATAATGAAAGACAAGAGAAAACAAGAAACCAAGGACAGATTTTATCAGAAGATGAAGAAATGAAGCAAGAGATTGCGGCATTAGATAAGCTGATTAATTCTTGCGCGGAGAGAGCCGAATATTATGAAGATAAGGATGAGGAAGCTTATAATGCAGAAATGAAAGATAAAGAATCATTAGAAAAAATTAGGGCTGATTATATAAGACAAGGTGGATTTTCACAAGATTCATTAGCGAAGTATCATAGTATTGAAAAAAATAATAGTGTAAGAGAGCAACAATATTATAATAAATCGCTTGATATAATAGGCACTAGAATAGATGAACTAATGGATGAACTTGAGCAGCAAAAAGAATTAAATAATGATGTATCTAATCAAAAAACAATGAATGATAAACTTAATGAATATAAAGATAATGCTTATAGATTAAAAGAGAAAATAGAAGCACAAATAGATAGTATGGAATCTGAACTTAAAGTTTTTAGAAATAACGAATTATATACAGAAAATAGTGATGGTGCAGAGTTTATACAATCTAAAGCTAACGAGTATAGTGGTTTTATCCAGAATCTGAGGGATTATGAGGATGAAGCAGATGGAATAATTTCAAATATAGAAGCATTAAAAATGTTCGACGGTATGATACAGCTTAATGAAGAGCAGATTAGAAGGTTGTTGGATGATACTAATAAAAACTATGAACAGTTTAAGACTAATATAAAAGAATTCGAAGATAATTATATTAATGTGATAAACAGACTTTCGGACATCGATAAAGATATAAAGGTGGGTATAGAAGAGGCTGATGGGCGCCGGAATCTATTTAAATATGTTGTGGATGATTTGACATATAGAAAAATACGTGAATATAGAGATATGCTGCAAGCGTATGGTTATGACTTAAATAGTTATAACGAAGAACTTGATGAGATAAAAAAAGCTTTTGTGAATTTCGAAAAAGAAAACAAGCCACAAGAAGAAAATAACCTAAAAGAAGAAATATTGGCTTTACAAGAAAACGTGATGAGCGTAGTGAATAAAATATATAATCTTAATAAAGGCATTGATTACGAAATGGCCTTTGATGGTAATTTAAGAGATGCTTTGAACGAAGACCTCGCGGATGCTTTAAAAAATAAAATAAAAAATTCAATAGATGAAAATTTTAGAGGAATAGTTGATGAACCTAAACAAGAGAATGGGAAAAATGTACATTTTTCTCAGGACGCCAAGACTTATGATTATGGTAGCTTAGAGGAGGTTGATTTACATAATACGGCAAGAATGGATTATTTAATGTCTAAAGTTTTAGAATACTATATACCTACTTTGGATTACCTTACACTTAAAATCAATCATTTCGCGAAAGAAATACGAGGTGTATCAGAATCGACTGCGGAGAAAAAAAAGATTCCAGATGAATTCCAGCAAAAATTTAGAAACATTAAAGAGGATTCAAAAAGAATGCTAGAAATAGTTATGCTGTTAGAAAAAAAACTAGGAATACATGATGAAAAAGTTAATTATTTTTTTGGAGAATTAAAAAAGATGTATGACGATTCGAACAAAGAAAATCTAACAGTAAAAGAAGAGTCAAAATTGAGATCGCTTAGTAGTGATATGGATTTAGCAAAAGAAATGCGAGAAAAAGAGGATAAGCGAGTAGTAAATCAGTTTCTAGGGCAGGGAACAAGAGAGAATGATAATAAACAAAGTAAAGGGAAGATGCCGGCTCAAGAACAACACGAAAGATCTACTGTAGGTAGTAATATTGGTTTTGGCGGAGCAAGTACTTCAGAGTCAAACAATATGACGGTAGAAAACGGGCCAGATTATGATTCTATGGGACCAGAGCAAGCAGTAAGTACTCCAGAAGATGAGTATAATTCTAAAAAAAGCCAAGAAAGCCCTGAACCAATCCACTCAAGCGTTGGAACGGCAGAAAATGGCACAACTAGGTCAAATTCTGTGGTGAGCGGCGCAAGTGATGACAGCATAATATCATTGAACGGGCTGGGAATAATGGAAAATCAGCTTTTATCACCGAAACAAATTGGAAGGCCAGTTAAATTAACCCGACAGAATAGCGTTGGCGATAGTACTTATAGTACAGAGGATAAATGTAGTTGCTTCGCTCCAATTAAAAAAATGGTAAAGAAAAATTTTCGAAACATGTGGGCTAAATGCAAGCAGAAATGTTTTACCAACTGACAAATTAAAGCTATAACTAAGTGGAAAATCAGATGGCAAAACCCTTGTTATTAATGTAAAATAATCTAAGTACGTTTTATGAGATGGTTATAATAACCATCTCATTTTTAATACAAGTAACGACGAATTGATTAAGTCAGCGTTTTATAAGGCAGGACGCCATCTCAAAGGAGACCATATGCTTTTTAATTCATACATATTCATTTTTTTATTTTTGCCAATTTGCATAATAGGATATTTTCTTTTAAACAAGACCAAGAAATATCAAGTGGGACATGTATTTTTACTGGGGATGTCTCTGTGGTTTTATGGATATTTCAATCCTAAGTACTTGCTGATCATTATTTCTAGCGTGTGCGTAAACTACTTGTTTTATTTACTCATGAAGAAGAAACAAGGAGAAGTTCTTGGAGATATTAGGCCTGAAACGGATAATAACGGAAAGGCTGCAGACGCAAGGATAATTAGACTCAAATCTTGCAAGCCGATAATGATTATTGCAGTTGCATTGAATCTTGGCTTAATCATCTATTATAAGTACATGGATTTCTTTATAGAAAATATCAACGCTATCGCAAATACGAATTGGAATTTGCTACACATTGCATTACCTCTAGGGATTAGCTTCTTTACGTTCCAACAGATTTCTTTTATCGTAGATACGTATCGCGGAGAGGTTCCAGATTATGATTTTTTGACATACGCTTGTTATGTTGCCTTTTTCCCACAGCTTGTTGCAGGGCCAATTGTCACTCACGACGAAATGATTCCACAGCTAACGGATGAATCAAAAAAGCGCATAAATTGGGACAATATGGCAAAGGGAATATACATATTTGCCATGGGATTAGCCAAAAAGATTTTGATTGCTGATGTTTTGGGAGGCGCCGTCAACTGGGGATACGCCAATGTTCCTGACTTAAAGGCAACCAATGCCATCATCATAGTTTTCGCATATAGCATGCAGCTTTACTTCGACTTCAGTGGATATTGCGATATGGCCATGGGCTTAGGCAAGATGCTAAACATTGATTTGCCATTGAATTTTGATAGCCCATACAAATCTTTTAAAATTACAGAATTTTGGACCCGATGGCACAAGACACTAAATAGATTCTTCACTAGATACGTATACATCCCCCTTGGAGGCAATCGCAGGGGAAATCTTCGTACGTATTTGAACCTATTAATTGTATTTTTGCTCAGTGGATTTTGGCATGGAGCAGCGTGGACCTTTGTGATTTGGTCTGTTTTAAACGGATTGTTTTGTATCGTTACTCGCATGTTCCAAAAAACTTTCGATAACATGCATCCTGCATTAAACTGGATATTGACCCAAGGGTTTTACGCAATGTCCCTAATCTTTTTTAGAGCAGAAAAGATTTCAGACGCCATAGATGTTATTAAGCAAATTTTGTATGTGGATTTTACAAATATCGATGTACAAATTTTGTATGCTTGCCAGACACCGATTTTAAAATTCCTGCTAGATGGTACAGCTATAACACACTCGCTGCCATTTATCTATGTGGGAATCTATTTCTTGCTAGCATTTTTCATCATAATTGGAACTTCCAATTCCTACGAGAGGATGTTAGCTTTCAAACCGACCGCCAAATCCCTGATTTGGACTGCGTTGCTTTTGGTGCTTAGTATCTTTTCGTTTAGCGGAATAAGTACGTTTTTATATTTCAACTTCTAAAACCTGCCAAGTATTACTTTTTTAGAATAAGTATGGTCAGTAATACTTGTCGTGTGTATAAACTGCTGAAAATAGGTATGTGCACAATAAAAAAGTATTAGTTTGCCATGATTATGGGGGTGAGTAATACTTGTTTTTCACATTTTGAGGGAAATATGTCTAGAAAAGTATTAGTTTGATCAAATTTAAGCAAAAGTAATACTTTCTGTGGGTGGGATAAGAAATTGACAGCAGAAATCTAGTCCCATGCGCAGATGAAGGATAGCTTTCATATTACAAAATTATTTTGTTTAAAGTATAACTGGAGTCTATTT
>DBWZ01000052.1 GCA_002309345.1 Pseudobutyrivibrio sp. UBA1225
GCGCTGCAATTGCTACTAAGCTAGTTCGTGGAACAATTTCTTTTAAAAGTATTATATGTCCGTTCAGGGACAACAGACTCGATAGAATTGTAAATAGTTGAACGAACACCCACTAATAAAAATGGTGGCATTGGCATTCTAGAAAATCATAATCTTATGCGACGTCCGCAGGGCACCTGGTGGCTGGCAGGGCGCAGGGGACAGAGCTGCAATTCACTTTACGGCGGCGCAAGAGGGGTGGGACAAGGGGGCCATAATCTAGAAGAAGGCGACGGGAGGATATGTGGTATAATCTAGATTGATTTTTAATATACGAGGTGGATATGGAGTTTGTTTCATTGTCGGAGTATTTGAAGGGGCGATACGGTACTAAGGTTTACAAGATTTCACTTTCCAGTGGTTGTACGTGCCCTAATAGGGATGGTTCTGTTGGCTACGGCGGCTGCATTTTCTGTTCGGAAGGCGGTTCGGGAGATTTTGCTGCCACGGGAATTTCATTGGATGAGCAGATAAAGAATGCTAAGGCGCTGGTTGACGGAAAGATTTCTTCAAAGATTGCGAAGGCAGATAGAAAGTATATAGCTTATTTTCAGTCATTTACGAATACCTATGGAGATCAAGATTATCTTATGGACTTGTATGAGAGGGTTCTTGGCTATCCAGAGATTGTTGGTCTTTCAATTGGTACTAGACCGGATTGTTTGTCCAACGAAATGATTGATTTTCTAGCAAGACTGAATAAAAAGAAAGAGGTTTGGATTGAGCTAGGTTTGCAGACTGTGCATGAAACCACCGCAAAGTTTATTAATCGCGGGTACAGTCTTGATGTGTTTGAGGATGCCTATAGGCGCTTGACGAGTGCTGGTCTTAAAGTGGTTGTCCATGTGATTCTTGGATTGCCAAAAGAAAGCGATGAAGATATTTTGGATACAGTCAGGTATGTCTCTAGTTTGAAGCCTACTTTGTTTGGAGTAAAGCTTCAGCTTTTACATGTATTAAAGGGTACTAAGCTTGCCGAGATATACGAGCAGGAGGCATTTAGGATTTTTGAATTAGATGAATATATAGATTTGATTTGTAAGTGTTTAAAGATTCTTCCCAAGGAAACCGTCGTCCATCGTCTAACCGGTGATGGTCCAAAAAAGCTTCTCATCGCCCCTCTTTGGAGTGGCAACAAGAAGCTTGTTATGAATACTATGAGAAAAGCTATAGCAGAGCTGCAATAAGGCAACTCTGCTATTCATTTATTATGTCATATAAGGCTGATAACAAACCTTCATTTTCATTATGTAATCTTACGGCTATACGATAATAGCCCTTTTCTAAGCCCGCAAAATCTGAGCAATCACGAATCAATATATTATATCTTTTCATGGCTTCCAATAAATTCGTCTTGCTAGACTTGAACATAATAAAGTTGGCATCCGAGCCATAGACCTTCAGCTTTAGCTTTTTAAGTCTATCAATTAAGTGCCCTCTTTCTTTTGCGATTAACGAAACCGCTTCATCCAGATAATCCAAATGCTTCAAGCACTCCACTCCTGCCATCTGCGCAAAAATAGAAAGATTCCATTCTGGTAAATGAGACTTGATTGCATCTGCCATAGTCTTTCGCGAGCAAATAGCATATCCCAATCTAACACCTGGAATTGCAAAGGACTTTGTAAACGCCCTGAGCACAATCAGTGATTTGTAATTTCTTATTGAGTATGCAAGTGAACGCTGCCTATCTTGTCCCGTCAGCGGCAAGAAGCATTCATCCACCACCAATGTGGTACCAACCTTTTCGCAAGCTGCAACCACCTCACCGAGTACATCCTTTTCAATTAAAAGTCCATTCGGATTGTTTGGATTGGTCAAGAACAATAGATTTGGTCTTTCAACTATAATTGACTCTGTGATGCTATGATGAAGAGCAAAATCATTTTCCTCTAAAAGGCAATACTCAATTATTTTACAATTAGGCACTGCACCTTTCACGCAAGTCTCATAACCCAAAAAGCAAGGTGTTACAAACATTGCCTTCTTAGGCTGTAGCGCATGTACTATAGCCATGATAATCTCAGATGCTCCATTGCCATATACTATTTGTTCCTCGGTAACATCAAACACTCTAGCCGTTGCTTCTACCAGCTTTTCATGAGCTAAGTCTGGATATTTATTTGCATGACTAGCAGCCTCTGTGAGAACCCATTGAACTTCTTGCGGAACTCCCAGAGGATTAATATTTACCGAAAAATCGTAATAGACGTTGTTCCTATAAATATCTCCACCGTGCATAGTACTACTCCTTATTCACATGCATAGTAACATCATTTTTGGATGAAAAACCAAAATCCTTAGATATATCACAGTTTACTCATAGAATGTTTAGATATTAGCTAGATTAATACATATAAGACCTATATAGAGTAGAATCATACATATAATTACACACAAAAGCTCTGTCACAATCATCAGCTTATTTGCACGTTTGATGTCTTCAATTTCAATAGCCCGCAGACTATCTCCAATATATTTCTTAGGAACAATCTGTCCAAAATAGCTAGCTGGTCCCGCCAATCTAAGTCCCAAAGCTCCTGCGCAAGCACTTTCCGTCTGAGCAGAATTGGGGCTGGAATGATTAAATCTATCCCGTCGATAAATCCTTAGTGCATTGCAACTACTATAATCCTTACCCAAGAAGACACATGCTAGAATCATAAGCCATGCACTAATTCTTGATGGTATAAAGTTAACTATATCATCCAACTTTGCAGCGCATCTTCCAAAATCCATGTACTTGTCATTTTTATATCCAACCATGGAATCCATAGTATTAATAGCCTTATAAATAAAGCCCAAGACAGGACCACCAATTGCAAGATAAAGCATAGGCGCAATCACACCATCCGATGTGTTTTCCGCCACTGTTTCAACTGCCGCCTTAATTACACCAGTCTCATCCAAATCATTGGTATCTCTACCAACAATCATAGAAACCGCTTCCTTTCCTTCTACTATACCTTCATTTGAAAGAGCCGAAGCAACCTTCATGCTCTCCACATAAAGACTTTTGGCAGCCAGGCAATAATAGGTCATTATTGCCTCTAGAACTACGCCCGCAACAGAGTTTAATTTGTACGCTACAATAAGCAATAAAAAAGAAACTACACCTGTAATCAAAACTACAATGACTACAAGCAATAGCCCAAATCGTCTCTTCTTTTGACCTGCAGCTTGGCAATCCAAATCCCGGTCAGCTATATTCAAAAAACTGTTTGTCAAACCTCCAATTAGATTACCAATCCATCTAATTGGATGTGGCCATCCCATCGGATCTCCCAGTAAAAGATCTAGCAGATAGCCCACTATAAACGCCGTCAAATGATAAATCAAATGTATATCCCTCGCCATTTTCTACGTGATATGAATAATAGTCCCCGCCAAATAGAGAACTAAGAATTGCCATAATCGTTCCCCCATGACAGATAACAGAAATGCGCTTTGCATCCTTTGACTTTTGCAAAACCTTATCAAAACCAGCCAGTGATCTTGCAGTTGCCTCAGCCTTGCTCTCTCCTTCGGGGAAAGCATCCTCTCCTCCGCTTTCTATCCATGCTTGATAAGCCGGATTGCCTGAGAGTTCCTGATAATTCTTGCCTTCAAACAATCCAAAATCCGTTTCGCGCAGCTGCTCAACAACTTGGACATCTGCATTTGGATAAATAATCCTAGCTGTTTGCTTACATCGCAAAAGCGGACTAGAAAAAACTATATCTGCCTCAGGGTAGCTTCTAGCTCTTATTTCATTTTCACCCTCTTTGCTTAAGCCTTCATCCGTAATTCCGATATATTTTTTCTTAGTATTTCCCGGAGTTACTCCGTGACGAATCAACGTAATTTGCATATCCATTATTTAATCCTTTGCCCAAGTCCACTAACCACCCTATGAACCTCATCTGCATCCTTTGCCAGTTCCACAAGAATCCGCCCTGTGGCTTCGCGCCAAAGCCTGTCGTCGCTGTCCACAGGCACAACGCCATTTCCTATTTCATCGGCAATGATTACCCAGGTACCTTCCTTCGTTGCCTCTTTAATTTCATCCAAGATTTCATAGGACTTTTTAAGCTCAGACAACCTCTTTTTTACAAACAGATGCAGCTGATTAAAGTACTTTGCCTCTGGAAAATTATCCCTTGCATATGCAGTTTTACCTTGATAGCTACCACCAATAATAAGTACCATTTCTACCTCTATTTCTTTGCTATAGACATAACCGCCAACGCCACCGCACCGAGTACCTCAGCGTTACACACAAACCATCCTGCCAAATCACCAGTAATCCCGCCAAACTTAGTGTAAGCAGTATACAGATAATAGATAACCGATACTAAAAGCGCTCCTAGGCTTGCAGTCCAATACCACTGAAAATAAAAACCAGCAAAGGCACAAACCATAATAAATTCACCAGCCAAGCAAAACAGCACAACCTTATCATTAGCCGTCCTTGCCTCTGTATGTAAAAGTCCTTCCTTCTTAGCCTTTTTGTTTGTGACTACGCAGATGCCACTGATGGTTCTAGCCTCGAAAAACAAAAACAACCAAGTGATAAATGCCATGTTATCCATAGAATAAACCGCAGCTATAAGCACTAGTCCCAAGACACATAGCTTGATTACCGCAAAGGCACCTATATGTGAATCCTTTAATATCTCAAGACGCTTTTCCCTATCCTGCCAAGAGGCCAAGGCATCGCTTGTATCCATATAGCCATCCAGATGAAACCCTCCAGTAACCATTAACGGAATAACCACAGCGATAATCGTAAATACGAAATGCTCTATATGAAATTTATCACAGCATAGCATCCATGCGAATTCTAATCCGCCAATTATAGCCCCAATCCATGGAAAGAAAATCAAATGATACTTCATATCTTCGCTTTCCCAGTTGAATTTTGGCATTGGAATTCTTGAATACATTGAAAAAGCTACTGCAATGGATTTTAGAATTTTCATAACCACTAACCTTCTTTTATTTTGATAGGAATCCCAACGACCACCTCGTATACCTCATCAGCCATAACGGATATACGTTTATTAACGTGCCCTAAAGCTCTAAGGTATTCTTTGGTGCCCTGGTCATATTCTATACCATCCTCAAAAACATTATTTGAAACCACCACAACAGACATATCATGATTTTGCAGTTCCATCAAATCTCTAATGATTTTATCCTCGATTTCTTTGGCAGAATTAACCTGTCCATCTCTAAACATTTCATTTGCCACCAAATTAGACATACACTCCAACAGCAGAATTGAATCCGTGCCTGTTGATGAAGTAGAAAAATCCCCGGAATCAATATGAACGATAGCCTCAAGCACTTCAGCAATATCAACAGACTGCTCTAGTGTTACAAAGCCCTTTCCACTGCGAAGATTACGGTGCCGCTCAATGCGATTCTTGGACTCTTCATCCTTTGCTTCCATGGTGGCAAGATAATATTTGTTTCTATGTTTTGAAGCACACACATACTCCTCCGCAAATGCGGATTTGCCGCTGCTGCTTCCTCCGTAAATAAGTGTAAGCATATCTTCCTCTAGCTATTCCTTTGAATAGTTTTCATATTGTTCAACACCCGATTCTCCAAATTTCAAGGCATCATTAAAGGCAACATCTGTAAGCTTTAATAATTGTGCCATCATGACGGCGCCAGCCCCTTCTCCAACAGCCATATTTGCTTCTAGCACAGTCGGAAGCTTTAGCTTACTGGCAAGCTTCAATGCCACTGGTTCCTTGCTAATATGAGAAGGAATCAGATAGTCCTTGGCGTTTTCAAGAAGTCTGTCTGCCACTAGTGCTGAAACCTGACTGAGCATCCCATCGATTATGATGGGAACTTTGTACAATCCACCACCCAGAACAATTCCTGTCATGGCTGCAAGCTCCAATCCGCCAAAGTTTGCGCATATCTCTACAGGTGATAACCCCGAATACTTTGAGAGAGCCATGGAAACAACCGCACGCTTTCTGCTAAGCCCTTCATCATCTAATCCAGCTCCGCGCCCAGTAACCGCCTCAGCATTTAAATCCAACAAATAACCTGCCATGACTGCCGCAGATGTGGTGTTGCCGATTCCCATTTCACCCATAAGAATTACAGTATAGCCTTCTGATATACTGTCCTTCACTAAATCCATACCTACCTGAACAGCTCGGGAAAACTCTTCGATTGTCATTGCTGGTTGCTTCAGGAAATTGCAGGTGCCATACTTTACGCGTCGATTTAAAGTGTTTGGAACCGCTTGCGAACAATTAATTCCAACGTCCACTGCCATCACATCTATTCCAAGTGATTTTGCCATCACTCCTGCTGTAGTCAGCCCTTTACCTATGTTGGTTGCGCAGATACGAGTCACATCCTGAGGTGCTTGGGAAACTCCCTCCTCCACGATTCCGTGATCGCCACAGCAAACTATCAAACGCATATGCGATAAATCAGGGGCATCCTTGCCTTGGATAACAGCAATCTTGGAATGCAAATCCTCCAGACTGCCAAAGCTATCTATTGGCTTTGAGACCCTATCCCACTGATCCTTTATTATTCTAATCTCTTTATCGTCAATTGCTCCTATGGAAAGCTTATTTTCTAATACATCCTCGAATAGATATCTAGTTTCCCCCATAATTTTTCATTGCCTCCACGAATTTTTCCAAAAACCTTGGTGAAGATGGATAATATAGATGAGGAAATCCTACGTAGGAATTGCCCGCCTTATGAATACAAGGCCAACTACGATTTCCCGTTGGCTTGTATGCCATCATACTATCACCATTGTTGTCGGTATCGTAATAGTGGAACTCATGTCCCTTAATGCTCAACCCATCTTCCTTTATTGTAACATAGCCAAAGCGAACCAACTTTCCCATCCAAGTTGCAGTTCCATTGATTGCTCCAACCATATTAAAAACCTTACCCTTTTCATTTTTGACTGAATCAAGCAAATACATAAACCCACCGCATTCAGCTAAAATAGGCATCCCTCTATCCATGGCCCTTTTTATTTCAGCCTTCATGCTTGTGTTGTCCTGCAATTTCTGAAGATAGTTTTCAGGATATCCTCCTCCAAGAATAATCCCTGATACACCCTTAGGCAGCTTGTCATCCTCAAGCGGAGAAAATTCGCATATTTCCACACCGCAATCCTTCAGCATCTCCATATTCTCACGGTAATAAAAACAAAATGCTCTATCTCGTGCCACAGCAAGCTTTACTGGATTGATATCCTTCTTATCAATTTTGGCCTCTTCCTTTATATCTAAATCACTGGCTTCATCCGCAAGTGAAATAATATCATCCAAATCTAGCCCCTTGCTAACAAGCTCTGTCAATGAGCCAAGCTTGCTTTTCAAGTCAGGAATCTCCTCTGGTAAAACCAAACCCAAATGTCTGCTTGATAATTCCAAGTCTTTACTTTCACTAACTGTTCCAACCACCTTGATTCCAAGCTCTTGTTCAATCAGAGGTTTCAAAGTTTTACCAAAGTTTAAGCTGGTTTTGTTTAGGATGACTCCCTTTATTAAACCTGCATCATCATAATCTAAAAATCCCTTGATTTGTGCCAAAATAGAACGGCCGGCGCCCTTGGCATCAACCACCAGAATAATTGGAGTGTTAAGGACTCTCGCCAAGTCATAGGACGAGCCTTGAAGTTCGATACCGCCGATGCCATCGTACAAGCCCATAACTCCTTCTATGATTGCTATATCTCCCGTATATTCCTTGGCAAACAAAAACTTTGTCACTTCATCTTCGGTAAAAAAAGTATCTAGATTTCCAGATGGAATTCCAATAACATTCCTGTGAAACATTGGATCGATGTAATCAGGCCCGCTCTTAAAGCTACATGGCCGCTTGCCTTTGTTTTTCAAGGCTGAAAGGATTCCGCATGTAATTGTAGTTTTACCGCTCCCACTGCTTGGGGCAGCTAGCATGATTCTACTGTATTTCATGGTTCTCCTTTCTATAAATCTGCCGGCAATTCATCTTTCCTTAGTAGCCCACATGAAGTCATTCCTTCTAACGGATTACAGGGTAAAAGTAACTATAAACACAGGATTTTGTCCGTGCATTACGCTGTAGTCTCCTGCTTTTTTTGCCTTGCTCACAGACACCTGAACAATGTCAGGATTCTCAATCTGATAATTCGTAACTACGTTATGGATTTCTCCTAAAGTCTCTAGGGTTACAGAATTTACCACTACAAGAATTGGAGTTCCATAAGACTTAAGATGCCTTATAATCTCCTCTAATCTGCCCCCACTTCCACCGATAAACACATGAGTCGGCGTCGGCAAATCTTGCAACACGTCAGGAGCAGCACCAGCAATTAGCTTTACGTTACTTGCATTAAACTTTTCAATATTTTTCTTGATAAGATTGCAAGCCTCTTCTTTGATTTCGATTGCGTATACACGAATGCTTGAATCTAGCAAACCAAGCTCCACTGCTACCGAGCCACTGCCACTTCCCACATCGTAAACAATTGCATTTTTGCCAACCTGCAGCTTGCAAATAGATAAAGCTCTAACCTCTTCCTTAGACATTGGAACCTTATCTCTAATAAACTCCTCATCCTTAATACCTGGAACAAGGATTTTATCTGACCAATTTTTGTTTCTTATTACTAGCGAACACAAGCCATCCTCATTAAAGCTAGAGCATTGCTCTGTTGTGAGCTTTAAGATTTTTTCATCTGCATAAAGATTCGTTCCTGCAAATATATTAAACCTGCCTCTGCCTTCCTTCTCCAGGGCAAAAAGAATATCCCCTATTTCTCTAACATCCTTGCTTCCAGATGTGATTAGAAATGTCTTTTCCCTTGTTGTTACCGCCTGAATCAGCTGTGGTTTCCATATCTCCTCTTTGATTCCGTGGGTGCTAAGAAGCTCGGCATCCTGCCAATTCAATCCAACCTTCGCAGACATGGCACTTATAGATGAAATCCCTGGAAAAAGCTTTACACTTGTGTAAGTCAGTGTTTCTAAGGATTCTTTGAGCTTGGTGGCTCCACTATAAAATCCCGTATCTCCCGAGAAAAGAACCACAGCCTTCTTTTTACCGTATTTACACACAGCTGCTATTTCATCCATAGCTGGCACAATATCCTTTGCCAGATAAAACGGATATTTTTTCCCGCTAGTTTCAATCCCCACAATCATTCTTGGGGCACCAAAGATGTAATCCGCATTTGCGATAGCTTCTTTAACCTCTGCAGTTACACTTGAAAATCCCATTCCAAATCCAGCTAGAATAACCTCTAGCTTAAAGCCAGGCTCCACCGGTTTGTGGATTTCCTTTAGATTCTCATGCTCGAATATATCTCCAAAACCAAAGAGCTTATTTAGCTTTTCTAAAACCTGCGTATAAGACAATCCCTCAGCAGCTTCTTCTGGCCGCTTAATAACAAAGCACTTTATTCCCAGGGCATTTGCTGCCTGAATTCGCTCTGCTTCGCCGCCACTTCTACCACTTTCCTTTAGAACCAAAACGCTAGCCTCACACTCTCGCAAAAAAGCAACATTCATTGCCTTTGAAAATGGCCCCTGCATTGCAACTATCTGATTGCCCTTTAAACCATTTGCCTTGCAAAGCTCAATGCTTTCTGTGTTGGGAATTACCCTAGCGATGATTCTCTCTCGCAGGGAATCACTTTGACAAAAAATCGAAAGCTCCTTACTTCCTGTTGTAAGAAAAATATTTCCAGTTGTATTCTCAAGAGCCAATGCCAAATCTGATGCGGAATCAAAGAATGTGCACTCGCTAACATCTACCTCTTCTTCATCTCTAGATAATCTAAAGAAAGGCACAGTTTTATATTTAAAGAGACTGTTTTCAATCTCCGTCTTTACGATTTCAGCAAAAGGGTGTGTGGCATCAATGATAGCGTTCGGCTGTTCACACTCATAGAGCTTTGCCATGCCATCAGCATCAAGTCTACCAGCATGAATATGTATAAAGCCAGTCTCCTCAATGGGCTCCTTGCCATATTCCGTAGCTACACAATAAACGCATAGCACCTCCCTTTTTGCAAGTGCCTGTGCAAGCTTTCGCCCTTCAGTTGTACCACCAAAAATTATAACCTTATTCATACCTATATCCCCTTGGCGTAACTAGTTTATCTCCAATGATTTGGGTATTTGAATTGCCAATAAAAACTGTTGTAAACATATTTACCTGTCTATCCTTTAATTCTTCCAAAGTACAGACCTGATAGTTTTCCTTATCCCTGCCGATGTTTTCAACGTAACCGCAGGCTCTATCCTTAGCTGCTCCAGCATCAAGGATTATATTGCAGGCTTTTTGCAAATAGTCATGCCTCTTATGGCTAGATGGATTGTAAATTACTATAGCAAAATCACCCATAATAGCAGCCTTCAGTCTATTTTCAATAGTCTGCCATGGTGTTAGTAAATCAGATAAACTGATGACACAAAAATCGTGATTTATAGGAGCGCCAAGAACTGCCGCCCCAGAAATAGCTGCTGTAACACCTGGTATCACAGATATATTATCCTCTGTAAAATCCGCATTTACGTAGTCTGAAAGAAGCTCATACATAGGCGCGGCCATACCGTACACTCCAGCATCACCACTACATATAAAGGCAACCTTCTTTCCCTGAAGCGCAAACTCATAGCATGCCTTGCATCTTTCTATTTCCTGCTTCATCGGTGTTGTGAAAAATTCCTTATCAGGAAAGTGCTCCTTCACCAAATCTATATATACTGTGTAGCCTACAATCACATCAGAAGATTCCATGGCGAGATACGCCTCCTCTGTCATCATCTGTTTATCGCCCGGCCCCATGCCTACTATGTAAATATGTCCTGCCATAATTCTCCTATGTTTAATTCCACTCGCTTCGCAATTGCTAGGGTCATACCATCCTTTGCGATTTTATCTTTGATTAAAATGCCATTATCGCCGGCAGCCAAAAGGGCAGCTCGCTCACAAACATTACCTACCCCAACCTGCTCCTTAACAAAATCTGATTCGGTAAAATCACCCTCTACCGCTTCTAGCTCTTTTGCCGTATATACGAAGAATGGAACACCGTAATACTGAGCCAATCTAATCAAACCGATTTCATCTGCCTTAACATCTATGGACGCAATGGCATACAAATCGTCCTCTAACTCATCATCACTGTAATACTCATGAACAAAATCCAATAATTCTTCAAATGATTTATCCTGCTTGCAGCCTATTCCTAAAACAATACGCTTTGGAACAAGCTTTAAACCATCTATTTCTATTTTGTCTACAGCTTCGATAACCTCAAGCTCTTGACCCTTAAGGGCTTTGCTAGATATACGTTTTATAAGGCTCTTATCTGTGATTCTAAGGCCATTCTTTCTAGCGAAGACATCTACCGCAAATACGTTATTTATATCTGTTGCAGTGGTAATTACTGGGTTTGAATCAATATCTTCTGCTATCTTTACTGCCCACTCATTTGCTCCGCCAAAATGGCCTGACAAAATAGGAATAACATTTTTGCCTAGTTCATCAACTACAATAACAGCAGAGTCTGACATTTTGTCAGCCACATAAGGCGCTATAGTTCTTACCGCAATTCCGGTAGAACCAATAAACAAAATTGGCAAACGATTTTCAAAACACTCCTGAGTCCAGGCTCCTAGGCTCATGTCCTCCGGCTTGTTTTCAAGAATCAAATTGCTTGCTGTCTTCTGAAGCTTTTTCGCAAGGAATTTTCCTCGCTCGGTAAAAAATACCACCCTAAGAATCTTCTTACCCCTCATAATTCTCCTTTGGTTTTCTAAAACCCGTTTCAAACTCTGGATCATATAGCTTTGATAAGGAATATCCAGATTTTGAAATCACTTCTCCCACTAATACTACCGCCAGTTTATTTATACCATGTGCCTCTCCTGTTTCAGCTAAAGAACCCACAGTACAAATGTATTTTTCTTCCTCTGGCCAGGAAGCTTTATAAACAATAGCAGCCGGAGTATCATCGTCATACCCTCCTGCTATTAAGCGCTTTGATAATTCGGGCAACATGCCACTGCTAAGATAAATCGCCATTGAAGCACCATGACTGGCAAAGCTTTCGATTGATTCCTTTGGGGGCACGCTAGTGCGACCCTCCATCCTGGTAATAATCAATGATTGGCTAACATCAGGAAGCGTGTATTCCAAATTCAAGCTCGCTGCAGCTCCAAAACAAGCACTAACTCCCGGACAACTCTCGTAAGGTATACCCTGCTCATCCAAAATGTGCATCTGCTCCTGCACTGCGCCGTAGATGCTTGGCTCGCCAGTGTGAAGTCGGACTATATTTTGTCCCTTTTCATCCGCCTTTATAATCACAGCCATGACCTCATCCAAGGTCATTGTGGCACTGTTATATATTTCGCAATCCGCAGATGCGAATTCTAAAAGCTGAGGGTTCACCAAGGAACCAGCATAAATCACCACGTCGGCTTGCTCTATTAACTTCATTCCTCTAACGGTAATTAAATCCGCAGCTCCGCAGCCTGCTCCAACAAAATAAACCATGCTTAAACCTAATCTCTATTTCGCTATCAATCTATTATGATCTCTAATCACACTAACTACATTTTATCATACTTCGAGCACCTTCGGATTCCGCAAGGATTCCAAAGTCATTAGAATACAATATGCATTCTATGTTAAGAGCCTTTCCGCACCTAAAATCAAGATAGAATCGTATCCTTTCAAGGGCTATTTGCATTGTTTCGTTTAACAGCCCTGCGCCTTGAATATGCTTTAGCGCTTCTTCAGTATTTAGACAATTTAAAATATCTCGCGCCAAATCACCATCACAGCCTGCCCTCAGTGCGCAGCTAGCAAGAATTTCCATTCTAGCATCTGCCTCGTGGGAGTGGGTATTCATAATCCCGCCAGCCACCTTGATAAGCTTTCCGATATGGCCTGTTATAATCAATCCCTCAAAGCCGAGTTCTTTTGCAATATCGATGGTCTCACCGATAAAGTTGGAGCATTTAACACTTTTATCCAAATCATAATCAAACTGCTCCTTCATAAACTTTAAGCCATAATTACCAGGAGTTACCGCAACATTTGTAACCCCTAAGGCCTTCTTCTGCGACAGCTCAACCTTGATTGTATCAACTATAGCCTTGTTACTCATTGGCTCCACAATTCCAGTTGTGCCAAGAATAGAAATACCTCCTTCTATTCCAAGCCTCGGATTAAAGGTTTTGTCAGCTAAATCTTGTCCCTCAGGAACTGAAATCTCAACCTGTAGCTCGCCATTAAAATCCAACAACTGACAGACCTCAAGAACCTCCTTTTCAATCATGGTTCTTGGCACATTGTTGATTGCAGCATTTCCAACAGGCTGATCTAGCCCCGGCAGCGTGACTCTGCCAACACCAAAGCCTCCATCTATACTTACCTCTGCACAGCTTTTATTACCCTCGCTGCCTGCCTCGACAATAGAAACTTTAGCCACCACATGAGCGCCTGTTGTCACATCCGGATCGTCACCACCATCCTTGATTACAGCACAGCTTACCTCATTCTCTTGCCTTTCAATATCCACAAGCTTTGCATTAAACATTATCCCGGCCGGAGTCTCAATCTCTATTTCATTTTTTTCCATCCCACTGAGCACCATGTATGCCGCCGCCTTAGCAGCCGCAGCCGCACAACTACCCGTAGTGAAACCTTTACGCATATCTTTCTCCTATATTTGCCACTAGTTTCAACCCCTTTTCAGGCTTCCCCCTTTGGGGGGCGAGAGAGGTCCAGTGGACCTCTGGTCCGAGCCGACCGAAGCGGAAGCGGAGACAGCTGTCAGCGAAGCTGACTGATGAGGGGTCAAATTTTGATTCATCAAAATTTGTGCCTTAATAAGTTTTACTTTCATCATTTGAATCCAACTAATTAATCTTTACTTTCATCATTTGAATCCAACTAATTAATCTTTACTTTCATCTTTCAAAGCCAACTAATAATTAATCAATTTTCTCCTAGCAAATACTTTCTTATATCCATACAAACAGCTACAAAATTCTGATTAATATCATAATTAGAATACCTTAATACCTTTATCCCCAGCTTCCCCAAGTATTCATCCCTAATAATATCATTACTCCTTCCTTCACATTCAAAATGCTGTGTTCCATCTAATTCAATTACAATCTTTTTTGCAGCACAATAAAAGTCTACTATGTAATCTCCAATAATTTGCTGTCTCTTTATAGTTACAGGCAATTGTTTTAAACAATCATACCAAAGATGCCTTTCCTCTTTTGTCATATTCTTTCGCAAATTTCTAGAAAAGCCTTTTAGGTTAGAGTTGTAGTTTTTGCTCATATGATTTTCCTCATAATTAAAAACTAGTATTACTCTTGGGAAAATGAAATATTAGCTGGTGTAATTTGTATTAATTCTTTTTTAATAGATTTTTTGCTCACATTATTTGCAATGCTAAATATATTGAACAATAAATTTTTACCCCTCATCCGTCAGCTCCGCTGACACCTTCCCCCCAAGGGGAAGGCTATAGGGAATATAAAAGTGCATTGACTATGGCTGCCGCGATGTTGCTTCCCCCTTTTCGTCCTTCATTGATGATGTATGGTACATCAGAATTGAGGAAAAGCTCTTTGGCTGGCACTACGTTTACGAATCCCACAGGAACTCCGATTACAAATTCAGGAGTGAACTTGCCCGCCTCCATCATCTCATGCAAACTGATAAGTGCTGTAGGGGCGTTGCCGATTGCAAAGATAACAGACTTGCCAAGGGCTGCAGCTCGCTCCATGGATACAGTTGCTCTAGTAACTTGGCGTTCCTTGGCTTCAGCGGCAACATCCTCGTCCGCCATGAAGCAGTGAACCTGTCCTCCAAAGTCTGCAAGCTTTTTCTTGTTGATACCAGCCTTTGCCATATTTGTATCAGTGACTATATCAGCCCCTGATTCAATAAGTGATGTGGCAATATCTATTGCCCCTTTTGAATATCGCATTGTCGATGCATAATCAAAATCAGCGCTAGTATGTATCACTCGCTTTGTAATAGGCTCCTGCTCTTTGGGAATAACTATCCCCATAGAATCTAGCTCCTGCCCGATTATTTCAAAGCTTCTCTTTTCAATTTCTGTAGGTAAAACAAATTCAATACCTTTCATGGCCATCTCCAATATTCTTAATCAAACTACACATAAATTTCCAAAAAAACATATTTCTATTAACTATTACTAGTACAAATGCAAAATTCTATTAACTACTACTTGTTCTAACACGCAAATCAACTCTGTTCTTTACAAACCTATAATTCTATAAATCAAATCCATATCTATATTTTCACGCACTAACTCAGCAAGCTTATCGTACTCGCCGTCCTTGAAGGCCTGATAATCAAAATTTAAGCCCGCCTCAAGGCTCATTCCCTTGGCTTTTGCAATCTCGTTAACCAAAGTAAAAGCTAAATCATCCTTATCAAAGATTCCATGTACATAGGTGCCAAGAGTATTTCCTTGCTGAAGCAATCTGATGTTTCCCTCATCATCACGTTCAACAACTATGTCGCCTTCCGGCAAATCTCCTGCTAAATCCGTATATCCGTTATGAATCTCATAGCCTTCAAAGCTACGCTCGGATAGAGCCGAAAAAACACCTGTTAAATCTTCGAAGCAATCCTCAGTCTGACTGCGATATTTTTGACTATTTAAAGAGGTTGTTATCGGAAGAATCTCAAAGCCTCTTATTGAATCTCCAGCTTCAACTCCTTCTGGATCTGACACCTCATTGCCAAGCATCTGAAAGCCTCCGCAGATTCCAACAACAGGCTTTGATTTAGCAAATCGTTTAATTGCCACTTCCATGCCTGACTCGCGCATCCACCTAAGGTCGGAAATTGTATTCTTGCTTCCAGGAATAACTACCATATCCGCCCCTTCAATTTCTCTAGGATTGATGATAAATCTAACTCGAACTCCCGGAATACTTTCAAATGGGGCAAGATCAGTAAAATTTGAAATTCTAGGAAGACGAATTGCTGCTATATCAACAATGGAATTGTCATTTTCGACGCCGCTGCTATCAAGTCGTTCGCTTAAGCTATCCTCGTCATCAATTTGAAGATTGGCATATGGCACTGTGCCAATAACCGGCACTCCCCCCATCTCTTCTAGCATCTGAATTCCTGAATCTAGCAAGCTCTTGTCGCCTCTAAATTTGTTGATAATAAGTCCCTTTACTCGACTTCGCTCGTTCTCCTCCAAGAGCTCAAGGGTTCCTAAAAGCTGTGCAAAAACACCGCCTCTATCTATATCGCCCACAAGTAAAACAGGGGCATCCACAAGCTTTGCCATCCCCATGTTCACTATGTCATCCGACTTAAGATTGATTTCCGCAGGCGAACCTGCTCCCTCTATAACAATTACATCCGCCCACTCCTCGAGTTTTTTGTAGGCAGCCATAATATCTGGAATCAACTTTTTCTTGAAAGCAAAATAATCCCGCGCAGACATATTTCCAATCACTTCGCCGTTTACAATCACCTGTGAGCCCACATCGTTTGTTGGCTTTAGCAATATGGGATTCATGTAGACGCTTGGTGCCACACCGGCGCACTCTGCCTGCATGGCTTGAGCTCTTCCAAGCTCCAATCCATCCTTCGTAACGAAAGAATTCAGTGCCATATTCTGAGATTTAAAGGGCGCCACCTTGAGACCGTCCTGCTTAAAGATTCTGCACAACGCCCCAACCAAAAGGCTCTTTCCAACATTTGACATTGTGCCCTGAACCATGATTACCTTTGCCATACTTACCTCTCACTTGTTTGCCAACAGTTCTTTTAAACCCTTAGCATATTCCCACAGGGATTTTACAAGCACATCCCCAGTGTTCTCCTCCATGTGATAAAGACTTTGAATCTGTTTTCCAGTAATAACCTGCTCTGGAGAGCCTACCTTTACCACTCTTCCTTCATCAACAGCCACAACAAAATCTGCTATTGCAGGAACAAATTCCAACTCGTGGATAGACATCAGCACCGCAATATTCTTTTCCTTCGCGAGCCTTTTAATGACTGAAAGAATATCTATCTTGAACTGTATATCCAAAAATGATGTTGGCTCATCCAAAACTAAAACCTCCGGCTCTTGGCAGATAGCTCTGGCAAGCATAACTCTCTGCTTTTGACCGTCGCTAATTTTCATAAAATCTTTATCTATAATTTCTGATGCTCCAACTAAATTTATAGCTTCATCGATTGTTTTGTGATCTTCTTTTCTAAGATTTCCTAATCGACCTGTGTATGGGTATCTACCAGTTGCCACCACATCATAACAGCTCATAAGCTCTGGATGAATGCGCTCTGTCATCACCATTGAAAGCAGCTTTGCCACATCATCCTCTGTCATATTTGCTTCATCCATTCCCTGAAGATAGACTGTTCCATCAAGCTTTTGAAGCTGACGTGTTATGGTTTTCAATACCGTGGATTTGCCCGCTCCATTTGGGCCAATCAATGCAACTATTTGACCTGGCTCAACATTAAATGTGGCCTCGGAAATAACTGGATTTTTATAGCCTACAGTCAGGGCTTGTAAATCTATTCCTCTAGACATTTGAACCCTCCCTGCGTTTAACAATCAAATAAATAACAACCGGAGCAAGACCGATAGCCGTGATGGCACTGATGCTTAGCTCTCTCGGCGCGAATGCAGTTCGAGCCACCCCATCGCAAAACAGAGTTATAATGGCACCTCCTAAAAATGTGGCAGGAACCATGATAATCGGCTTTGCTGTTTTCATTATGGATTTCATAATGTGAGGGACAGCAATGCCTACAAATGAAATTGGTCCAGCAAAGGCAGTGACAGTTGCAGATAAAATGCTAGAAAGCAGAATCAATAGGATTCTAAGGCGCTTGATATTTACTCCCATGTTTCTAGCATAGGCCTCTCCCATTTGGTACGCCCCAATCGGCTTGGATAAAAGGAAAACACAGCCCAATGTCACGACCACTACTATCAAGGAAATAACTACATTTCCCCAGGTGATTCCTGAAAAGCTGCCAAGCGACCAATTGTGTAAATTTACAATATTGCTGTCATCCGCAAATGCGATAACGAATTCCGTAATTGCGGAGCAGATGTATCCAATCATCACTCCACAAACAACCAAAAAGGACATATTTCTAACCTTGTTTGCAAGTAACATAACAAAGCCCATAGAAATCAATGAGCCCACAAATGCTGCTGAGACCATGCCGATACTGTTTATGTAAACTCCCTTGCTTAAGAGAAATACCATAACAAGAGCTACAATAAGCTTGGCACCTGAAGATATACCAAGAACGTAAGGTCCCGCGATTGGATTTCCAAAAAAGATTTGAAGCAAAACCCCAGAGGTTGCCAAAGCGCCCCCCAACACGATGGCAGCAATAATTCTGGGTAATCTAATAGAAATGATAATCTTTCCAAGTAAGACCTCATCAGTACTGACTAATGATTTCACAATGTCTTTAATCTTGATATCTGCACTGCCAAGACCGACACTTACAAAGAAAAATACAACTAGCACAACCACCATAAGTACATATGAAATAAGAATTTTTCTAGAATTTCTATTCAACCTTAGCTCCCCCAAGTTTGTAGATATATTTTAAATCTTCCAAATTGTCATTAAGAATACTATTTACATCCTCTATAAATTCTGCCACATCTGCGCTTTGTTGAAAATATCCTTTGTCCAAGCAATAGACCTTATCATTTTTGACAGCCTTAAAATCTCCAAGGATAGGCGCTTTTTTAAGTAATTCTCCAACAGTATCTATCTCACCCTCTATGGTGCTGTTGTAGATAAGAACATCTGCATCCACCGCTCCCACATAAAAGTCTTCAACGGTGATTTTCATTGAGGAAAGTGCATTGACCTCCGTTGCCACAAGATCCTTTGGCACATAAGTTCCACCTGCCATATCAATCATAGATGTGATGTAATCTCCGTTTTTACGAACCGAAATCATGCCACTTGAATCTATTGAAAAGAATGCGACAGTTTTATTTGTCTCTTTTAAATTGGATATAGCTAAAACTCGCTGCTTTTGCTGGTCAAAAATCTGATTTGCCTTATCCAGCTTGCCATAAATCAAACCATAGAGCTTTATCCACTCAAGTCTTCCAAGGGGATTATTTTCATAGCTTGAACGCTCAACCATCACCGGAATTCCCAAGGATTCAAGCTTTTCTTTTACCTCCGGATTGTGATATATCATTGTATTTTCAATAGCAAAATTACACTTTTCTGAAACCAAAAGCTCGTAATCAGGAGCAGAATACTTGCCCGCATACAGAATCTCTTCTGATTTCATTTTATCCCTAGCCTCTGCTATATCCCAATCCTTTTTGTCAGTTCCGGATAATCTTATAGAATCCAAAGCATCTATAGCTGCAATTAAATCCATCACAGATGTGGAAACCAAGTAGGTTGTATCTACCTGATTGATATATGTAACATTGTCAGATACTCCGTCAGGCTTGTTCTTGGCCTGCCCCAGCAAAAGATATTGCGGCTCCACATCCTTGCCAATGGTTATAAGCGAATAGGCATTACCTGCTTCATCGGAATAATAATCGACTGTATATTCCTTTGCGTATTCTAGAGCCAAAGAACTGGTATTTTTTAGCTTGCCGAGAGATATACTCTCGTCCCTATCCGCGGATGGGCTACTATCCACATCAACGCTGCCATCAACATCCTTTTCCTTTCCTGGACTATAGACTGTAATCTTGTACTCTATCTCGTGGGGTTTACTCATTGCAGTTGTGTCTGCCACAACATCAAATCCCGTATCATACTCTAGAAAAGGTATCGTAAATACGGAGTTTTCCCCAGCCTCGGCTTCATTATCGTATTTCACATCGTCCACAATCATGTAATCATAATTTGGACTAGACCAAACTAATTCTACGGTCTTTCTACCCTCTTCCACCGTAACCTTGGCAGGAGATTCTACAGAAGCTCTACCGCTTCCCCCTTCAAGACTTACCTGACATTGATAGCTTCCATTTTCAGTTTCGTTATTATTAATATAGCTGCAGCCAATGAGCAAAATTGCTATGGCTGCAGCTAATGCTGTCACTTTTTTCATCAAATGATTATTCCTTTATTGGATTTGACACCTTAACTTTGTGATCATACCAAGTACCCTTGGTGCCGATTAATGCCAAATCAAATTCCTCATCAATTGCAGGAACTGGCACATCAAAACCATTTACAGTTTCAGATGAACCATCGTCATACTTAACATCATCAACAGTTGGCTGCAACACTCCATCAGGATTCTTCTCAGCGTCAGCCGCTAAGCCAGGATAAAGGTTAACAATCTTCTGTGAAGCAAGAGTTATGTGAACTGTTCCCACTCCATCCTCAACTGTAAGATGAGCCTTGTTATCATATGCTTCGTTGATGTGGAACATAGAGCTATCGGTTGTAAACTCAACTACATATACTCCATCCTCCAAATCAAGCTTAGACTCCTTGGCCGCATCGCTTGCGTCATCTGTCTTTGATTCTTCTGCATCAGCTGTATCGTCATTTTCAACTTCTGCCGTATCTGAAGTGCTTTGCTCTACAGTATCCTCTGTTGCATTAGTAGCTTCGTTGCTTTGTTTTGTACATGCAACAGTGCTTGCAGCCATCGCAACAACAAGCAATAAACTATATAATTTTTTTTTCATAATTTTGTATATCCTCTTCTAGTAATTGTTTATTATGCAGCAAATATAATTGCCTTTATTTAGATCTGATTGCAGCAATTGTATGCTCTACATAAAGCTTTTGAACTTGCTCAATTCCGCCAAGTCCAGCTATCTGGTAATCGATAGACTCAAATCCTCCATCTGCGGTGAACATAGACTTCCAAGAATCTTCATCATCACCAGCCATATCATTGTTAGCGTGATCACCAGCAACAACCATAAGTGGTCTAAGAACGACCTTGGTGTAACCAGCTTCCTTAACAGCTGCGATAACATTCTCACACGCTGTCTCCTCTGGCTCACCCTCAACTGTACCGATGAATACGTTGTCAAATCCAAGCTTGTTCATCTGTGTCTGCATCTGTGAATAAGTCACGCTTGCAGTATGGCTTGTGCCATGTCCCATAAATACAAAAGCAACTCCATCATTTTTGGCTGCTTTAAGTGAACCAAAGTTGCCATCTGCAACAGCCTGCTCGACTATAGCCCTTGCAACCTTTTTCTTGTCTGGGTTGACCTTTGTTGCGTCCTCGCCTACTTCACCAAGAAGAGGTTCAGCTATCTTTACAGACTCGAACTTGTCAGCATAGCCTTCCACAGCCGCTGCCAATTCATCATACTCAGCGCCGTGCATTAAATGCGTAGGCTGAATAACAAGATTCTTAACTCCATTATTTACAGCTCTATCTAAAGCCTGTTCAACATTATCTATCTTTTCGTCGTCACGTGCCTGTATGTGATTGATTATAATTTGTGCTGTAAAGGCACGACGAACTGACCAATCTGGATTAGCTGCAGCGATTGCCTTTTCAACGCCGCCAATATCTGTAGCTCGGCTATCATTAAATGATGTACCAAAGCTCACAACAAGAATTTCATTCTCGCCAATATCGTCCTGATTTAATGGATCATCCTTTGACGCATCACCTGTATCTCTTCCGAAATAATCAGGGTCTGCATTCTCGCCTTCCACTAGTTCCTTTTGCTCGTCTGTAAGCTTATCCCAAGCCTCCTTGGCTGCCTTACACTGAGCATCAGTATCCTCTGTCCATTTCTGAACATATATAGCATCTATAAGATCTGCTACTTCCTTTGCCGCATCAGCATCAGAAACTTTACCTGTCTCTTCAGCTACTGCTTCTCCCTCTGTGGCAGGTTCTGGCTTAGCGCCATCCTTGTACTCTCCACAAGAAGCAAACGAACCTACACAAAGAACCGTTGCTAGTGTTAACACTAATCTCTTCTTCATCTTTTTCCTCCATAAACGAATATGTTTTGTAATTCGTATTTGCGAACACATTTAATTCAGTGACAAAGTACCATATTTTCAGGGGTTCTGTCAATGTCAAACGGTAGTAATTGACACTATTACTATCTCTACAGCGACAGCATTTGTCACTTCATTTTTGCTAATGTATTTCAAGAATAAATCTGACTTAAAATTCTCTGCTATTGTGCCCTGCAAACTCTCCCATTTTCCTGATTTGATGCAGCGCTCTAGGGTCTCCATAAAGCTTGCCTCCGGTGTACGACGCACCAACAACTCACCGGTTCCCAAATCCTCCTCGTTGATAAACTTGGCATTTATCAAAAACATTGCATAGGTCTTGTTGTAACGAAGAACCCTAAGGGTATTATCCTTTACCTCGATTACTCCCATAGGATGAGGGCCAAAATACTCCTCAGGGTCGATGTAATAGTCAGCTTCGATATCCGGCTCCAACAAATTAGCCTTGCTAATGGAATCATAATACTCGGTTTCCGCGAATTCCTCAGTTGGATTTCCAATACTGGTTTTGCAAATCAGATGCTTGTTTTCCAAGGTGTTTGGCTTACCCCAATAGTACCCTTGCATCTTGTTGGCACCAATTTCCCTGAGGAATCTTGCCTGATCAGTAGTCTCTACTCCTTCCACAACCGTATCTATATCTAGCTTCATTGCCATCTGTATCAATTCTTTTAAAATTATATGGTTTCTTTTGGATTCTGCGAAATCTTTTAGAAAAATCATATCAAACTTGATGGCATCAAAGTCAAAGCTCTGAAGCATATTCAAAGATGAGTAACCACTTCCGAAATCGTCCATCCAAATCTTGAAACCGGCAGCATGGACCTTTTCAATCTGCTCGCGCACAAAATCCTTTTCAAAGGTTGATACACTTTCCGTAACCTCTAGGGTGATATATTTAGGACTAATTCCTGCAGCAGTCACCCTCTTATTTATTTCATCAACAATATCGCACAGCTGAAAATCATATTTGGAAAGATTAATCGACACTGGAAGTATAGGCAGTCCCATCTTCTGAGTTAGCTTCATATCCTCAATTACCATCTCTAAGATATGCAAATCCAAAAGATGAATTAACCTGGCATCCTCTAGTACATAGATAAACTCGTTTGGCGGTATCATCCCCTCCTCTGGGTCTATCCACCTTGCCAACGCCTCCTCATCACATACTTTGCCATTAACGGAACGCACCAAAGGCTGATAATATGGACGAATCCATTTTTCTTTGATTGCAGTATCGAAATTATTTAGAACATAACTATATCTATTTGAATGGTTATGAAGCTGCTCATCATAATATGTAAAGGTTGAACTATACCTACTCTTATCCTTATCACTTGCAATCTTGGCTCTATCACATGCGGTACTTATACTCACGTCCTCGAAGCTAATAGAATAAATTCCCACATGCACCGGCAAAGTTCTGCCTTCATTTGCATGCTTAAACACCTCAAAGAATTCATTCAGAACATCTTCTACCCCCTCTTCCTTCGTAAAAACTGCGAAATGATCCTGCCCCATACGTCCACAGTTTTCCTCCGAAAAGAAACGCTTCAACGTCTGCGCCATAGCGTTCAGAAGGATATCCCCTTCCTTCAAACCATACTTGCTATTGAAAAACTTCATGCCCTTTAAATCAAAGTACAAAAGCACTGGAAGCTCCCCATTCTTAAGCATAGTCTGCTTTCCCACCTCCGCAAGCTGCAGAAAGTAAGACATATTCGGAAGACCCGTAATCATATCGTAAAAGTTATCCTTCCCCATAAACGCCTCCACGAAAGAACGCTATTCTCCCAAGCCCGCGAGCCTACACTAGATTATAAATAATAAATATGGATTTATTGTTAAAATCCCGTCAGCCCCGCCGCCCCCACCGACCTCTTACAGGGGCCCTGCTGACAATTGAGCTAAGATTGTAGATTTTCTTAATGCTAAAATACCACCATCCGTGGGTGTACGTTCATCGATTTTACAATTCGAAGGGAATGTATTGTCCCTGACGGACATACTTATGGTTTCAAAAATAGTTCCACAAACTAGACTTAGTACAATTGCACGCAAATCCATTTGCTAAGTGAAATAACGAAATAGCTTTTGTCTGATTGGGCACCGCGCTCTAGTTCAGTCCGTTTCACCTTCGCGCTCTCGGCGCCGTCCATGGCGCCTCGTGCCCAATCAAAGCAAAAGACTATTTCTATTTCACTAAGCGCATTTCAATGCGCTGCAATTGCTACTAAGCTAGTTTTGTGGAACTATTTCTTTTAAATATATTTAATGTCCGTTCAGGGACAAACTTTCCCGCCAGAATTGTAAATAGTTGAACGAACATCCACATGTATGGATGGTGGTATTAGCATTTTAGAAAATCTAAATCTTATGCGACGTCAGCAGGGCCCCTGTAAGAGGTCGGTGGGGGCGGCGGGGGCTGACGGGATTTTTATAAATACCATATTTATTATTTAATGTCGAAGGCTTCACGGAGCTCGCGGGCTTTGAGTTCGACTTCCTGGATGAATTCACGGGAAGACAAGAGCTTGGCTCCGGCGCCACGGATGATAAGCTGTTCGAGGGCATCGGAGGTGACTACGGTGATGTCGTACTTTTTGCCGTGCTCGTGGGTGAAGCGCTCTATGTAGGCATCGGCTGTTTGGGCTTCAGCTGTAAATACTTGGTGAATGTTTAGGTAATCTGAAGCTGTGACTTCGTGGTCCTTGACCTTGTAAGCGTCAAATACCGCAATTACGTTATAGTCAGTCATTGCTTTGTAGTTGCTGAGGATATCTAGAAGCTTGCCACGGGCGCCATCTAAATTTACTTCAAGTACTTCTCTTAGTTCTGGCCAAGCGTATATTAAATTGTAGCCATCTACAAGCAAGTACTTGTCGCGTGGTGTCACAGTTTTGGGCGCCTTGTAAATATAGTCGGAATCTACGCGACGCACATGGTTGCCGTCACCATAGTGCCATCCCTTTTTGGGATTTTTGCCATGATTGCTGTGAGTGGCACTGTAAAGTATCTTGTCGATTTCATCTGGGTCTAGCCATTCATCTACATCGTGATTCATTCGCTTTGCATTGACAGGCTCAGCTTCATCAATTGCATTTGTTATTTCACGACATGGAACATGGCAACGATCCTTGACTTCGTTCCAAGGAACAATTTCAGCTGAACCATGACTGCAGAAAACTGATGAAGTAGGATTTTCAACATCGTTGTCTGGATTATAGTTAGATGATTCGATGACCTCATCCTCATTGTGGCAATCGTCATAACCATCGTAAATCAGCGATATCTGTCCCTCACCCTTTGAGAAGGTCGCAAGCACAGCCTGATAATTTCTCATAGTTGAAGCCGGTGCTCTGCCAGTAATTCGTGACAATCCACCTACCTCAGTCGGCGCCTCAAAGGTACCGCTAGCAGCCTGGATATCTGTCATCACTCGTCCGATCTGAGCCGATGGCACGGATATTTCAAATTTAAAATATGGCTCCAAAACCTTGGTGCCAGCCTCCATGAAGCCCTGGCGGATTGCGCGATAGGTTGCCTCTCTGAAATCTCCACCTTCTGTATGCTTGATGTGGGCTTTACCACCTACGATAGTAAATTTAACATCAGTAACAGGAGCCCCCACTGCAACTCCTGAGTGCTCCTTTTCAAGGATATGGGTTGTAATAAGTCGCTGCCAATTTAATGCCAAGTCGTCTGTAGAAACATCGGTGGCCACAACTATTCCACTGCCTCTTTCAAGTGGCTCCATCAGAATATGGGCCTCGGCATAATGTCTCAAAGGCTCAAAGTGACCTACGCCTTCCACGGAGTCAGCGAGTGTTTCTTTATACAAAACACCGCACTCTTCAAACTCAACCTTCGTACCAAGCTCATCCTCTATTCGCTTGGCTAAGATTTCAGTCTGAACCTGGCCCATGAGATTTAGCTTAATTTGCTCTAGCGCTCCATCCCAAGTCACCTTCAGGGATGGGTCCTCCTCATTCAGTGCCATGAGTTTTGGATAGGCGATTCTTGGAACAGTGTCATCTAAAAATGAAATCTGATACTGTAAAACAGGATTCAAGCTCAATTCAGGTCTAGCTTCTTCATCACCGATGCCTTGGCCGGCAAAGGTTTCTTTTGGGCCAACCAAAGCCACCACCTGAGAAGCATATGCTTCATCGACCTGCGTGAACTTGCTGCCTGAATAAATACGGATTTGATCAATCTTCTCACCAGTTGGCAATATATCCTTCACCTTTAACTTGCCGCTAGTGAGCTTTATAAAGGTGAGTCGGCTATCCCTGCCTAGGCTTTCGATTTTATAAACTCGACCGCCGAGGGATTCTTCTATCAAAGATTCATCTGACATGGCTTTCCCTAAGCCAGACATCATCTGAAGCAATTCTTCCACTCCAGAATTTTTCAACGCAGAACCAACTAGAACAGGAAAAACCTTTCGAGCTAAAACAAGTCTTTCAAATGTTTCCTCAGAAAGATTTCCAACCTCAAGAAATTCGACCATTGCCATTTCATCTGCAAGTGCGATAGATTCCACATCGGTAGAAAGCACACAGTTGTCTGATAGCTCGGATTTAAGTTCCCTAAGCAATTCTTCCTGATTCACCTCTGGCATATCCATTTTATTTATAAAAATAATCGTTGGAATATTGAACTTCGAAAGAAGTCCAAAGAGAGTTTTAGTATGAGCCTGAACACCATCTGTGCCGCTTATTAGTAAAATAGCGCCATCTAACGCCCATAGAGCCCGCTCAGTTTCAGCAGCAAAATCTACGTGTCCCGGAGTATCGAGAAGTGTCATTTCTGAGCCAGCATACTCAAACACTGCTGGCTTGGAAAAAATTGTGATTCCCCTATTCTTTTCTTGGGTATCGGTATCCAAAAAGGCATCCCCATGGTCAACACGACCAATCGAGGATATCTTGCCCCCGTTATATAAAATTGCCTCCGATAATGTGGTTTTCCCCGCGTCTACGTGGGCCATAATTCCCCAAGTAGTATTCATAGCTCGTCTCCTATAACTTTAATAATTCTAAATTTATCTGAAAGAAAAAATCAAAACAATCTAAGTCCCTTTGGATAGTGGTTTTTAATCTGTCCCTTGACAGCCTTGCCCCATCCAATGGAATATCCATCTACCGTAATAAGAATCCAACCGTCCTTCACATCTCCATAGATTGACTGTCCATGCAGGTAATCTTGGATTTCTTTGGAATCTTTTGATAAATTAAATGTATTTTTAACTTCGTTGGATTTAAGTGCTAACGCTAGCGCATGACTAGGTTCAAATCTATTTTTCTTAAGTGTACCAAGAAACAGTCCACCTCTCAACACATGTAATCCGGAAAAATCCGGGCATCCCTCAGGTAGATGATAAAGCAAATCATTTAGTAGTAATAGATTATCTGCAAGCGGCTCTACCAGAGACTCTTTTGCAAATGTTAAATAATCATTTAACATTTTATCATTAGTCTTTTTAAGTGACATTTCACTTCTAGAATCTCTGCATAGGTTGATTCTTCCATCATCAGCTTTTGCAAGAAGCGCTGCATAGTGTCCCTCGCCCTTGACTTCATGGGGCCATAGCCTTTTTTCTCTCACCAAAGTCATATCTGGATGACGCGCTATAAAGGCTTCTACTACCTCCTCATCCTCAAGCCTTGCAAAGGTGCAAGTGCTATAACAAAGCTTGCCACCAGGGATTAGCATCTCATATGCTCTATCTAAAATCTCCGCCTGCCTAGCTGCGCACATTTCTACGGAATCTAAGGACCACTCTCGACAGGCATCGGGATTCTTTCTGAACATTCCCTCTCCAGAGCAGGGTGCATCAACCATAATCTTGTCAAAATACTCTGGGAAATGCTCTGCTAGCTTATCAGGATACTCTGATATAACAATAGCATTTTTAATGCCAAGACGCTCAATATTTTCGGATAAAATCTTTGCCCTATTTTTCATAGGCTCATTGGAGACAAGAATGCCATTTCCATTTAAATATCCAGCTATCTGAGTAGACTTACCACCAGGAGCCGCGCATAAATCTAAGCAATAGTCTCCTGGTTCTACGCCGAGCATTTCAACTGGCAATTGCGCCGAAGCATCCTGAATATAGTATACTCCTGCCTGATGATAGGGATGAAGCCCCGGTCTAGATGTCTCATCATCATAATAGTATCCATTAGGGCTCCATGAAACTTGGTCCAACAGAATATCTCCCATTGCGGATTTGGCATTTTCATCAGCCTTAACCGGATTAAACCTAAGGGCTGATATTTTATTTTCCTCATATGAACGCAAAAACGCATGGAAGTCAGGACCTAAGTCCCGCTCCATGCGATTAACAAAATCAGTTGGTAAAAATGAATGTTCTGACATTACATACGCTCCGGTGCTTCGAAACCGAGAAGCTCGATAGCCTTTTCAAGAACGCCTCTTGTAAGCCACAAAAGCTTCAAGTAGCTAGCCTTAACCTCTTCGTTCTCCTCAGCCAAAATCTTTGTATCATGATAAAATCTGTTGAATGAATTTGCCAAATCGTAGATATACGCGCAAATCTTGTGAGGAGCCATATCTTCGTATGCAGAATTGAGAGCTGCCATAAACTTAGTAAGCTCTAGCTGAAGACCTCTTTCAGACTCTGAGTGTGCTGGAAGGATTGCTCCATCAAAGCTGCTAACTCCTGCCTTTGCGAGAATAGACTTACATCTAACTATAGTATAAAGGATGTATGGACCTGTATTACCCTCGGCAGAGGTGAATCTGTCTATGTCAAAGATATAATCCTTGGATGCCTGGTTTGAAAGGTCACCATACTTAACTGCTGAAAGACCAACGATTGCCGCTGTCTTTTTAGCATCCTCATCATTCATTGTACCATTCTCTTTAATCTTCTCAAGCATCTTGTCTTCAACTTCTTTAAGAAGGTACTCGAGACGCATAACTCCACCCTGACGTGTTTTAAATGGCTTGCCATCCTTACCATTCATTGTACCAAATCCAACGAAGTAAAGGTTTTTATCTGCAGGAACGATGCCTGTCTTTTTAGCGCATCTAAATACCTGTGTAAAGTAAAGCTCTTGTCTCTTGTCAACAACATATACTACAGAATCTGGATTGTAATCCTTCATACGCCATACCAACGTTGCAAGGTCTGTTGTATTGTAAAGAGATGCTCCATCTGATTTGAGAATCATACAAGGTGGAACCTCTTTTGTATCTGTCTCCTCTTTGACATCAACCACGAGAGCGCCTTCTGAAATATAGGCAAAACCATCGTCCTTCATCTTCTGAACCATGTCAGGGATGTATGGCTGTGCATCGCTCTCACCCTTCCAAAGATCAAATGTAACATCAAGTTTTTCATAGTTGCGCTTAAGGTCGTTTACAGAAACATTGAGGATATGAGTAAGGAGCGCCTGATAGCCCTTTCTGCCATGCTGAAGCTCGTATGTAGCTGTCATAGCAGCCTCTTTATACGCTTCGTCTTCCTTGGACTTACCAGATGCGCAAGGATAGATTTCCTCAAGCTCTGAAATAGTAAATGGAGGCTCTGTAGGATACTCTCCATCATAGTTTTCATCGAAATATACTAGCTCTGGCTTGCGAAGCTTAAGCTCTGTAATGATGAGGCCCATCTGAAGTCCCCAGTCACCAAGGTGAACATCACCGATGACCTCGTCGCCCATGAAACGAGCTGTACGCTTGATCGATTCACCGATTATAGCCGAACGAAGGTGGCCAACATGAAGTGGCTTCGCAACGTTTGGTCCGCCGTAATCAATCATAATCTTCTTCGGATTGACGACCTTATCTACACCAAAGCGTTCTGTATCATCAGCCATACCAGAAACAAATGATGCTATGAACTCATCTGATAGATTAATATTTATAAACCCAGGAGGACATGCCTCACACTTTTCAAACATTTTGTTGTCCCCAAGCTTCTCGACAACCTCGTTTGCGATAGCAATAGGGGCTTTCTTATATTCCTTAGCCGCTGCCATAGCTCCATTACACTGGAACTGACAAAGGTCTGGCCGGTTCGAAAGACTAACCATCCCATATTTCTCATCATAACCGCATGACTTAAAGCCATCCACCACAACATCCTTAATCTGCTGAAGAATTTCTTTCATACTTTCCTCCGTATTCATCTAACTCACAAAGCGGAATTATACCACAAAATCCCCCATTCTACAATTCCAATCCGCCCCCCAACGTCGCGGCCACAGCCAAGGTATACTTAAATGCTCTCCACTACATAGACTTAGTGAGATTGCGTCGCATTGAAGTGCGCTTAGAGAATTATAAAGTGCTTCTTGTAATATATAGTCATCAGTCGTCAGGACGGCGGCTGAAAATGCACGCTGAGGCAGGACGCCGAATGTGCAATCAAAGCGAAGTAATTTTTATGTCAATTCAGAGCGCAAACGATAATTAATTACGTGAAAAATGTACTTTTCATTTGTTTATGCCTTAAATAATAAGTTATAATCAACTAGTGAAAACTTAATTGAAAGGAGCAATCTTTATGTTGGAAATTGGTATGAAAGGCCGTGCTGAAACGGTAGTAAGTATAGATAATACTGCTAAAGCTTTTACAAGTGGTGCACTCGATGTATTTGCAACACCTGCTATGATTTCCCTTATGGAAGAGACTTGCTGGAAAATGATCCAACCAGAGCTTGAGGAAGGGCTTGGCTCTGTGGGCACAAAAGTAAACATCAGCCACACTGCCCCAAGTTCAATCGGCAAAACCGTAACCTGCGAAGCTACTCTAATCGAAATCGACGGTCGCCGCCTCACCTTCGAAGTAGTTTGTTCCGACGAAAGCGGATTAGTTGGAATGGGAACTCACGAACGCTTCATTATTAACAATGATAAATTTATGGCAAAAGCAAATGGATAAAGCTAAGAGAAGCCCCACATTAGTGGGGCTTCAATGATGTATGCTATTTACAGCTACTCAGTTGGAATATTTAATAAAAAAATCTCAATACTTTAGGCTAGGTTTTGTAGGAGTTTGATCCATATTTCTACCTAAAACATCATCAAAACTAGTCATTTGCTCACGGTTTTTTTCGTCTTTATAGTCGCTCTCTACAAACTGTTTGATTTTCTCAGATCTAATCTCCTCACTAACTTTTTCAGATAGCTCATCGAATCCAGTGTACTTATTCTTGTTTTGCTTAACATCATGTAGCACCGCTTTTCCAATAGCCTTATCCTTTGTTTCTTTGTTTGTCATTTTTCATACCTCCTTGTGTTTGTTTACCTTGTTATTAAATCTACAGTCACTCCCCTTCTATATATAATTCAATAAAAACACTCCACATTTTTCCATTTTCACAAAAAAAGTCTAAACCTCGACTTTTCGTCGAGATTTAGACCAATAATTTCCCACTTAATTATTTTGTAAACCGCTTTACAGGAAGCTCCTCCGTTTTAACAATTTTATCCATATCCTGAGAATTTGTCATAATATATTCAGGCTTAATTATTTTTTCCAACTCGTCATATGGAATTGTAAAATCAAACTCTCCACCATTACCATGCGGTGCCAAATCATATTCACTAAAAACTATATTGAGACCTTTATCATTAAGTATCCACGTGATTTCGTCATCACTTATCATTTCTTTAAATAATTCTTTTGCCTGATCTAAATCACTGCTTTTATAAGGCTGCCCTGTAATACAATTCAAATAATCACTATATTCAAATTCTGGATCTATCTTATAAATTTTTCGAGCTATTATTTCTGCCAATCGTGTTTTGTTATTTACAATATCTGATAGTTTGATAATTTTCCCATCGTTAGGATTATAGACAGACGCATAGGTAAAATAATAACCATGCGGACCACCTAAATCATATGATAAATCATACTTTACAATAAATAACTGTTCGTCAAATCTAGATATACTTGCTTCTATACAGTAGTAAATATCACAATCCGAAAGAGAATTATCAGAAAAATCGCTAGGAATATGTTCTTCAAAATCTTCCTTCCAATCAATATTGAACTTATCAATGACAGGTTTCAATTTAGGATACTTAGACTGCATCTCTTCAGATAGTTGCATCACGGGATAGCATCCCTTTGCCATCGTCGCATCATTATATTTTACCTCAATATTATGATTTTGAATTGTAAGCTTGGGTCAACAGTCTTTATTTTTTTTCTTATATCTGTTTGTCCTTTGACTAATAAGCTATAATCAATATTGTAAACTTATAATGAAAGGAGCATTCTTTATGTTAGCCATATAGCTCCTAGCTCCATCGGCAAAACCATCGTTTGTGATGCTACATTAATCGAAATCGACGGTAGACGCCTTACCTTTGAAGTGGTCTGCTCTGACGAAAAAGGAATGGTGGGTATGGGCACCCATGAACGCTTCATTATAAATAACGATAAGTTTATGGCAAAAGCCAACGGATAAATAATAAATAAAGCAGTGACTCGGCGACAGGTAATCTAAGTCGCCTTACACTGCTCTTTATTTTGTGTCCTATTTTTTTATCTTTTCTGTCGAAAGTTCTTTTTCCTTAACTATCTTTGACATGTCTTGTGAATTAGTCATGATATATTGAGGCTTAACAACTCTGGCTAAGTCATCTCCATCTATCAAGATTTCTGGGTCTCCATCCGCATAGCTTGTTATCTCATAGTCCGAAAAACTAATAAGAAGTCCATCACCAGTGATTGACCAGGTAAAGCTATCTTTATCAATTTTATCTTTAAGTCGGTTATCTATTTCATCTGCAAAATCATAGCTTATTTTTTGCTCATCCAATTTATCGATAAGTAACTTTACAAACTTGTCCTTATCATTAATTACATCTGACAACTTAACTATTTCACCCGAGTTTGGATCTATGTTAAAATTCTCATACCAATGACTAGGATGTGCACCACCTGTAAACGCCTCGTTATAAGTAGAGATTGTAAATAAAACACCATCAGTCCTATCTACAGATGCATATATATCATGGTTCATATTATAAAAATAATCCTTATCATCATCAGATGCTTCTTCTATTTGACTTAACACATCTGAAAAGCTATCATCTACTTCCTTTTTCCACTCATCATTTTTTGAATCAATCATGTCTTTTAGTTTAGGGTACTTTGTAGACATTTCATTAGAGAGAGTTATTTCAGGATATTCTCCACTAAAACGAGTCCTATTTCCATCTTTATTTTCACATGAATGCTTTACAATCGTTATCCTTGGATTGGACATATCAGCATCTAAATCCACGTTAGGCTCTATTTCAGGAACCTCTTCTTCAACATTCGCCTGAGTGTTTTCTTCACTTACTGGCTCTTCTTTAATGATTTCATCTACGTCTTCAGTTACATTGGCCTCTACTGGCTCTTCAACAGTCTCTTTTGACTGAGCGCCACAACCAATTAATGAAAACGTAAATACGATAGTTAATAATAATCCTAATGTTCTTTTTGCCATTATTCTACCCTTTCATATAATTATATTTTATATAAAGACTGGGATTATTAAATATACCCTAGTCATTATTTTTTATTCAAGTCATTCTTAATAAATGAAGTAAATTCAATATCTTTACTTGGGTATTTGTTTATCAAATCCAAATACTCATCATTTGAAACTTCATTTGATTCATCTAAGAAATCCTCTTCTGTCACCCTATAATTATAAATTAAACCGCTAACAATATGTGTTGCTATGGCTTCTTTAAACTTTAAATTCTCACCATCAAAATCATAGAATGCATCAACATCTATCGCACCATCCTGATAGTAATCACAAGAATGAATTGTACCATCTTCCGCAATATGATAGTCATCCATTCCCTCAGCGGCTGCAACTAAAAAGGCTTTTCCATCCTTAATGGTATATATGTTATATACATTACCCGTGTCTATATGCCCTAACAGAATTTCATCTATCCCATCACCATTTATATCCATAAGCGCATAGCCGTAATCATATTGATACCGTATATTCAAATCTCCAAACTTAGTTGAAATACCAGTTTGTTTAATTTCTTTATCCTCATCTTTTAACTCGCCTTTAACATATAAAGCGGCAGTTTCAACTATCTCTAAATACTCTTCTGGTAAACCTTCAGAATTTATATTTATAGATTTTCTTGATGAGCCATCTTCTGTCTGCTTTGGTTTAACTTCAGTCTCATTACTCCCACAAGCTGTCACTACCATTAGCAATAGCAATGCTGATAGTACTAGGTATACTCGTTTTTTCATATTTTTACTCCTTTTAAATCTTTACTCAGACTCTAAAACACATATTTCTTACTTGCTTCTTAGTAAGTTAGAAAAAGCCCTCTTTAGACATATTTATATGACTAAAAAGGACTTCATATAAAAGTTTAAATTATAAAAGAATGAAAGACATATATATTAAGTGCTTACTGTATAAAAGGTGTAAATTCAATGGCTTCTGCTGAATACTTTCCAGTGATTTCAGCATACTTCTTCTCTGAAATCTTGTTAGACAAGTCGGTAAAAGGCTCTTTTTCTGTGTAATACCAATTTACTTCATCTGAACCTTCCTTAGGAGCAGTGAAAACAGACTCAATAAGCTTCAATTCCTTGTCATCAAGCTTGTAGTAGTTGTACGCTGTGTCTGTTGCCCCACCTGAAGCAACGTTTCCAATTGTACCATCCTCAGCAATGAAATAACTATCACGCTGTCCACCGTTTGCTAAGACATACATCTCACCATCTTTTAGTGTATAGATATTGAAAACTGCACCATCCCATCCATCAAAACCAGGTGTTCCGTTTCTACCTAAGAGAAGCTCATCTGAACCATCTCCGTCAAGATCCTTAAGTGCATATCCAACAGTTGTATCTCCTGGAACCATACCAAACTCTGTACAAACGCCATTGTCCTCAAGTTCCATGAGATCATCTCCGTACTCGCCTGCAGCAGCCTTAGCTGCCATTTCAACTATAGAAGCATATTTCTCTGGTAAAGCTGAAGTATCAACAGTTTCCACATCTTTAGAAGTGGTATCATCAGCCTCTGTATTTTCAGTTGTTGTACCCTCCACTGGAGCTGCCTGAGTCTCTTCCTGTGGGGCAGTCTCTGGCTCTTCTACTTGAGCCTGCTGGCCACAACCTACAAGTGCCATTGCTAACATTGCAGTTGATAAAGCAAAGCATACATTTTTTTTCATAATCTAAATCTCCTTTCTCATCAACAAGACGAAGGTTTTAATAATAAAATTCCACGAACAAAAAGCCCCTTAAATCGTCTTGCTGCGAGTAATTCTATCAAACTTACAATTTGATATCCAACGATTTAAGAGACTTTTAGAAACATTTAATAGTTTTTAATACTTATTTTATATTTATTATTAGTCGAAGATTACTCTACATCCTGTAAAGCTGCGAAATCTTCTTCGCCTGTACGAATCTTAACAACCTGCTCTACATCGTAAACGAAAATCTTTCCGTCACCAATGTGTCCAGTGTAAAGAACCTTCTTAGCTGTATCGATAACAGCCTTAACTGGAACCTTGCAAACGACAACGTCCACTCTAATTTTTGGAAGAAGTGATGGCTCTAAAGCAACACCTCTGTAGTACTCAGGAGCACCCTTCTGAACACCACAACCCATTACGTGAGAAACTGTCATACCAGTGATACCAAGCTTCATAAGAGCATTTTTAAGCTTCTCAAGGTTACGTTCCTTACAAAGGATTTCAAGCTTGGTCATACGAGGTCTGCCTGTATCCTTAATCTGTGATGGAGCGTATTCAACCTCAACTGCCTCATCCATCGAAGCCATTCCAGCAGCCTCAAGAGTTTCAGTGATAAGGTTAGATGTCTCTTCATCAAGCTCATCTGTATCAAAGTCATCCTCAAGCATGTTGAATCCTGAGTATGCAGATGGAAGACCATGCTCTGTCTTATCAAGACCAACGATTTCCTCTTCTGCTGTTGCACGAAGACCTATTGTTGCCTTAATTGCTGTAAATGCAATTGTGATTGTAACTGCAGCCCAAGCTCCTACTGAAACTACACCTAATAACTGAAGTCCAAGAAGGTGGAATCCACCGCCGTAGAATAAACCTACAAGCTCACTATCTGGAGCTGTCTTAGTTGCAAATAAACCAACTGCGATTGTTCCCCAGATACCATTCATCATGTGAACTGCAACCGCACCAACTGGGTCATCAACATGAAGCTTGTAATCTAAAAGCCATACACCAAATACTACAAGGAAACCTGCAACGATACCAATGATTGTTGCACCCAAAGCATCTGCAACGTCACATGGAGCTGTGATGGCTACAAGGCCTGCAAGTGAGGCATTGAGAGACATTGAAACATCTGGCTTACCAAACTTAATCCATGTGAATAACATTGTTGTACATGTTGCAACTGCAGGAGCAATTGTTGTTGTTACAAAGATTGATGCCAACTGATCAAGTGATGTTGCAGCTGCACCATTGAATCCATACCAACCTAACCAAAGAATGAATACACCAAGTGCACCAAGTGCGATGTTGTGACCTGGGAAAGCATTTACTTTTGTAACCTTACCTTTGCTGTCACGGCTAAACTTACCAATACGAGGTCCAAGGATTTTTGCACCAATAAGAGCACATATGCCACCAACCATGTGGATTGCACATGAACCAGCGAAATCGTGGAAACCTAGCTGTGCTAACCAGCCGCCACCCCAAATCCAGTGAGCTTCGATAGGATAAATAACAAGTGAAATGATACCTGAATATACACAGTAGCTGACGAATTTTGTACGCTCAGCCATAGCACCACTTACGATTGTTGCTGTTGTCGCGCAGAACACAAGGTTAAATACAAAATTGCTCCAATCGAAGTTCGCATAATCAGTGAAAACACCAAGTGTAGGCATACCTACAAGACCAAACAATGTATCTTCACCTAACATCAAACCAAAACCTAACAAACTAAATGTAACAGTACCAATACAAAAATCCATAAGGTTTTTCATAATGATGTTACCTGTATTTTTAGCTCTGGTAAAACCGGCCTCCACCATAGCAAAACCTGCCTGCATCCAGAAAACCAGCGCAGCACCAATCAGGAACCACACTCCAAATAATAAGCTTGAATATTCTTCCATAAAAAATTTCCTCCTTCTTCGAGCAAAGCTCGTATATTGCTTTCTATGAAATGAGATTTCTTAGAAAGTAATAAAGCGCACATAAACTAGATCTAATCTAATTCATGTACGCCTTTGTACAAAGTATATTATTTTTAAAAACTTCCCCTTTGGGGGAAGGTGGCGCCGAAGGCGTCGGATGAGGGGATATCTTTATTTCACTGAATAAAGAATCTCTCCATAAGTTGGATATGGCCAAATGTCACTTGGAACTACTGTCTCAAGTTCATCCACAACCTCACGAACCTCGTTCATATCTGCAAAGATTACATCGTGATGGAACTTAGCCAAATCATATGTATCTGTAAGGTCTTTAGCCTTTTCAATGTCTTTCTCAAGCTTCGCAAGACGCTTGTCCATAGAAGCTGTAAGCTTTGAAGCACTTTCTAAGCGCTTCTTCTCGACTGTAGAATCAACCTTAAGACCTGTTGCTGCCTTTGCGTTAAGTGTTTCAGCAAGAGTGAACTGATAATCATTAGCCGCTGCCATGATATCCTTCTTAACCATTGAATCAAGTGTAAGAGCCTCGATGTCAATTGCCTTATAGTAATTCTCAAGCTGAATATCATATCTACTGTAAAGCTCTTGCTCCGTAAATACGTTATGCTTAGAGAATACATCTATAGCCTTCTTGGCAACGAATGCTGGTAGAGCATCAACTGTTGATACAAGATTTGCAAGGCCTCTCTTCTTTGCCTCTTCAACCCATTCAGGTGCATAGCCATTACCGTTGAAGATGATTCTCTTGTGAGCTGTAAGCTCTTTTTTAATAAGCTCATTTACTGCCTTGTCGAAATCCTTAGCTTTTTCAAGCTTTGTAGCAAACTGCTCAAGTATTTCCGCTACGATTGTATTTAAAATAATATTTGGTCCTGAAATTGATGCAGATGAACCAAGTGAACGGAACTCAAATTTGTTACCTGTAAAGGCAAATGGTGATGTTCTGTTTCTATCTGTTGTATCTTGCGAGATGCTTGGGACAACTGATGTGCCAAGGCTCATCTTCTTTTTCTTAACATCGTGATAATCTTTGCCATCGATGATTGACTCAACGATTGCTTCAAGCTCATCACCAATGAACATAGAGATGATTGCTGGTGGTGCCTCATTAGCGCCAAGTCTGTGATCATTTCCAGCAGAAGCAACAGATACTCGGAGCAATTCCTGATAATCATCTACAGCCTTAATAACTGCAGTTAGGAACAATAAAAACTGGACGTTTTGGGAAGGAGTTGCTCCAGGTTCAAGCAGGTTTACTCCTGTATCTGTTGAAATAGACCAGTTGTTGTGCTTGCCCGAGCCGTTTACACCTGCAAAAGGCTTCTCATGTAACAAACATGTCATGCCATGTCTCTTGGCAACGACCTTCATCATTTCCATGGTTAATTGATTATGATCAGTTGCTATATTAGTGGTTGAGAACACTGGTGCCAACTCATGTTGAGCTGGAGCCACTTCGTTGTGCTTTGTCTTTGCAAGCACTCCCAGCTTCCACAACTCCTCGTCTAACTCTTTCATGAAAGCAGAAACTCTTGGTTTGATTGTTCCAAAATAGTGATCATCAAGTTCCTGTCCCTTTGGAGGCTTAGCTCCAAACAATGTACGGCCTGTGTAAATTAAATCAGGACGCTTGTTGTACATCTCTTCGTCTATAAGGAAATATTCTTGCTCTGGTCCAACTGTTGTTATAACGCGTTTAACATCATCGTGACCGAAGAGCTTAAGAATTCTAACTGCCTGCTTGTCAAGCGCTTCCATTGAACGAAGCAATGGAGTTTTCTTATCAAGTGCTTCACCTGAATATGAACAGAATGCTGTAGGGATACAAAGTGTACCATCTTTAATGAATACGTAGCTTGTTGGATCCCATGCTGTATATCCTCTAGCCTCAAATGTTGCTCTAAGACCACCAGAAGGGAAAGAAGACGCATCAGGCTCACCCTTGATTAGCTCTTTTCCTGAGAAAGTCATAATAACCTTTCCACCTTCCTCTGGTTGGATGAAAGAATCATGCTTTTCAGCTGTAACACCTGTCATTGGTTGGAACCAATGAGTGAAGTGTGTTGCACCAAGCTCGATTGCCCATTCCTTCATAGCATGAGCGATTACATTTGCTAACTCTCTATCAAGTGGACGTCCCTCCTCTACTGTATTTTTAAGGGCTTTGTAAGCATCTTTAGGGAGACGTTCTTTCATTGTCTCATCATTAAATACCATGCTTCCAAAAATTTCTGTTACCTTGCTCATAAAAATTAATCCTCCTTGTGATTTTCATTTCATAATTGATATTAGGTTTCCCCTCATCCGGTTCTTCGAACCACCTTCCCCCCAAGGGGAAGGCTTTAGATTCCGCTAGCTCCGTAGTTAGAAAGAACTCGTGCGGATGGGTCATCAACATCGCATCCCTCCCAGCTTTTATTTGGCATCCAGAAGTCTACAATCATTGGTGCCTGGCCAGGATAATATTTTTCAAACAAATCTCTGTAGAGAAGCGATTCCTTTGTGAATGGTGCTCTATATTCGTATTTGCGTTTTGCATTTGCTAAATCATCATCGGAATATAGCTTATTTGCATATTCCTTAAGGTAATAAACCATTGAGTGTCCTACCGCATCAGAAAAGGCTGCCTTTTCTCTAAACAGTATGTCGTATGGCAAGTAGTCATCTCCCTCAAATGCATGTCTAAGTAAGTATTTACCTTTGTTGTATTTATTCATTTTGATCTCAGGATTGATGCTCATTACATAATCCACAAAATCCAAATCTCCGAAAGGAACTCTCGCTTCCATTGAGTGAACTGAAATACATCTGTCTGCCCTTAGCACATCGTACATGTAAAGTTCTCTAAGTCGCTTTTCAGCTTCCTTTTGGAACTCTTCTGCATTAGGAGCAAAATCTGTATATTTATATCCAAATATTTCATCTGAAATCTCCCCAGTTAGAAGAACTCTTATTTCTGGAAATTGCTTTTTGATTCCTTTACAAATCAAATACATTCCCATGCTAGCTCTTATTGTTGTAATGTCGTATGTTCCAAGAGCTGCAACAACTTCCTCTAACGATTCAAGAACTATGTCCTTGTTGATAATGATTTCGTGATGATTTGAACCGATGTAATCTGCAACTTCCTTGGCGTACTTCAAATCGATTGCATCCTCATTCATTCCGATTGCGAATGTTTCGATTGGCTTATCCAACATCTTGTTTGCTATGGCACATACAAGTGATGAATCAAGTCCACCTGAAAGTAGAAAACCAACCGGTGCATCAGCATCAAGTCTTTTCTCAACACCTGCAACCAAAAGCTCTTTGATTTTGGCTGCCGCTTCCTCTACGCCGTCTTTGCTGTATGGCTGTCTAACAGATAAGTCTCTGTAGCTAACAAACATTCCTTTGTAGTAGTAATGTCCAGGTGGGAATGGTTTTACTTCATCGGTAAGTCCTACCAAGTTTTTTGCCTCTGAAGCAAACATTATCGAACCTTCACTGTCATATCCGTAGAACAAAGGTCTGATTCCAATTGGATCTCTTGCTGCCACCAAATCATCTATCTCTTTGTCGTAGATAACCATTGCAAATTCCGCATCAAGCTTTTCAAACATTTTCAAACCGTATTTGCGATACATTGGCAAGATTATTTCGCAATCGCTATCGCTTAGGAATTTGTATCCATCCGCTTTAAGCTCGTCTCTAACTGGTTTGAAGCCGTACAGCTCGCCGTTGCAGATAACATAATTTCCGTCTAACTCAAAGGGCTGCATTCCTGTTTCTGTCAAACCCATAATTGATAATCTTTGAAATCCAAGGACCGATTCGCTGATTGTAATAACCTTTTGCATATCAGGTCCTCGCGATACCGTCTTAGCAAATGCCTCTTCAAAATCTTTCATATCCATGTGGCATTTGCTCAAAGCCATTATTGAACACATATCTTTTTCCTTCCCAGTTTTTTAATAAATTTTGCTTTATAGGAGATTGACAAGTAATTTCCTATGAAGCAAAAAAGGCGCCGAAAACGAAACTTGTATGTTTCATTTCCGACGCCTTTGTCGTTTGATTGATTAAATTTGTATATGATAATAAAACTTTGCCTAAAGGATGTCAACAACTTTTTTTATTTTTTTTTTAAAAATGTCACTATTCACATTGGAGTAACACTGGCCCCGCCCGCCTCTACTCACGCAATTAGGCACCTGGGGCCCCACCACTTCAGGCTCTGCCCGGCCACCTGCCTCCAGCCTCCAGGCCACCCTGGCTGTGCCGTCGCATAAGATTTAGTTTTTCTACATGCCTGCTGTCACTTTTCTGTTTCAGGCTGTTCGTTCAACTATTTACAATTTTGCCGGGAAAGTGTGCCTAAGGTGGACACTATATATATTTAACAAAAGCATCCACAAACCTATCTTAGGAATAATTGCGGCGCATTGGAATGCGCTTAGAGGAATAAAAAGTGGTTTTCGAAATATATAGTCATCAGCCGCCACGGATGGCGGCTGAAAATGCACGCTGAGACAGGACGTCGAATGTGCATTGGTGACTATATATACGAAAACCACTTTTATATTCCTCTTAGCAAATGGAATTTGCAAAGCAATTATCCTAAGTATAGGTTGTGGATGCTTTTTTAGGTTTTCAGTGTGTCCACCTTAGGCACACATTCCCTTCAAATTGTAAAATCGATGAACGGACAGCCATGAGAAGTGACAGCTTAGGCATAAGAAAAACTACAATCTTAGCTCAATTGGCACAGCCAGGGTGGCCTGGAGGCTGGAGGCAGGTGGCCAGGCTTAGTATAGACCGCGTGGCCCCAGGTGCCGTTAGAAACAAGGCGGGGCCAATTAATGAATCACGGTGAATAGTGACATATTTTTTCAGACTTTAAGCATACGGTATCCTATTCCGATGTGGGTCTGAATGTAGGATACGGATTCTTCGTCGGCCTCTATTTTTTTCCTTAAAGTGGCCATAAACACACGGAGTGAAGCCACGTTGCTGTCCCAGGCACTGCCCCAAATTTTTTGGGTGATATAGGTGTGAGTAAGAACCTTGCCTGTATTTTGAGCCAGTAGGCATAAAAGTTTGTATTCTATTGGAGTGAGCTTGATTTCTTCGTCACCTTTATAGGCACAACCCGCAACATAATCTATTTTTAGATTGCCATTTGTATAAACTGGACTATCTCCAATCTCATCGTCCGATTGTAAAAGGGCAATTCTTCTTTGCATGACACGAAGTCTGGCCAAAAGCTCCTCCACTGAAAAGGGCTTGGTAAGATAATCGTCTGCCCCAGCATCTAAGGCCTCGATTTTATCCTCATCCTCACTTCTGGCGCTAATGACAATTATAGGCATATTGGACCATTCTCGAATCTTTTTAATTATTTCAACGCCCTCCATATCAGGAAGTCCTAAATCCAAAAATACCACATCAGGACTGTGGGTCGATGCCTGAAGAAGAGCCTCTGCCCCATCTTTAGCCAACAAATATTTATAGTCATGTGTTTTCAATGTAGTCGAAATTAGATTTCGAATAGGAGCATCGTCCTCCACAATCAGTATCTGGAATCTATTCATTTATTGACACATCTCCTCTTTCCAAATAAAACGTAAACACACATCCCGAAGGATCATTGTCTGTAACAGAAATACTTCCGCCGTGGGCTTCCACTACGGATTTACATAATGCCAAACCAATACCCATACTTCTTCTGCTGTCAGCAATTTTGTTTTGTCCTGTAAAGAACATGTCAAAGGCATGCTCCTTGGCCTTATCATCCATACCTGGGCCATTATCGGAAATACGAACACAAATCATATTGCCTTCATAACCATACTTAATTTCGATGGTTGAGCCAACAGGTGTATATTTTATGGCATTGTTTATGATATTTATAATAACCTGAGTTATGAGCCTTGCATCCATATTGGCTATAATGATTTCCTTTGGAGTGCAGACCTTTATCTCATGGTCAGATTTGTTTCGATCTATATGTTTTAGAGCTTCTACAACAACGTCCTCAAAGTTGTCTAAGACCTTGTTGAGCTGCATTTCTCCATTTTCTATTCTTGTGACAGAAAGCAGGTTTTCCACAAGTCTTATCAACCACTCTGAATCAGAGTATATGTCTGAATACATCTGCTTTTTTGTTTCGTCATCAAGTATATCATAGTGATTACACAGATTGCTGGCATTTCCCGATATGGATGTCAATGGAGTTCTAAGGTCGTGGGAAATAGTCCGCAATAGATTGGCTCTAAGCTTTTCATTTTCAGCTATAAGGGTGGCCTCTTCCTTAGCTTTTTCGTTGTCCAAGTTTTCCAGTGCCAGGGCACCTTCACCTAAAATGGATAAAAGAATACTGTATTCGAAAGAACTGAGGGCCTTCTTTCCAACATGTACTCCCATTATTCCATAAACCATTCCGTTTATACGAATTGCCAAATAAAGATTTTTTGCATTTGGAAATACTTTTGTCGTTGCCCCTGCTCGTTTTTTGTTCTTTAATACCCACTGGACCACCTGGGTTTCTGATGGGTCTATGGAAAGCTCACTATCCCCCTCTGCATCCTTCGCATATACGTATCCTGGTCCAAGAATTTTGTCTTTAACAGGATAGATTATCACATCCATGTCCAGTAATAAAATAACCTGATTTGCAATTACCTGTAATACATCATCATAGCTTCTGCTTTTTTGAAGAAGGCTGTTTGTATCAAACAAAACCTTGGTTCTGAATGCGGAACGAGCAGACTCTAAAGCGTTTTCTTTAAGTCTGTATGCCAGAGAACCAGTTAAAAGAGCAGCCAAAAGCATTATGACAAATGTTACTGGATAACCAGGCTCAGCTGCATGAAGTGTAAGCCTTGGCTCAGTAAAGAAAAAGTTAAACAAAAGTACCGAAAACAGCGAACTAATCAAACTGCAAATATGACTTCTGGTTAAAATAGCATTTAAAAGCACACCTAAAATGTATACTGTAATAATGTTGGATTCGGTAAATCCAAGCCAGCTAAAACACAGTCCCAGCCCAGTCATAATAATCAAAATTCCTGCTGTAACCAAAAGTTCCTTCCATGTAGCAGTTATTTGCTGAGTCAGGCGCCTTCTTCGGCTTTCTTTAATATTTGTTTTTGAATCGGGAATAATAAAAATATCGATATTTGGAACATTGGAAATCAATTGCTCTGTAACAGTCTGTGGTTGCCAAAATCGATATCTGCTTGTATTACTTCGACCTATTACTATTTTAGTAACTCCCGAAACCCTTGCATATTCAGCAATCTGAAGAGATATATTGTCCCCCACAACTGTGGCAATGGTAGCCCCCTTGTCTTCTGCATATCTAGTATTGTTCTGCAGTCTCTTCTGCTCCTTGGGTGGAAGTGAATCCTCCTGGGATTTAGACACATAGAGAGCTGTAAATTGAGCTTGAAATGCATGGGCAAGATTGGAAGCCGCATCTATAATCTTTCTGTTGGTTGGGGATGGAGATAAGCAGACTAACACATGCTCTGCTACTCCACTTGCTGTCAAAGGATTTGAGCCCATTTTTTCTCCTACTCTCAATTTGATTCTTCTCTTAGGATAACTTCAAAATTTGGGTGTGTCTGCTTAAACTTGTCTATTTCTTTATCTATTTCCTTAAGAGGAATGTTACCAGCTATTTTAACAGATGATGGACCTTTTAGCACTATCTCATCCTTTTTTGCCTTTTGATTTTCGTAGATGAACCTATCAACTTTGTTCATAATGTATAACCCGTACAAAAAAAGAAATAACAAAAAAATAATTAATACTACTACAAACATCATATACCTCATTTCAAATATGAAAACACTTTTGAATTGCTTTGTGTTCACCAAGAACAAGAAGTGTCTGCTGTTCTTCAAAAATAGTATCTGGCGTTATGGTCAAATTCATCTGCCCATCTTTTTTGATGGCCATAATATTGATTCCATACTTTTGTCTAATATCAATTTGATTCACTGTCTTGTCAATCCATTCTTCAGGTAAATCAACTTCAAAAATAGCATGATTGTCATCAAGCTTTATATAATCCAAAATATGATCTGAGGTATAACGAATAGCTGTCCACTTGGCAATCTGCTTTTCAGGATTAACTACTTCATCCGCTCCATTTCTAAGAAGGAATTTTGCCTGAACCTCTCTATTTGCCCTTGATACAACCATTTTTCCACCTAATTCCTTTAACAGAGATGTGGTTTCAAGGGAGTTTTGAAAATTGCTCCCAATAGTCTCAATACATACATCAAAATTATTGATTCCAAGAGAAGATAAAAAGCTGGCATTTGTACTGTCACCAATTAAAGCGTTTGTAACATAAGACAGGGCCTCATTAACCTTTTCCTCGTCTATATCAATTGCCATAACCTGATGGCCCAACTCGTGAACCTTCTTGGCAATCATCATTCCAAAATTTCCAAGTCCTATTATTAATATTGATTTCATAACACACTTTCCTATCCTACGGTTATATTTTCTACTGGGTATTTCAATATACTACTATCCTTATGGGAGAAGGCCGCATATATAATCGTCAAACCGCCTACTCTTCCAAAGAACATAAGCAATATAAGTATTATTCTTGAAGCAGCTGACAATCCTGGAGTTATGCCCATTGACAGTCCCACGGTACCAATTGCGGAAATTGTCTCAAAAAGACATTTTTGCATAGGCAGGCCCTCTATTATGCTGATGATAATCTCCGAAATCATAGCAAAGCCCACATACAAAAATAGTATTGCTGAAGCGTTCTTTACAATTGAATCGTCCACTCTTCGGCCATAGTAGTTTGGACTCTGGCGTCTTCTGAGTACTGCTATTGTATTAGCAAATAAAACTGCTATTGTGGTTGTCTTCATTCCTCCGGCAGTAGAACCCGGAGAGCCCCCTACAAGCATTAGAAGCATGGTGATGGATCTTCCCACATCAGACATCTTACTGTAATCGGTGGTATTAAAACCTGCAGTTCTTGGGGTGATAGCCTGAAACATAGACAAGCAGATTCTTCTCCCCAGGGGCTCCTTTGCAAAGTCCTCAAAAAAGAAGAATAAAGCTGGCAAAGCTATCAAAATAAAAGTAGTTACTAAAATAACCTTTGTCTGCATTCTATATTCCTTGATATGAGTTTTCTTTGTAAGAATATCATCCCAGGTAAGGAAACCTATTCCCCCCATTACAATCAAAAGACATACAACTGTATTAAAATAGCCATCTCCACCAAAGGCTGTAAGGGAGCTAAATTGCCCTGTCTCATCTCCCATAAGGTCAAATCCAGCATTGCAGAAGGCTGATACAGCATGAAAAACAGACATCCAGGCCCCCCTGGCACCATATCTTGGTATAAACACAGGGAACATACAAATGGCCCCCAGAGCCTCAATTACAACGGTGGTAATAATGATGAACTTAGTCAACTTAACCATGCCTCCCAGTTGTGGAGCGGATAAAGCATTTTGCATCGTCTGCCTGTGCATAAGACCAATCTTTCGTCCCACCAGCAAATATAAGAAGGACGTTACTGTAATAACTCCTAATCCTCCAATTTGTATCATCGCAAGAATTATTGCCTGGCCAAAATCTGACCAATAGGATGCAGTATCAACTACCACAAGTCCAGTAACGCATACCGCGGATGTTGAAGTAAAAAGTGATTTTCCAAAGGAAGTCCACTGACCACTTTGGGCTGATATAGGAAGCATTAAAAGCATTGCTCCAAATAAAATCGTCCCTGCAAATCCAATTATTATAATTTGAAATGGTGAAAGCTTTTCTTTCAGTTTTGAAAAAGCAGACATCCTAATAACCTCCAGTCATTTTTCTAATGATAGATTTTATATTCAAAAAAAATAAGATGACATTAAGGGTTAAAGAATGATGTTAAGATTGTATAAAGAAAGATATTGTTTTAGAAAATACAAGATAGAATTTTCCTGGCAAATGAAAAAATCCCTAAGGAAATGCCGTTAATTTAGCATTCCTTAGGGATTCTATTTCTAAAGATTACTATATCCCATCAAGAATTCATCCACCTCGCGAGCGCAGTCGCGGCCTTGTCTAATAGCCTTTACAACTAAGGATTGTCCTGTGTGCATATCACCTGCAGTAAATACCTTCTTAGCCTTTGTTGCAAAGCTGCTTGGTGAAACTGAGGCAACATTTGTACGTCCATCAACATCTACAGAAAATGCATCTACGACATATTTTTCTGAGCCCAAGAAACCTGCAGCTATAAGGCAAAGCTGGCAAGGCACTTCCTTTTCTGTGCCTTCAACAGGGACCATCATTCTTCTTCCAGACTTTTTGTCTACCTTAGACTCAAGAGAAACAAGAACAACAGACTTTAACTCGCCCTTTTTATCTGTCTTAAATTCCTTAACCGTTGTTGTGTACACACGTGGATCATGACCGAATTTGGCAATAGCCTCCTCCTGACCATAGTCTGTCTTGCACACAAGTGGCCACTGAGGCCATGGATTGGACTCAGCACGAGTATCTGGTGCCTTAGGCATCATCTCAAGCTGTGTCACGGATTTGCAGCCATGACGGATGGCTGTACCAACACAGTCGTTTCCTGTGTCACCGCCACCGATGATGATAACATCCTTGCCCTTGGCAGAGATGTACTGACCATCTACAAGCTGCATATCATTAGCCCAGAGGCATTTTGTTGTGGATGTCAAAAAGTCTACAGCAAAGTAGATACCCTTGGCATCCTTTCTGCCTACTGCGTCTATATCACGTGGATTTGATGAACCGCAGCACAAAACTACAGCATCAAATTTAGAAACAAGGTCTTTAGCCTTTACATCAACACCTACATTGGCATTAACTGTAAAGCTAACTCCCTCCTCTTCCATGATTTTGACCTTGCGGTCGATAATCTGCTTTTCAAGTTTCATGTTTGGGATACCATAACGAAGCAATCCACCTACGTTGTCATTGCGCTCGTATACAGTAACCTTGTGACCTCTCTTGTTGAGCTGGTCAGCCACTGCAAGACCTGAAGGTCCTGAACCGATTACAGCAACAGTCTTACCGGTGCGCTGTACTGGTGGCTTGGCGTCTGCCAATCCATTGGCATATGCGTATTCGATTATCGCCTTTTCGTTTTCTTTTGTGCTTACAGCATCTCCGTTGAGACCGCATGTACAAGCCTTCTCGCAGAGTCCTGGGCAGACTCTACAAGTAAACTCTGGAAAATTACTGGTCTTATGAAGTCTTGCGTATGCCATATCATAGTTTCCTTGATACACAAGCTCATTCCACTCAGGGATAAGGTTGTTAAGAGGACAACCTGATGTCATTCCCTTAATAGTCATTCCTGACTGGCAAAATGGTACGCCACAATCCATGCAGCGCGCGCTTTGACGCTGCTGCTCTTCACGGCTAAGTGGCTGATGAAATTCATTAAAGTTCTTTATTCTTTCGAGAGGACTAGTTGCACTAGCCTCTACACGTTCATATTCTAAAAATCCTGTTGGCTTTCCCATTGCAACTCCTCCTACTTATTAAGTGCATTAAATGCTTCGATTTGTGCCTGCTCTGATGAAAGACCCTTCTCCTCCATTTGGACAATTGTCTGCATCATCTTCTTGTAATCAAATGGCACAATACGCTTAAATTTAGGCAAATATTCACTAAAGTTGTCATATACCTCTTTGCCCTTTACTGAACCTGTTGCAGCTACATGCTCTGCAATGATTCCCTTAAGCTCAAGGACATCGTACTTATCTGTGACAGACTCGAGACTTACCATAGACTTGTTAAGTCTCTTGTATAGTGTTGCATCCTCGTCTAAGACGTATGCGATACCGCCAGACATACCAGCCGCAAAGTTCTTGCCTGTAGTACCAAGCACCACAACTCTACCACCAGTCATGTACTCGAGACCGTGGTCACCGCAGCCCTCTACGACTGCTGTAGCGCCTGAATTTCTAACGGCAAATCTTTCACCTGCAACACCGTTTATAAATGCCTTCCCAGAGGTTGCACCGTATAAAGCAACGTTACCGACGATGATATTCTCATCCTGCTTGTAGGTTGCCTTAGCTGATGGGTAAACAACAAGCTTACCACCAGACAATCCCTTACCAAAGTAGTCATTGGAATCGCCCTCTAAGCGAAGTGTAAGTCCCTTTGGTACAAACGCACCAAATGACTGGCCACCTGCACCTTGGCAATTGATAACATAAGAATCCTCTTCAAGAGATTCTCCAAAACGTCTTGTAAGCTCTGCACCGAGTAAGGTTCCCAGTGAACGGTTGATGTTTGAAACGTGAGTATCAACCTGACCCTTTTCACCCTTTTCGATTGCAGATTTAAGCTTCTTCAAAAGTACCTTTTCATCGATAGTCTTTTGAAGTTCGAAATCGAAAACATTCTTCTTGTTATATACAATCTTCTCATAAGGATTTGGATTAGACACTACAGCTGATAAATCAACCTTGCTATAGCGCTTAGATGCATCCACATCCTTGAGCTTGAGTAAGTCATAACGACCGCAGAGCTCGTCTACTGTCTTGCATCCAAGTAAAGCCATGTATTCGCGAAGCTCCTGTGCAATAAAGCGCATGAAGTTTACAACGTATTCAGGCTTACCAGCAAAACGCTTTCTAAGCTCAGGGTTTTGAGTTGCTATACCTACAGGGCATGTATCGAGATTACATACTCTCATCATTACGCAGCCCATAGTTACAAGTGGAGCTGTTGCAAAACCAAACTCCTCAGCACCAAGTGCACATGCAATAGCGACATCTCTACCGCTCATAAGCTTACCGTCTGTCTCGATTACTACCTTGTTACGCAATCCGTTCATGGCAAGAGTCTGATGCGCTTCGGCAAGACCGAGTTCCCATGGTAAACCTGCATTGTGAATTGATGACTTTGGAGCTGCACCGGTACCACCATCATATCCTGAGATAAGGATTACCTGGGCACCTGCTTTTGCAACACCTGATGCAACAGTACCAACGCCAGCTTCCGAAACGAGCTTTACAGAGATACGTGCATCTTTGTTGGCATTCTTTAAATCGTAGATGAGTTCAGCCAAATCCTCGATTGAATAAATGTCGTGATGAGGTGGTGGTGAAATAAGAGATACACCTGGTGTTGAAAGACGAGTCTTTGCAATCCAAGGGTATACCTTCTTGCCAGGAAGATGTCCACCTTCGCCTGGCTTAGCACCCTGAGCCATCTTGATTTGAATTTCCTTGGCGCTAACAAGATACTTGCTGGTAACACCAAATCTACCTGATGCAACCTGCTTGATTGCAGAACATCTATTTAACCCATCTTTTCCAACTGTGAAACGCTCTTCTTCCTCTCCGCCTTCACCAGAGTTTGACTTACCATGAAGCATGTTCATAGCGATAGCCATTGTCTCGTGAGCTTCCTTTGAGATAGAGCCGTAACTCATAGCACCTGTTTTAAATCTCTGAACGATTGAATCTACAGACTCAACCTCGTCGATGCTAATGCCTTTTTTAGGATATTTGAAATCGATTAATCCTCGAAGATTTCTGATTTCGTCCTCTTTAGTAACTAAGCTTGTATATTCCTTAAATGTGTTGTAATCACCTGTTCTTGTAGAAAGCTGAAGAAGATGAATTGTAGCTGGATTGTACATGTGCTCCTCAGCTCCAGAGCGCATCTTGTGCTGACCTCTAGAATCAAGTGTATCGTCAACTGAAAGTCCAAGTGGATCAAATGCCTTGCTGTGCTGCATCTCCACGTCAGCCTGGATATCGTCGATATCAATACCGCCTATACGGCTGATTGTACCAGTGAAGTACTTGTCGATTACATCAGAGCTGATACCGATTGCCTCGAAAATCTTGGCACCTTGATATGACTGAACAGTAGAAATACCCATCTTTGATGCAATCTTGATGATACCTGTGATTACAGCCTCGTTGTATGCGTCAATAGCTGCATGCTCGTCCTTTTTTAGCTGACCTCTTTCGATCAACTCACCGATTGTCTCTTGTGCAAGATAAGGATTGATTGCTGAAGCACCGTAACCGAGTAATGTTGCAAAGTGATGTACTTCTCTTGGCTCACCTGACTCAAGAATAACTGAAAGGCTTGTTCTCTTTTTGGTCTGTACCAAATGATGCTGAACAGCAGCAACTGCAAGAAGTGATGGAATTGCCACGTGGTTTTCATCAACACCTCTATCTGAAAGGATGATGATGTTGGCACCCTCACGGTAAACTCTATCTACCTCTACATATAAATGCTCTATAGCCTTTTCTAATGAAGTATTTTTGTAGTATGTAATTGGAACTGTCTCTGCGCGAAGACCAGGAACCTTCATAGATTTGATCTTCATCACATCGGTAACGGTAAGGATAGGATTGTTGATTTGAAGCATGTTACAGTTTGCTTCCTTTTCCTCTAGGACGTTGCCGGCTGTTCCAAGATATATTGTAGTTGCAGTAACTATCTCCTCACGAATAGAATCGATTGGTGGATTGGTTACCTGCGCAAACAATTGCTTAAAGTAATTGAATAATGGCTGATGATGATCTGAGAGAACTGCGATAGGCACATCGATACCCATTGCTCCTGTGTTCTCGCCACCATTTAAAGCCATTGGAAGAATAGAATCCTTTATCTCTTCGTATGAATAGCCAAATGCCTTCTGTAATCTGTCGCGCTCTTCCTTGGTGTATTTAGGAACTGATTCGTTAGGAATCTTGATATCAGAAAGAGTGGTAAGATTTGCATCAAGCCACTGACCGTAAGGCTGTCTGCCAGCGTATGTAGCCTTGAGCTCATCGTCGTCAATCAAACGACCCTGAACTGTATCTACAAGAAGCATCTTGCCTGGCTTTAATCTATCCTTAACCTTGATTTTGCTCTCCTCAACCTCAAGTACACCAACCTCAGAAGAAAGGATGAGTCTGTCGTCATCTGTGATGTAGTATCTTGAAGGTCTAAGACCGTTTCTATCTAAAACAGCACCCATGATATCTCCGTCTGAGAATAGGATTGATGCAGGACCATCCCATGGCTCCATCATTGTTGAGTAGTACTGATAGAAATCTCTTCTTGCCTGATCCATTGCCTTATTCTTAACCCATGGTTCTGGGATTGTAATCATAACAGCAAGTGGAAGTGGCATGCCATTCATTACAAGAAACTCAAGAGCGTTATCAAGCATGGCTGAATCCGAACCTGCCTGATTGCACACTGGAGTAATCTTTGACATTTCAGGCTCAAGCACCTGAGAAACCATTGTCTCCTCACGAGAGAGCATCTTGTCCGCATTACCCTTGATTGTGTTAATCTCACCGTTGTGTACAATGAAGCGATTTGGATGGGCACGCTCCCATGAAGGATTTGTATTGGTAGAGAATCTTGAGTGAACTGTTGCAATAGCTGACTCGTAATCCTCGTCGTGTAAGTCTTCAAAGAAAAGTCTAAGCTGGTTAACCAAGAACATTCCCTTGTAGACGATTGTTCTACTTGAAAGTGATGCAACGTAAGTATCCTCAGCTGTCTGCTCGAACACGCGGCGTGCAACATAAAGCTTTCTGTCGAAATCCAATCCCTTCGGTGTGTCCGCCGGGCGCTTGATGAATGCCTGGCAAATATATGGCATACACTCAACTGCTGCTTTACCAAGAATCTCTGGCTTAATTGGAACCTGTCTCCAACCTAAAAACTCCAAGTTTTCTTTTTCAACGATGATTTCAAACATCTTCATTGCCTGTTTTCTTTTCAGCTCTTCAGCTGGGAAGAAAAACATGCCAACACCGTAGTCTCTTTCACCGCCAATTTTGATACCGAGTTTCTTTGTTACCTTTGAGAAAAACTTATGTGATATCTGAAGCAAAATACCAACACCGTCACCAGTTTCTCCAAGGGCATCCTTACCTGCTCTATGCTCAAGATTCTCAACTATCTTTAAAGCATCTGATACTGTTTGATGAGTTTTGATTCCCTTAATAGAAACAACTGCTCCTATACCACAATTATCGTGCTCGAATTGGGGGCTATATAAGCCCTGTTGCTGATTATCCATGTTCTAACTCCTTCCAAAAATACGAAAAGACGCCTAAACAAACTCCCAATATGGGAATTTGTTTAGACGCCTTTGTCCTGTGTAGTACTATACAATGATATCTAAAATAATGCAAGCACTTTTTCACACTAAAGTGAAATTTTTTTCATAAAATTGTTTAGCATGGTCTTTCCATCTGGTGTCAAAATTGATTCTGGATGGAACTGAAGCCCGTAAATATGGTAATCTACGTGCTTTACTGCCATGACTTCTCCATCGTCTGCAGTGGCAATAACCTTTAAAGAATCTGACAAGGTTTTTTCTTCTGCAGCCAAAGAATGATAGCGAGCAACCTTTATTGTCTCTGGCAATCCGTCAAATATGATGCAGCTGTTATCGATCTCTACATCTGACTGCTTGCCGTGCATCAGCTCTTTAGCATAGGTTATTGTTGCACCAAAGGTTTCACAGATTGCCTGATGCCCCAAGCACACACCAAGGATTGGTATGCGACCTGCGAAATGCTCTATTACTTTTTCGCAAATCCCTGCATCTGCTGGTCGACCAGGACCTGGCGAGATGATGATGTGAGTAGGTGCAAGTTTTTCAATATCTTCTATTGTAAGTTCATCATTTCTGACAACCTTGATATCCGATGATATCTCCCCAACAAACTGAAACAAATTGTAGGAGAAGCTATCGTAATTATCTATAAGTAAAATCATTCCAAGCCTCCCTCTGCAGTCTTAACGGCATTAACTACTGCCTTTGCTTTGTTGATGCATTCCTCCGCTTCCTTTTCTGGAACAGAGTCATAAACTATTCCAGCCCCAGAGCGAATGCAAATCACACCAGTCTTTTTATACACAAGTCTAATGGCAATGCATACATCTAAGTTACCTGTAAAATCGATGTACCCAAGAGCGCCACCATAGATACCACGCTTGCTTTGTTCTAGCTCGTCGATAATCTGGCACGCTCTAAATTTAGGTGCACCAGATAACGTTCCAGCAGGAAGGATAGAATCAACTGCATCGATAACATCTTTGTCGTCTGCAAGCTCTCCAACAACTGTAGAACCAATATGCATAACATGAGAATAGCGCTCTATGCCCATGTACTTTTCAACGTAAACAGAACCAAGCTTGCTGATTTTGCCAATATCGTTGCGGCCTAAATCCACAAGCATGTTGTGCTCAGCACGCTCCTTTTCATCAGCAAGCAATTCCTTTTCAAGAGCCTCATCCTCTGCTCTGTCCTTGCCACGAGGGCGAGTTCCAGCAAGTGGGAATGTGCTAACCTTTTTCTGCTCAACTTTGACAAGTGTCTCTGGTGATGCACCTGCGATTTCGATGTCATCACTAGAAAAATAAAACATGTAAGGCGATGGATTACTTGCACGGAGCAAACGATATGTGTCAAACAAGCTTCCCTCTGCCTTGGCACTCAAAGGATTAGAAAGTACCACCTGGAAGATATCTCCTTCCTTAATGTAGTTCTTTCCCTTGGTAACCATCTGACCATACTCTTCTTTGGTAAACTTTGGAGTAATCTCAGATTGAAGCTTCAATGGTGCAAACTCCAGCTTATCGCCTGTCTTTAATAAGTTCTTGATGTATTCAAGTCTAGCCTTTGCCGCGTTGTATGACTGAGCGGCATCTAAAACCTGCACACCTGTAATAAGGAAAATCTTTTGTTTGAAATTATCAAAAGCGATAACATCGTCAAACAACATCAAGTCCATATCCTTGAAATCATCCTCTCCGTGATTTCCAAGGTTGAGCTTTGGCTCGCTGTACTTGATGTAGTCGTAAGAAAAGTATCCTACTAAACCACCAGTAAAGGTAGGTAGCCCCTCTAGTCTTGGGCTCTTGTAATCTTGCAAAATCTTTCTAAGTGCCTGACCTGGATGGGCAACCTTGCGCTCCTCTACCAAGACCTTGCCTGAATCTGTGTTTTCTTTGATGGATAACAAACCATCCTGGCATGTCACCTCTAGCTTTGGGTTAAATCCCAAAAATGAATATCTTCCCCATGTCTCTGTTTGACTTGCGCTCTCCAACAGATAACACTGATGGCTTGCAGATTTGAGGATTCTAACAACCTCGATTGGTGTAAAGCCATCTGACAACATTTCTATTGCCACAGGGATACGCTTATAGTCCCCTGTTTTAGCTATTTCAAGTACTTCTTCTAAACTAGGAAACATAATAAGCCTCTTTCATTGTCTTTACGAACTCGCCAACATGCTTTGGCGCGTCCTTACCATATTCTTCAATAACTCTAACGATGGCAGAGCCACAGATGGCACCATCGGAAATATTTGCCATTTCAGCAGCTTGCTCCGGTGTAGAGATACCAAAGCCAACAGCTGTTGGGATGTCTGTATTCTTGCGAACTCTGTCAACCAAAGATTTGATGTTGCCGTTAAGCTCGCTTCTAGTTCCTGTAACGCCAAGGCTTGATACGATATAGATAAAGCCGTGGGCATCAGCAGAAATCATATCGATTCTGTCCTCTGATGTAGGAGCAATCATAGAGATAAACTCTACTCCGTACTTTGCGGCTACATCTTCGAATTCTGCCTTTTCCTCAAAAGGAACATCTGGCAGGATGATTCCACAAATGCCAGTTTCCTGACACTTTCCAAAGAATCTTTCGATGCCATATGAATAAACAACATTTGCATATGTCATAAATACAAGTGGCACATCAACCTGAGTACTCACTTCTTGAACCATGTCAAATACATGGTCTGTTGTCACTTTATTTTTAAGCGCTCTGATATTAGCAGCCATAATAACTGGTCCCTCTGCAGTTGGATCTGAAAAAGGAATACCAAGCTCAATCAAATCAGCTCCGTTAGCCGCAAGTGATTTGATAATTTCTTTACTAGTTTCAAGGTCTGGATCTCCACATGTAATAAATGGAATAAAGGCCTTTTTGTTTTCAAATGCTTTTGTAATCTTACTCATGGATATCCTCCCCTCTATAACGAGCGATAGCAGCGCAATCCTTGTCACCTCTACCGGATACTGTAACAACGATGATTTGATCCTTGCTCATTGTTGGAGCAAGCTTCATTGCATATGCTATGGCATGACTAGATTCAATGGCTGCGATTATACCTTCTGTTCTAGCGATATATTCAAATGCCTCAACTGCCTCATCATCTGTGATTGGCACATATTCAGCACGTCCAATATCGTGAAGGTAAGCATGCTCTGGACCTACACCAGGGTAGTCAAGACCAGCAGAGATTGAATATACTGGTGCTATCTGTCCGTATTCATCCTGACAGAAATATGACTTCATGCCGTGGAAAATACCAACCTTACCAACGTTGACTGTTGCTGCTGTCTCAAATGTATCGATGCCTCGACCTGCAGCCTCACATCCGATTAGGCGAACACCTTCATCACCTATGTAGTGATAGAAGCTTCCGATAGCATTACTTCCGCCGCCTACGCAAGCAATAACTGCATCTGGAAGTCTGCCTTCTTTATCTAATATTTGCTGTCTTGATTCCTTTGAAATAAATGATTGGAAATCACGAACGATAGTAGGGAATGGATGAGGTCCCATTACAGAACCAAGGCAATAGTGTGTGTCATCGATTCTTGTTGTCCATTCTCTCATGCACTCTGAAACAGCATCCTTAAGTGTCTTTGTACCGCTTGTAACTGGCACTACATCTGCACCTAAAAGCTTCATCCTATATACATTAAGCGCCTGACGCTTGGTGTCCTCCTCTCCCATGAAAATTACACATTCCATATCAAGAAGAGCCGCAGCTGTTGCTGTTGCCACACCGTGCTGACCTGCACCTGTCTCTGCAATAAGTCTTGTCTTACCCATCTTTTTGGCAAGAAGCGCTTGACCTAGTACGTTGTTAATCTTGTGGGCACCAGTATGATTTAAATCCTCTCTCTTGAGATAAATCTTGGCACCTCCCAAATCCTCTGTCATCTTTTTAGCATAGTATAAAAGACTAGGACGATTTGCATATTCATCTAATAAAGTTTGGAGTTCTCTATTGAACTCTGAATCATTCTTGTAATGATTGTATGCCTCTTCAAGTTCTTCTACAGCGTTCATCAATGTTTCTGGAATATACTGTCCGCCGTGAACTCCGAATCTTCCTTTACTCTTAGTCACTGGTTTATCCTCTCTTACCGCATTTACGAATTCTTTCATTTTATGTCCATCCTTAAGCTTGTCGGTTTCGATGCCTGAGCTAACATCAACACCATAAGGCTTTGCTGCTTCAATAGCCTCGGCTACATTCTCTTGATTGAGACCGCCTGCAAGGATGAAAGGCCTCTCAACATCTTCAAGAAGCTTCCAATTAAGGGCTTTACCTTCACCGTTTCCCGCATCAAACATTATCATGTCGGCCGCTGACTTTTCCGCTGCCTTAACCTGTTCTGGCGCATCTACCTTGAAGGTCTTGATTACAGGAATATTGTTGTCCATAAGTTCTTTGATGTAGTTTTCATCCTCATGCCCGTGAAGCTGTGCCACATCAATAATATTTTCCTCAAAAAGCTCCTCAACCTCTTTCGCTGGGGCGTCTACAAAAACTCCCACCGCCTTAATCTCTGGATTAAGCATGCTTTTGAGTTTCTTTGCCTGCTGTCTTGTAACATTGCGTCGGCTCTTCTCATAGAAAACAAAACCTATATACTCTGGCTTTAATTCATTTGCCTTTTGAATATCTGCCTCTCGTGTGAGGCCGCAAAGCTTAATTGTTGTCATGTTATCCCTTCCTCATTCTAGTCATAACTAATTAATTTATAATCAGCTGAAATAAAAACCCATAAAATGTATTAATATTATTAAATACCTTTAAGCTGGTTGAGCTTTGCCGATTTGTCCTCGGCTCGCATAAGGGTCTCGCCAATAAGTACTGCATCAACCTTTGCTTCCCTTAAGGCTTGAATATCTTCTGCTCCACTTATTCCACTTTCAGATACGAAGATAATATCCTCTGGAATCATCTTGCAAAGCTTTCTGCTATTGCCTGTATCAACCGAAAAATCCTTAAGATTTCTATTATTAACACCTATGATTCTGGCTCCTGCTCTGATTGCCTGTTCAACTTCGGCTTGATCGTGAGCTTCCACTAATGCGCTAATCCCTAGATCATCACATATTTTGATGTAATCTCTGATTTGCGACTCCGAGAGGATGGCGCATATAAGAAGTACCGCTTTAGCCCCAAGAATCTTTGCCTCGTAAATCATATATTCATCAATGGTAAAATCCTTTCTGATGCAAGGAATCTTTACCGTATTTGCGATTTGTTCAAGATATTCATCACTTCCCAAAAACCACTTTGGCTCGGTCAAAACCGATATACAATCTGCTCCTGCCTTTTCATATTCTTGGGCGATTGTAAGATAATCAAACTCCTCTGCGATTATCCCCTTGGAAGGTGATGCCTTTTTACACTCGCATATAAAAGAAATATCATTTTTCTTAAGAGCTTTCTCAAACTCAAATTCTCCTTTTGAAAGACTTAAGGCCTGAGCCTTGACCGCTTCCAATGATTTTATTGCCTTGGCTGCCGCCACACGCTCCCTTGCATGGTCAGCAAGCTTATCGAGTATAGTCATATTAACTCCAGTCTGTATATCTGATTAGCAAGCGCCACTTGCTGTCTTTCCATTTTGTTCCTCTGCATCTTCCTTTATTTCGTTGCTTACAATGATGAACTTTTCAAGTGTCTCAAGAGCCTTGCCTGAATCGATAATTTCGCCTGCAAGCTTTATACCATCAGCAAAACTTTCTGCTTTTCCACCGATGTAAAGAGATGCGCCTGCATTCATAAGTACTGCATTTCTCTTGTGTCCCTTTTCTCCACCAAGGATTGCTCGTGTAATCTTGGCGTTTTCTTCTGGTGTGCCGCCCTTTAAATCGTCTTTAGTACATTTTTCAAACCCAAAATCCTCTGGCTCAATCATGTATGTTTTGTACCATCCATCCTTAATCTCACAAACCTTGGTTGGAGCGCTCATTGAAATCTCATCTAGCTTGTCCATTCCGTATACAACCATGCCGCGCTTAACGCCGAGATTGATGAGTACCTGAGCAAGTGGCTCTACCAAGTATTCATCGTATACACCAAGAAGCTGCATGCTTGGAGTTGCTGGGTTGGTAAGTGGTCCAAGAATATTGAACACTGTTCTAAATCCAAGTTCCTTTCTGATTGGTCCAACATATTTCATTGATGTGTGATACTTCTGAGCAAAGAAGAAGCACATTCCAACTTTATCTAATAGTTCAACACACTTTTCAGGATCCTGTCCAATGTTAACACCAAGTGCCTCCAAACAATCTGCTGTACCGCAAAGTGAAGATGCAGCTCTGTTACCATGCTTTGCCACCTTCATTCCACCAGCAGCTGCAACAAGCGCTGAAGTAGTAGAAATGTTAAAGCTGTGAGCGTTGTCTCCGCCTGTTCCAACAATTTCAAATACCTCCATGCCTATGTTAACCTTGACCGCATGCTCTCTCATAGCTGCTGCGCAACCAGCAATTTCATCTGTTGTCTCAGCCTTGGTGCTCTTTGTAGAAAGTGCTGCCAAGAATGCTGCGTTCTGAGTTGGAGATGTCTCGCCATCCATGATTTCGTTCATAACAGCATAGGCCTCATCGTATGTAAGATCCCCCTTGCTAACGATTTTCTCGATTGCTTCTTTAATCATAATGTTTCTCCTTTCAAACTTCGCTTCCCTTGTAAAATGCTGAAGCGAATTGTCTTCTGGCTTCCCCCTGAGGGGGAAGCTGTCTGCGAAGCAGACTGATGAGGGGCAAAATAAAAAGTCCTTGATAGAAACCTCAGGTTTCTATCAAGGACGAATAATCTAATCCGCGGTGCCACCTTGATTCATGATAAATCATGCTCTTAACAGGATACCAACATACCCCTGACAACTAACGTATGCCTCACGTCGTGAAATACTCTGCATGAATAATACATTTCCTCACGCCCTCCGGAGTCCATTCCCTAATCACTATCCTACTGCATCCCACCATCGCAGCTCTCTCTCGCTAAAAGCTTAGGCATCATGAAGAGGTACTTCTCTCCCTCATCGGTTTAATCGCTTTATTTTGTTGAAGTAAATATATCACGGCAAACTGACCATGTCAATAAGAATTTCAATAAAAAGTCAAATTGTAATCAAACATTACAAATCGTTCTTGAACTTCTCCCATGCCTCGGGATGATCTACAAAATATCTTGGGCATTCCTTGCCGGTGACATCGTAGTGTCTAATAACATGATCCTTATCCAAGTGGAATTCATCCATAAGCCATCTAACAAGCTTAAGAGTACTTTCATAGGAAGCCTCTGTAAACTCACCAGTTGCATCTGGGTGACAAACCTCTACCGAAATTGTGTCATGATTTCTGTGGTTACTTGCAGCAGACTTTTCGTCGAGAGGGATACACATGATTATTTCCCCATCCATTCCCACCAAAAAGTGTGAGCACACATCAGACTGCCAACCGTTATAGAAATCACGATTTTGCTTTGCAGTAGTTCCAGGATTACCAACGTAATGAACCACTATATCATTGATTCCATCAAGCTTTTCTCCTGATCTTGATGGATTACCTTGGTCGATAAGATCAACATCAATCCAATCTGGAAGCTCTGTTTCTTGAGCTATCTTGAGAGGATCCATGTTTTGCTCGATACGTTCAACCACAAAGTTTTTGGCAACATAAATCATGCACGCAAGTATTCCAAGTTCAACACAAATAAGCAAAAATCTTCCAATAGATCCGCCTTTGTTCTTGCGGGAAGGCTTGTTTTTGTTTGACTTTGGATTTGAGTTGTAACGTCTCGCGCCACCATATCCATAATTAGCGCCACGACTAGGTGCTTTACGCCTACTGTTGCTAGTACTTCTATTAGCACTAGAACTTCTATTGGCATAATTAGATTGCCTCTTAGGAGCAGGCTTAACGTAGTCGCTATAGTAATCCTTGGCTTTGTCATCAAGGCTCTTGAAATCTACGGCCTCATCCTCTAAATCGTAAGGATTCCTACTAGATTTCGAATCGATTTCCTGATTTGTAGCTTGCGCAGACACCTGAGCAGAAGTGTTATTTCTAGTTCCACCAAGGTTGTCAAAATTCAGCTTGCTGAGATCCAAATCTATAGACTTTGCATTTCTATTGGAAAATCTACTTGTGCTTCTAGTAGGGTTTGGTTTGCTCTTTCCAACGCTTGACTTGCCGCTACTATGATTTGAATTCTCTCTCGTATAGCTGCCGCTACTTAAAATACTTATATCTATTTGTTTGTTGGATCCACCAGCCTTTCCACCACCTGACCTTCGCTCAGAAGATGAATCAGGTCGTACATAGCTATCATAAGATGGTGGGTATCCAAAATTATTTATTCCCCTATTGGTCCGTGAATTAGCCGAACCAGTTCTCTCGTTGTACCTATTTCCTTCAAATTGAGAATTCAAAATAAATCCTTTCTCTTATGCGTTCTCAATTCTCATTATGCGATAAATTCTCTCTAATGGGAGATTGTAACATATTTCCACGTTAAGTTCCAGTTATATAGCAATGATGATTACAGATGATTTAAATATTTCGCGTAGAAACTGGACTAGATTCTTGCGAATTTTTATGTCCTCTAACATCAATTATGTTTCTACCAAATATATTTCCATTGTTTGGCATATTTTTTTCGTTTCGTTCATAAAAAGATCCATTAAAAAGTGCAGACCTATCTGAAAAATTTTTTGCCAGACTAACCTCGTTCCAATATTCAGGCGAAATTTCTGCTAGGCTATTATATATTTTGCTATTATTTATTTTGCTATTATTTATTACTTCTGCTCCTTGCTCCAAAGGGATGGCTGGCTCAGGAAAATTTTCAATTGCATGACTTTCGTCAGGACCAATGTCTCTTTTTTTACTCTCATTAATGCTCAAAGCTATCTGCTCCATATCTTCTTTATAAAGCACTTCTCCCCTATCTATTTTTTTCGATAGGTTTTTCAATTCTTTCCTATTCTTAGAATAAGTATTTTTATTATTCAAAGATATACTATTTTCTATGTTACATTCATTTCGTGTTGCATTGTCAATATAGTTCCTCAAAATTTGTTCATTTTTTCTAATTACCATTTTAGAATCATCTATTAATGAATCATATAAATTTTCAGCCCTCCGTAGGGTAGCTTGCATATAATGCTTATTAGAATCCAACCTTGGCGTTATTTCCTTATGATAAATAGAATATGCATTATTATATCTCTTCCAATTTCTTTTAAAATTAGAAATTTTAATAACATCAGATTCTATTTTCTTACAGTAATTTAAATATCTTTTACTTACCTTGATATTATTTTTTAATGCTTTTATATCCTTATTCTTATACGCCCCGACTTCATAGTTATTTTCTATGAGATACTTTCTACATTCCAAATAACTTTTATAGGCTTCAGTTTTTTCTAAAAAATAGTTCAAAACCTTACATGTATCAATTGCAGAATCTATTTTGCCAAGAATCTTCCTTGTGTCATTAATCTCTTTCCTTACACCCTCAGCATCTATATAAACTTTATAATCTAAACCTTCTTTTAGTTCTTTTAGTTTAGACACATGAATTTCCGCTCTACTATCTAAACGCCCCTTCCTAGCGTCTTTTTCTATTGCTCTATATTCACTCAAAATCTTTTCTAGATAGCTATTAAGCGTCTTATCTATTTTTTCAAAATCTACGTTATCTAGATTCATTTTGCGAACTTCTTCATCCAATTCCTTCAATTTCTTAAACAATGAATCATAGCATTTTTTAAAATCAGTATTCAACTCATTAAGCGCTGTATTAAGAGCATCATATTTTTGATTATTTATTAATGCCTCCTGTCCATTATTAATTTGAAATAACGCATTGAATATATCGTTATATTTACTTCCATTCTCATTTAATTTCTGACGTGCTGTTTTAGCCATATTATTGTCCTCCTTATCTCGTATAACTATTTCTTGGCAATTTTCATCGCCACATATATATAATCAATAAAAATCTTCTTTTTTTTCCATTTCACCAAAAAATTTTTCGAAATTTTTCTCTAGCAACCAAAAAAGAGACCCGCAAAAGCGAGTCTCCGAAATAACAAATCTTTAATTGTTGCCCTTCTTGATTGAGTTCATGAAGTCAGGCATTTTGATGTTGAGCTCTGGTACAGTACTCTCGGTTGGAGCAGTTGGTGTGACAGTACGCTGAACCTGGGATGCTGCAGCGGCAGCTGGTCTATTGCCAACAACTGGTGGCGTGTTAGTGACACCTGTTTGACCGGCAGGAGCTGCATTGCCACGCATACCTGCAAGTAAATCTGCACTAGACTGCTGTCTAGGCTGAGAATTGTACATCATACCAGATGTGCTGCGGAATGAACCTGCTGGAACTGCAGTTGGCTCACCAAGGCCTGTTGCAATAACAGTAACAGAAACCTCGTCGTCCATGCTCTCATCGACAGTGATACCAAGAATGATATTGGCATCTGCGCCAGTCATATCCTGTACGTAAGATGTAGCCTCGTTGGCATCGTTAAGACCAACATCACCACAGATGTTGACGATAACATCGGTAGCACCCTGGATGCTTGTCTCAAGAAGTGGAGAAGCAACAGCGGCCTTGACAGCCTCGAGAGCTTTCTCGTCGCCCTTGGCAGAACCGATACCTACGTGAGCTAAGCCCTTATCCTTCATGACTGTCTGAACATCAGCGAAGTCAAGGTTGATAAGTGAATTCTTGGTGATAAGATCTGTAATGCCCTGAACAGCTTGGTGGAGAACACCATCAGCCATACGGAAGCTCTCACCGATGCCCATGCTCTTGTTACAGATTTCTACAAGCTTTTGATTTGGAATAACGATGAGTGTATCAACGTTTTCCTTGAGGCGCTCTATACCGTTTAAGGCATTGTTCATACGTGGCTTGCCTTCGAATTGGAAAGGCTTAGTAACAATACCTACTGTAAGAATGCCTTGTTCTTTGGCGATTTTGGCAACAACCGGAGCAGCACCTGTACCAGTACCACCACCCATACCACAAGTGATGAATACCATATCTGCACCCTTAATAGCTGAAGATATATCCTCAGCGCTCTCCTCGGCTGAGCGCATACCAACCTCTGGGTTGGCTCCGGCACCCTTTCCTCCTGTTGTTTTCTCACCTATAGCTAAAAGAGTAGGCGCCTTGCATAAATCAAGTGCCTGCTTATCAGTGTTGATTCCAATAAATTCAACTCCCCCAATACCCTCTTCAACCATACGCTTCACGGCATTGTTGCCGGCTCCGCCTACGCCAACAACAATGATTCTGACAGGTGCACCTGTCTCATCAGTCGTAATGTTAATCAAAACCATATCCTCCTTTTATTATGCATACCTCTGCGGGAGGTCAAAAAATCTCTAAAATTGAAAATTACTATTATAATATTATAGTTTTTCAGGTCATTTAGCAACCTTTTTTGAGAAAAAAATGACTTTTATTATTCTGCCGCAACATCTTTCTCGAACACAATATCTGTGTTTTGATTTGAAAATTTCTCTAGATGTAGTGTTCCAGCCATACCCTCGATGTTAGGAAGTATCCATATCATACGTTGGATTTTCTCCTCAAGATACACACTACTTCCAAGCGCAATTCTGTAGGTATCATATTGAAGTGTTATGTACCCATTATCGTCGTAAGAAATTGCATTTGGCATCAAATCATTCTTTCTCAGAATCTTGATTAGTGAAGTCAGATAGCCAATCTGAGATTCACCGATAGAGAGCTTTTCCCCCACTTTAGGCTTTTTACATGTAACCCCTTCTACCTTCATGTACCCTCGGTCAACAAATGTCTCGCTGATTTCGGCAATACGACCGTTGTAATTAAAGTAGATGTATTTTCCATCCTCCTCATATACATAGCCTAATATAGGCTTTTCATTACATTGTATGGTGACTGAATTCATGCCTGTAAGCTTCACCTCAAACGACTCGATGAATTCAGCATCTCCCTTTGGCATAAATTTATTTTTTAAAAATGCGTAAACTGCATTTGATGAATACTTGTCGTCTAGAATATATCCTTGTATTTCCTCTGGGGTGTAAAGATCTGTCCCCTTAACCTTTACGGATTTGAGCGGGCAGAGAAAATATGCCGCAGCGCCAAGAATAGCCGCCAAAATAACTAGCCCAAGAATAAATTCAATTATCATAAGACCTATGCCAATGCGCCGTCTTTTTCTACGCCCTCTAGCCATTTATCTACCCCTGTATAAATCCTTAATCGTCTTCAAAATCCATGTTCTTGGAGACACTGAGTGCCAGTCCAAGCTCTGTTAGCAGGATTGCCACCGACGTTCCGCCATAACTGATAAGCGGCAAAGTGACACCTGTGTTTGGTATTGAATTGGTCACAACCGCAATATTAAGAACAACTTGAATTGCAATATGTCCCATGATTCCAATGCAAATATATGAACCAAATAAATCCTTTGCATGACTTGCTATAAATAGCAGTCTGTAAAGCATCAAAATATACAAAAGAATAATGCAAACCGCACCAAATACACCAAGCTCCTCACAGATAATAGAGAAAATCATATCGTTTTGAGCTTCTGGAACTATGTATTTTTGCATACTTCCGCCAAGACCCTTACCAAACAATCCACCGCTGCCAATTGCATAAAGAGCCTGCAAGGTTTGGAATCCTGAACTAGAAAGATAGTTTTCAGGATGAAGCCAGGCGTCGATACGTCCGGCACGATAGCTTGCAAGTGCAATATAAATAACAACTAGTACAAGCGCCCCGGCTGCGGCTCCAACAAAATGCCATAGCTTTGGTGATGCTATAAAAATCATGATAAAGGCAATTCCCATGATGATTACCGCTGTCGAAAGGTTATTGTAACCTACGATTGTGAAGATTGGCAAAACTAAAGCCAAGGTCATTATGGAAGCCTTGAAATTCCTCTGAGCCTTTGGCGCTCTATCTATGATGCTAGCCAATAAAATGATAACAGCTACCTTTGCTATCTCAGAAGGCTGCACAGAAATACCACCGATATTAAGCCATCTTGATGATTCATTGAGGGTTGTACCTACAAAAATAACCAGTATACATAAAACATTTGCCACCAGATAGATTGGCCAAGCCAAGGCAGCCCATCTGCGGTAGTCAATCTTGGTGGTAAAAAACATGCCCACAAAACCAAGCATGGAAGCTATGAGCTGCTTTTTTAGATAGTACACTGAATTACCTCGCTTTAGTGCTGCGGCATAAGCCGAAGTGCTGTAGAGCATAACTAGCCCCAAAGCAAGAATGAAGATTACAATAAAAAGCAGTGTGTAATCAAAATTCAAAAGCTTTTTAATTTTCTTTCTTTGCTTTGCCGCTTTCCTCGATGCAGCTAACTCAGACTCTCTAACCATTTATAATCCCCAAAATCTATACTAAAAAATATGCAAAAACACATAGAAAAATCGTAACCGTAGTAAACACTGCTACTACCTTTACTTCAGACCATCCGCCAAGCTCGTAGTGGTGATGTATTGGTGCCATTCTAAAAATACGCTTACCTCCAGTAAGCTTGAAATACCCAACCTGAAGCATTACAGACAACACCTCTACAAGATAAATCGCAGCCACAATAATGATAAATATCGGCATCTGAAGCATATAAGCAACTGACACAACAAATCCGCCAAGGGCTAGTGAGCCTGTATCGCCCATGAAAATCTTGGCTGGATGAACATTATACATTAAAAATCCAAACAAACCGCCAATCATAACGGCAATTGCAGGAGTGATATCTGGAGACAATTGAATTGACACAAGTCCAAAAAATCCAGCTATTGCAAGTGTAACTGATGTTGCAAGTCCATCTAAACCGTCTGTAAAATTCGCACCATTAACTGTACCAAGAACAGCAAGATATAAAAGAGGAATTGCAAGCCATTTGATATCAAGAAGTGCTCCTGTAATAGGTAATCTGAGCTCTAAGGATACATCTGAAAACTTAGCCATATAAACAGCAAAGCCTGTTGTAAGTAAAAGCTGCCCCAGCATCTTTTGCCATGCTTTTAATCCGTCAGAACTGCGCTTTAAAGCCTTGAGCAAGTCATCCAAAAAACCTAACACGCCATATCCAACTGTCAAATAAATGATTGGATAGATGTGAGGCGCTTTTCTTGCATAGAAAAGACCTAAAACCAAAAAGGCCAAAAGAAACATGATTCCGCCCATTGATGGTGTGCCGTTCTTGCGCTTGTGCTCCTCTATGTATTCTCTCTCAGTGTTTCCCATTTTGAGCTTTCTAAGAAGAGGGATACACACTGGTCCCACTGCCAAAACAATAATAAACGCAACCATCATAGGTACAAATATCTCTAACATAATATAACTCCAATTCTCTCTAACCAATTATTCTATTGAATCTCATCCTCCGGCTCATCCTCCGGATTTGCGGTAGATTCTTCTCCTGCAGGTGTATCGCCTGCCGCCTCATCAACCTGAGAATTTGCTGCCGCCTGAGCTTGAGCTTGCTCTGTAAGAGAAGCTGCCGCCTGGGCCTCCTCCTCTGCTGAGAGGGATGATTGAATGCCCAAGTATGGAAGTGTCTGGGCAAAGATGTCGTGTACGATTCCCTGAGCAAAATTACTGTGAGCCTGATCGTCAACCTGTGGCTCATCAACGATTACATATACCACTACCTGAGGATTATCTACAGGAGCAAATCCTATAAAGGATACCAGGTAGCGCCCTGTTTTACGTGGTAGCTTCTCGGCTGTACCGGTCTTTCCCCCGATTCTGTAGCCCTCTACTCCAGCCAAAGAACCAGTACCATCAGAAACTACATATTCAAGATATCCCTTCATTATTTCGCTGACTTCTGGAGATATCGTCTTTTTTAAAAGTGTTGGTTCGATTTCTGATACTGTGTTGCCGTTTGAATCAGTAATCTTGGTAACCAAATGTGGCTCGTAAAGATTGCCACCGTTGATTATCGAGCAAAAGCCTGAACCCAACTGAACCATAGTTGTATTGAAGTTCTGCCCAAAAGAGTTGGTTGCAAGATTGACCGCATGCTTCAAATCGCCTTGGCTATATATTAAACCAGCTGTACTTGCCTCACCCGGCAAGTCAATTCCAGTTTTTTGACCAAAACCAAATATCGATTGATAGCTTGAAAAGGTATCCGGACCAATAACTCTAACCATCTGCATCAAAGCATCGTTACATGAGTTTGATAACGCATCAGCGATTGTCTGCTGACCGTGACCACCCTTTTTCCAAGCAACGCAGTGGATGACATCAGGATAACCTGAAACTAGCTCACCACCGTCACAGAAGTATGTTTCATCGCCGTTTAGGGCTCCTGATTCAAGTCCCATGGACACAGTAAAAGGCTTGAAAGTAGAACCTGGCTCGTATGTGTAGGTGATTGGGAAATTTTGCCAGATTTTGTTTAGTTCATCCATCTTTTGAGTCTCGTCCATAGCCTCAATATCTTCTTTGGTGAAGTATGGAGTTAAATCACGAGGATTGTTTAAGTCGAAACCTGGGTACTGCGCCATAGCAAGAATCTCGCCAGTATTAGGGTTCATAACCAACGCTGCAGTATGCTTGGAACCAAGACCTCTAGGGTCATCAGGATGATCCTTGTTCCACTGAGCAACGGTCTCTTCGTTGAATTTTTTGACGGCGTTTTCGGCAACCGCCTGAATATTTACATCCAAAGAAAGGATGATGTTGCTTCCGTTGGTTGCATCTATGGTTGTCTGCTCTAGATTGCTGTCGGAATTGAGATAGCCGTATGTACGACCGTTGACACCATTAAGCACGTTGGAATACTTGTTTTCAAGACCAATTACGCCAACATTACCACTGCTGGCATAGCCGATTGTGGCAGGCGCCATNNCCGCCAATGAATCGTATGGATACTGTCTGATGTATTCCTTTTCAAACCAAATGCCGAAGATTTTTTTCTTGTATTCGTCTGATTTTTTGAGTTCGAGAAATGCGGACATTTCCTCGTAAGGAACCTTTTTAGCCAAAATGTAGTACTCAGATTTAGGGTGATCCTCCAACTGCTTTTTCATAACATCGATGTCGATTTCTGGGAAACATTGCTCCACCGCCTTGATTGTGGAACGAACTCCATCCTTTTCTGGGTCTTCCTTTTTATTGGCATTAAGTACCTTACAATCCAAAATAACATTGTATACATCCACGCTAGTTGCAAGCACTGTGCCTCTAGCATCTACAATGTCACCCCTTTGAAATGGGATTGTAGTGCTGTCATAGTCCTGTTGAGATAGGACTATCTTTTCGTATTTAGCCCCACTGCTGTGTTGGATGTACATTACTCGTCCTATTAGAACGACAAAAAGAATACAAACCGCTCCAAACACTAACCAGAGTTTCCGTTGCATTCTTTTTAAAATTTTATTATTAGGTTTAAGCCTTCGCCTTTTATTGTTTGTAGCCATAACAGTAATCAATCTCTCTAAGGAATGTCATGATACTGACTCATGTAATCAGAACCATCTACACTATAATACACTATTTGGCTATTGGTTGCATACACCATCCCCAAATCCTTTATGGCTTTATCCTTTATTTCAGAAAGATTTGTAGTAGTGGCAATTCTGCTTTCGGCCGCCTTGTTATCAGCCTTTACCGATGATAACTGGCTCTCTAATCTGGAAATATTGTTCATTCTAGATGATACATTTGTCTGTAAGCCAACATAGCCAACTAGCATTCCGACTGTGAAAATAACTGCTACTATCATATAACCTGTTAATAATCTATTTCGTCTAAGAGCCGCAGCTCGTCTTCTGTCTGTGATTCTCTGCCTGCGAGCTGCCTCCTCTCGTCTTTCCCACTCACGCTGTTCACGAGTAGGCAGTCTCCTGGCAGGTCTTGCATAAGACTCTTCTTTTCTAACCGCGTTTCCTTGTTGATAGTAATAAGTCTTTAACTCCTGCATACCTTAACTCCTTAAATGTCTTGCAAATTAAAACTAGTAAAATTTGTAAGCTCATATCATGTGCTGCAAACCTTGTTTCCAAGATTTAATTAACTTTCTCAAATACTCTAAGTTTTGCGCTCTTGGATCTAGAGTTCTCTTCTAGCTCCTTGTCGCTAGGCAAGATAGGTTTTCTAGTAATAACCTTACCTTTTGATTTCTTGCCACATACACATACTGGAAAATCCTTTGGACATGTACATGGATCTTCATTTCTCTTGAAGGCTACCTTTGTGATGCGATCTTCCAATGAATGGAATGTGATGATACAAAGTCGCCCGCCTGGATTTAACAAATCAATCATGTCATCGATGTGATCCTCAAGCACTGTCAACTCACGATTGAGTTCTATTCGAAGTGCCTGATAGGTCCTCTTTGATGGATGCCCTTGACCAACCTGTGCCTTCTTTGGAATGCTTTCGGCGATAATCTTATTAAGCTGACCCGCTGTAAGTATTGGTGCCTTTTCGCGTTCCTTCACGATATTTTTAACTATCTGCTTTGAAAACTTCTCCTCCCCATATGCATATAGAACTTTTACCAAATCCTCTGGCGCGTATGTGTTAACAATATCTGCGGCAGTCATTGGATTGTCCTTGTCCATTCGCATATCAAGAGGTGCGTCTTCCACTCTGTATGTGAAGCCTCTGTCGGCTTCGTCTAACTGAAAGCTTGATACTCCAAGATCGAGCATGATGCCATCCACTCCGGTCACTCCAAGCTCAGCTAATCTCTCTTTCATAAACTCATAATTACTGTGAATAGTGGTAACTCTATCAGTAAACTCTGACAATCTCTCCCCTGCCGCTTTTAAAGCGTCGGTATCCTGATCAAAGCCATACAGATGACCCGTGGTAAGACGGCTGGCGATTTCATATGAATGTCCTCCACCACCCAAGGTGCCATCAACATATATGCCGTCAGGCTTGATTTTTAAATTGTCGATTGTCTCATTTAAGAGCACTGAATAATGGTTAAATTCCATGTCACCCTCATATCAGCTTTAGTACTTTGGCTTGCGCTTAAGGCTAGATTAAATTCCAAGTCCTAGCTCTGCCATGTGCTCTGCTATTTCATCCATGTCATCGTAAGAGCCTTCAGTCGACCAACGTTCCTTAGACCAGATTTCTATTCGGTTTAAAACACCGACTGAAACCACTTCTTTATCGATTCCTGCGTATTCCTTTAGGTTGCTCGGAATAAGCACTCTTCCCTGCTTGTCGATATCGCATTCTGCTGCTCCTGCAAAGAAGAATCTGGAGAATTTTCTAGCATCTTTGGTGGTAAGTGGAATCTCACGGAATTTCTCCTCGATGGTTTGCCATTCGCTAAGCGGATAAACAAACAGGCATCCATCAAGACCTTTGGTGGCAACGAAGCGTTCTCCTAGCTGTTCACGAAACTTGGCAGGCATAATAAGACGATTCTTAGCGTCTATATTGTGACTGTATTCCCCCATGAACATGAGACTCTCTCCTCCTTTCCACCACTTTGTGACACTTTCTATCCACTTCCCTCCACTTTTAACTACATTTTAAACCTTTTTCACTAAAAAAACAACCCACAAACCGTGAAAAATCAACGTTTTCTATATGTGGTGGAGTGTGGAGGAATTTTTTTCGAAAAACACAAGATATGCAAAAAGAAAAGACATTGGATAACCAATGTCTCTAAAAAAATACAATTTCATTTACTTTTCTTTAGATTTTCTCAAATTATAAACATATAGTCCTGTTCCAATCACTACAAGTACTGCCGCCAGAACCTGAGAAACAGCCAAATTTGTTCCCCAGAGCTTTAGCTGATCGGTTCGAAGCCCTTCAATCCAGAACCGGCCTGCGCCGTATATAATCAGATAAAAGAAGAATATCTGACCTTCGAACTTCTTGCGCTTTCTGTACCAAATCAAGAAAATCAATAGCGCTAAATTCCATAACGACTCGTACAAGAATGTCGGATGAACCGAGATGTACAGTGTGCCATTCATGCTTACGAGGTTCTGTTCCATGTCTGGAGTAATCACAGCTCCACGCCCTGTATCGGCAGCAACCCGCGAAAATGGTAAAAGCATCGCAAAGGGGCCATCTGTATATTGACCAAAACACTCTCTATTGAAGAAGTTGCCCCAGCGGCCAAATATCTGACCTATGATGACACCCATTATGGCTACATCATAAACCTTAAGCAATTCAAACTTCTTTATTTTACAAAGAATGCTTATGCAAGCAATTCCGGCAAGAACACCACCATAAATTGCCAATCCACCCTGCCTGATATTTAATATACTGGAAAGATTGTCCTTGTAGTAATCCCACGCAAAGATTACGTAGTATAATCTGGCTCCAAAAACACCAACTACAATCGTGATTATACAAATATCTAAGAATTGATCTTCGTTGAATCCAACTCTCTTTGCTTCTTTAAGAATAAAACTTACCCCAACCAACATACCTATAGCAATGATTACGCCGTAAAAAGCAATGAAAAAGGATCCTACATAGAATCCTTTTCCAACATTGTCTAAAGTAATATGCAGATGGGGAAAAATAATGCTGTTGTCCATCTTATTTCTCCCAATTATTCTACGTCATTAAACAGCTGATAGATTTCTATCTTTAGTGCATCTGTATCTGTCATCCCCACAAAGATACAGCCGTATTCATAAACATTGCCCTCTAGCTCGTTAACCCGAACGACCTTAAAGATAGATTCGATAGTTTCTTTGGTCCATATTTGAATCTTGGCATCAAAGCATGCGCCAACCTCAAATTGTATATCTGGAACTCTAAAAGCAAGTCCTGTCTTTGAGATATTGGTGACATCAACCTCCATATATCTAACAGTTGTGATGTTAGCCTCGTCTATTCTTTCGATTTCGACTTTGACATCAATATCAAGACGTTTGTGTTTTCTCTTCTCCTCCATGGCTTCCCTCCAATCAATAATTAATCGTTATGCCTTAAGGTTAATATTCTTGCTCTTAAGCTTTTCTACTATTTCATCAACTACCGCCTGCACCTCGTCATGTGTAAGTGTGCGCTCGTCGTCACCGAACAACAATCTGACTGTAATTGACTTGCTAGAACCATCTGAATATACGTCAGCAACACCGACCTTTTTCAGAATGCTATAAGCTTCCTTTACTATTGTATCATTTATTTCAGAAAATTTCTCTGCTACAAATGATAAATCTACTTCGATTGAAGGATATTTTGATGGCTCAACGTATGAAATAGGCTCCTGAGCTATGTCAGCAAGGGCTTCAACGTTGATTTCAGCGAATACAATAGCTGCCTTTTTATCAATCTTCTTTGAAACAAGCGGATGAGCAACGCCAATCTCACCTATTTCTACACCATCAAGCATTAAAGCATTAAGATTCTTTGGATGCTCATATGAATGAGTTGCTTCTTTCTTGCTGTATGTAAGAGCTTTATGTCTAACATCCTCTACTGTTTCAGCAAGCATGTCGCGCAGCTCAAAATAAAGCTTTTCAAGAGACTTTGTCTTTGAGAACAATGTGATGCAAAGCTTTTTCTTTTCATCGCAAAGACCATCTGACTTGAGGCCTTCAACCACACGTCCAACCTCGAAAATACCAAAATCAGTAGCATAGCCAGTGTTGTAGTTCACCTGACAAAGCTGTGTAGGAATAATAGAACGTCTAATTGTTTCTATATTAGGATTTGTAGAGTTTGCAAGCTTGATGTTTTCCTCTACTTCCATTCCAAGCTTCTTGTATTCATCAGCGTACTGCCATACATAAGAATGCACCTCATGAAGGCTGAATCTCTTAACAAGGATGTCCTTTATTCTATCCTCTACGTTCTTGGTTTCGTCCATGCGCACTGGATATAGTGGCGCCGTTGTTGTAACTAAGTCGAAGTTGTCGTATCCGTAAATACGTGTGATTTCTTCGATGATATCTGCTTTGAGACTAACGTCCTTTGTTGCACGATATGATGGAACATCAACATGGAAGTTGTCACCATCCTGCTTTACTTTAAAGCCAAGAGCTGTAAGTGTTTCTACAATGTGCTCGTTGGTGATTTCTATTCCAGTGTACTTGTCAACAAATGCCTTATCAAAATCAAGCGCAACCTTTGGATAGTGGAATGCGTATTCATCTGTAAGTGCTGAAACCACCTGCACACCTGGGTCGATATCAAGAAGAAGCTTCATGAAACGAGCGATTGCAACGGTAGTCATCTCTGGATCTAGACTCTTCTCGTAACGAGCAGATGCATCTGTTCTGTGTGCAAGACGAACTGCACTCTTTCTTATTGAAGCAGCATTGAATGTTGCAGACTCAAGTGTAAGTGTAGTTGTGTCATCAACAATTTCTGAATCAAGACCGCCCATGATACCGGCGATAGCAACAGGTGTGTTGTCGTTGCAAATCATAAGTGTATTTTCGTCGATGTTACGTTCTACTCCATCAAGAGTTGTAAATGTAAATGGCTTGTCAAATCTCTTGATTCGAATCTTGCCAACCTTGCGCGAATCAAAAGCATGCATTGGCTGACCCATTTCAAGCATGAGATAATTTGTTAAATCTGTAAGAAGATTGATTCCTCTCATACCGCAATAGTAGAGACGGATGCGCATGTTCATCGGTGCAACGTTCTTTTCGATGTTGGCCACCTGAAGAGATGAATATCTCTGGCAAAGCTCATCCTCAATCTTCATATCAATCTTCTCGAGATTGTCGTATTTGCTAAGGTCGATTGTTGGAAGTTCCTTGAGCGGACGCTTTGCAATTGTTGCGAACTCTCTGGCGATTCCATAGTGACCCCAAAGATCTGGTCTATTTGTGAGAGACTTGTTGTCTACCTCAAAGATGATATCATCGATTTCATATAAATCCTTGATATCTGTGCCGTTGGCAGCATCTTCTAGAATATCCATGATACCATCGTTGTTGTCTGAAATACCGATTTCCTTTTCAGAGCAGCACATACCATAAGAATCAAAACCAGCAAGTGGTCTTGGTGCAATAGTAATATCACCAATCTTTGCACCTACCTTGGCAAATGCTGTCTTCATACCAACGCGAACATTTGGAGCACCACAGACTACATCTGTAAGCTTGCCATCGCCTGCGTCTACCTTTAATAAATGAAGCTTTTTAGATTCTGGATGTTCTTCTACTGATTTGATTTCAGCTACTACTACTCCAGATAAGTCTTCACCTTTGTGGAAAATATCATTTTCAACCTCTGCTGTTGCAAGAGAAAACTTAGAAATAAGCTCCATCTTGTCGAGACCAGAAAGGTCAACAAAATCAGAGATCCAATTCATTGAAATAAACATATCTAAGCCCTCCCTTACTGCTCGTCATCTGTGAACTGAGCGAGGCTGTTAAGATTGCCACTGTTCAAGTCACGAATGTCTTTAATACCGTATTTCATCATTGCAAGTCTTGTGAGACCAAGACCGAAGGCAAAGCCTGTGTATTTCTCTGGGTCGATGCCACCCTCTTCAAGAACCTTTGGATGAACCATGCCGCACGGACAAAGTTCAAGCCATCCTGAGTGCTTGCATGAAGGGCATCCCTTACCACCACAGTTGAGACAGTTGATATCTAGCTCAAAGCCAGGCTCCACAAATGGGAAGAATCCAGGACGAAGTCTTACCTTGATATCACGTCTGAACACTTCTGATAACATAGTCTTCATAAAGTAGATAAGATTTGAAATAGAGATATCCTTACCTACCATAACGCCTTCCATCTGGAAGAATGTATTCTCGTGGCAAGCATCTGTTGCCTCGTTTCTAAAGCAGCGACCTGGGAAGATAGCCTTAATAGGTGTTCCATCTTCGATGAGCTGCTTGCGATATTTTTTGTAGATTGCATTTTGGGCAGCTGTTGTCTGAGACTTGAGAAGCTGTCCATTTTCAAGATAATAGGTATCCTGCATATCACGCGCTGGATGATACTTTGGAATATTAACTGACTCGAAGCACTCGTAGTCAGTAACCACCTCGCTGTAATCCTCAACAGTAAATCCCATTGATTTAAATATTGTTTCGCACTGACGCTGAACAAGTGTGATTGGATGATAACTACCCTGATCAAAATGCTCTGGAAGTGAGATATCAAACTCAGGAACCTTGTCGATTTCCTTTTGAAGCTCTAAAGCTGCTATCTCATCCTTCTTAGCTGCAATCTTGTCTGCAACAGTGTTTTTAAGCATATTAACTTTCTGACCGAACTCTTTTTTCTCTTCCGCTGAAAGCTTGCCCATTTCTTTCATGGCAGCTGTGACACTACCCTTTTTGCCAAGGTAAGCAACACGGATGTTTTCAAGCTCTTCAGAATTCTTGATGTTCTGAAGCTCCGCCTCGAACTTGGCACTTAATTCAGAAATAATATCTACCATAGGTGGCCTCCCTAAATAAAAATCTCATTCAAGCTAAAATTTTAGCAGTTAGTATATTTAAATACAACCCATATTGTCCCCTTCCACAAAAGGATGAATACTTATTTTTTGTCAGCCGATGAAGTATCTATAATCATCATAGCATCTCCGAAGGAAAAGAATCTGTACTTTTCCTCTACAGCCTTGGCATAGGCAGCAAGCACATTCTCACGCCCTGCAAGAGCACTAACAAGCATTATGAGGGTTGACTGCGGCAGATGGAAATTGGTGATAAGTCCATCTATAACTTTAAATTGATATCCCGGATATATAAATATCTGTGTCCATCCGCTCTTTGGAACCAATGGCTTATCTGCCTCAGCAGCAGATTCTAAGGTGCGGGTGCTTGTTGTTCCAACTGAAATAACCCGGCCTCCATTTGCCTTGGTTTCATTAATAATGTCACAAGCTTCTTGATTAAGCTCATAAAACTCAGAGTGCATATGATGCTCTAAAACCTCTTCCTCTTTGACTGGTCTAAATGTACCTAATCCAACATGAAGAGTAACCTCTGCTATCTTGACACCCATAGCCCTAACCTCATCTAAAAGTTCTGGCGTAAAGTGCAAGCCCGCAGTAGGAGCAGCCGCAGATCCATCAAACTTGGCGTAAACCGTTTGATATCTGTCTCTGTCCTTGAGCTTGTGGGTTATGTACGGAGGAAGCGGCATTTCGCCAAGCTTATCAAGTATTTCCTCAAAAATACCATCATAGCTAAATTCGATAATGCGGTTTCCCTCGTCGACTATGTCGACAATCTTTCCAATCAAAAGACCGTCCCCAAAGGATATTTCCATCCCCGGACGGGCCTTTTTGCCTGGCTTAACCAGACATTCCCACTGATTATCGCTGATTCGTTTTAATAAGAGTATCTCGACCTTGCCGCCAGAACCAACTCTGGCGCCGTATAGTCTTGCTGGAATAACTCGAGTGTTGTTGATAACCAAGCAATCTCCTGGTTTAAGATATTCCTTAATATCATAGAAATGACGATGCGCAATCTCACCTGTATTCTTGTCAAGAACCATCAGCTTTGAATTGCTGCGTTTTTCCAATGGATCCTGAGCAATCAATTCCTCAGGAAGATAGTAATCAAAATCCTTAACTAACATTGATTTATTCTTTCTATATATAAATATTTTATAGTTAAAATCCACTCCACTACATTCAATAATTTTTGCGCCATTGGCAGAAAAATATCGCCAGCATATTTTAGCACACTGGCGGAGCATTCACAAATTAACTAGACCTTTAAATTTTATGAAAAAGTTTACTTTGTCTTCTTAATCCTTAACTTAGCTTTAAATCGTGCCCACGCATTACCAAAGGCGTCATGAAAGAATACGTTAGCTTCCGCCGACATCAGCATAAAATACATGCAAAAATACAGCCAGAACATAAATAGCATCATAGTCGCCAGTGCACCATACATTGAGAAGGTGTTGAACACTCGAACCCAAATTGCCAAGAACAAACTGAACACATACCAGCTGATAGCACAGATAATGCCACCTGGCAACTGACTAACAAATCTGAGATGCTTATTTGGTAGCACTGTAAATAAAAACGTAAATACGATAACAAGGAAGATGAACACAAAGATTCCCCTAAACAATGGTCGAATACCAACCGCATACGCAATCACACCGTAGTAGTTCTTTGCATAATACTGAAGCTGCTGGGTAAAGACCATCATAAGCATGATTACTACTATTACTGATAATAGAATCATTGTATAAAAAATCGCTCTAAATCTTCTAGCGAACCAGTTTCTTGTTTCTTCTATTTTGTTGACCTGATTAAGCCCAACCATGAGGTTTTGGAATGCTTTACCCGAAGACCAAATTGCCATCAAAGCAGAAACAGAAATGGCACCAACTGAGGCCTGAGTAACAAGCTGAACCACCTTTGCCACATAAGGCGAAAAATCCTCTGGGCAGACGTTATAAATCAGTTCGTTCATATATTGATTAATAGGTGGAACGTATCCAGCAATCCACACTAAAAGCATCGTAAATGGGATTGAAGACATAATCATAAAATATGCAGTTTGAGCAGCATAGGCACCGATGTTATCGCGCCCGCACTTGTCTAAATATGTTTTACCATAACCTAAAAATGTCCACATAATTTTTATCTCCTTCAAGAGTAAATTCTAGCAAAATATAAAGACATTTAAAAGCCCCCTAGACCAAAATATCGTGGCATATATTCCCACCATAAAACCGTAACATTTTTATTTGGGTTAGAGCTTTGTTTTTTACAAATTAAAAAGAGTCTGTAGCTATCAAGCTCTGTATTCATCCAAGCTTCACGTGTTAGTGAAGCAGGATGAATATAGGCTTGAGAGCGTAACAGACTCTCTAAAAATTTCAACATATCTAACCCAAAATGCCGGGCCTATCAATTGACTCCTAGCTCCGGCTAGGTGGATCGCCGCAACCAATTTTTTGCCTTCCACTGCTAAGGAGGCCTGACAGCCAACTGGAAATATAGGCATTCCGTTCAAAGTAAATGTAGGTTCAAAATGGATAAGTTAAATCGTACATCCCAGGTTAGATCCAATTTTTTGGTATGTTTACTACCTACGATTATAGTACACCATATTTGTGTTAAAATAAAGAACCTTTTTTGCACAGAAAGTGTATTTGAGAGTTAAAATACATCCTTTTAAAAACAGTGTTTTTTTTGCTTTATATGAAGTCAAAAATTGAGTTCCCATAAAGCAAAAATGAACCCCTTTATATGGTTGAATATAAAGGGGCTCATAATTAAATTTCAGTATTAACAATCTAATGATTAGAGCTGAGGACCTGCAGAAACAAGTGCCTTACCAGCTTCGTTAGATGTGTACTTAACAAAGTTCTTGTTGAATCTAGCAGCAAGATCCTTTGCCTTCTCTTCCCACTCAGAAGCATTAGCATATGTATCTCTAGGATCAAGAATCTTAGGATCTACACCTGGAAGCTCTGTAGGAACTTCGAAGTTGAACATTGGAATTGTCTTTGTAGGAGCGTTCTTAATATCACCTGAAAGGATAGCATCGATGATACCTCTTGTATCCTTGATTGTGATACGCTTACCTGTTCCGTTCCAACCTGTGTTAACAAGGTATGCCTTTGCACCAGACTTCTCCATCTTCTTAACAAGCTCTTCAGCGTACTTTGTAGGATGAAGCTC
>DBWZ01000081.1 GCA_002309345.1 Pseudobutyrivibrio sp. UBA1225
CTGCCGGGGCTTTTTCTTTTCCTGCTGGTTCACTTTTTTTCATTGTGAATTTAGAGTGACAGGGATAAAATATCGCTGCAAACATATCGTGCATTTTCGGAGGAATCTATGAATCGGGTTGATGCGATCAATAAACTGGGTCGATTCTGCGGCAGAAGGGATGTTGTTGAACTGACAGGGAAAGAATTGCTGCTTAAGTATGGCATTTCGCAAGCTGATGTAATGGTGCTCTTTGGCGGTTCCATCCTCTGCGGAGGTGACGTATTAGCTGAAGCGATGCGTAACAAAGCAGCAAAATACTATATGATCGTGGGAGGCTTTGGACATACCACAGCAACTCTGCGTGAGAAAATGCATGAGGCATATCCACAGATCGAGACATCAAAGCTGCAGGAGGCTGAGGTATTTGATCTGTATTTGCGTGATCGGTATGGGTTTTCTGCTGATTATCTGGAAACGGCATCAACTAACTGCGGGAACAATATCACGAATATGCTTCATTTGATTGAGCAGGAGGGCATTTCCTGCAGCAACATAATTCTGTCTCAGGATGCCACGATGCAGCTGCGTATGACAGCAGGTTTGCGCAAATACTGTCCTGAAATGAATATCATCAATTATTCAGCGTATCAGGCTCAGGTTGAGGAATCATCAGGAATGCTTTCATTCGTACGGGATATTTGGGGAATGTGGCCAATGGATCGGTATATCACGCTCCTGCTGGGAGAAATACCTCGGTTGAGAGATGATGAAAATGGCTATGGACCACGTGGAAAAAACTATATCGATCATGTTGATATCCCACGGGATGTAATAGAGGCATTTGAATTTCTTTCTAAAGAATATGCTATTCGAGAAGCAAATCCTGCATATGCAACAAACTGATCTATCATGGACTGTTCATAATGCATAATGTAGTTCATAAAATGCTCTATAGGTTTGACAAAAAAAGTCATAAATGGTACACTTAATTTGTATGTAAAGATTTCGGTAAGGTTTTCGGCTGTATACGGACTTCTCAAAAATGAGGGGGATCTAATATGCAAGGTGGAATTAATCCAATCAAAACTAGATTATCTAGGAAGATTCAAAAAAAAAGAATGGAACTTACTTCAAAGCCAGATGTTGAAACACAAACAAAATCTATACTTGTACTTAGTTCGGGGTTGAGTAAATCCAGGCCAGTTGATGTAAAGAAATGCTTGCTCAGGAGTGTTACAAAGGCAGGATGATTTTGTGAGTGAAGAGACAAAAAAAGTATGGGCAGAGACACGGAAGTATTTGAGTACTGTAGCTGAAGCACTAAATAAACAAATTTGGCTTAAGGTAGTGCTGCAAGCTATACCTATTATCTGGTCATCAGTAATACTCCAAGTGTTTAAATCTTCCTTATATGATAAAGAAACAGGGAACTTTACTGTATGGTCAACTGTAATAGCCAGTATACTGGCTGTATTTTCTATTTCTGTATTGATTTTGACTGGTATAAAAAGCAAGAAAGATATGGAAAAAAAGAAGGAACTAGATGTCGAAAACACAAGATATGTGAATGAAAATGCCTTGCGAAGCCAAATAGCTATTTCTGAATCCAGTCTTGAAGAACAAAGAAATCACTTGATAATTGATTACATAGAAAAGAAAGACAAAAATAAAACAGTTCCACTTTTTTTCTCAGTTGCGTTTGATGCTAAAAAACGGATTAATATGGTATTGGAAGCAATAAAAGAATGCTTTAGTCAAGTTTCGTCCATCGAGAAAAATAGAATTTTTATTTCAGCTGCCGTAGGAGTCCAGAACACATTTAGTTCTAAAAAAGCACATGAAATAACTTGGTGTTGGGTCGTAAAACCACCATCTGAAGGTACAATGGAACTGAATGATCTACTTAAAAATGAAAATACTATGTTCCGAAAGGTTGTGGATGGTGTACCGTTCTTATATTGCAATGATAAGCAACAGGCTGTTGATAAGAAAAAGTATGTTTTTGACAATTTGGACGCAACATATGATAACAATGGTTCTATTATTTGTTTTGAAGTAGCAGATCAAATATTAAAATACAAAATAAGAATGATAGTCAGTATTTCCACATATACGAAAGTCTATGATGGAGATGATGAGGATTTTATTAAGAGTCTTTATGATGATAGAATTCGCGCAATTATAATTGAGCAGTTTCTGGAAGAGCTTAAAGAAGATCTGGCACTGTATTTTTTACAAGAATCTTTTCTTGGCAATGAGTCTGAACATATTGAGATGAAAGATTATCATTTCTCATCACAGCGTACTAGACAACTAAACCCCGAGCAAATCCCAAAACCCGAGGGACCTATCAGGTCTGGGACAAAAGAAGGTTGATTTTCATTTTCCTGGTTTGTCTCTGCTCTGATTATGTTTGCAACCCATTATCTCAGTTTTTTTTATAAAATGAAGTAATATAGCCATCTGCATTGAACTGCAGTCTTTTAGCCCAGGGAGTAGTCCTGCCTATCTGCTCGCAAATTGAATCAAGTGAAATATCGGGTTCGGCTTCAATGATGAGTTCATCATGGACATGGGTACTGTCAATAGTTTTGCGCAAATTTATCTGGTACTGTCAATAGTTTTGCGCAAATTTATCCTTAACCGCCTTGGCTGTCCAACACCAGACTGGGCATCTGCCGTCAAGGGTGCCGCCCACTTGCCTTTCCCTTGACAGCAGGGAATCAATAATCTCATGAGTTACCTTTATATTTCAGCCACTTCATTCCATAGAAACGATAATGGCCTATACAGGCTCTGACTAATAAGCCAAGAACATGTGCAATAATAATACCATCAATTCCCATATTCATTTTGAAGGCAAAGAAATATGAAAACGGTAAGCGAATTATCCAGACACCTATAATTGTTTCTACCATGACAAACGTTGCATCACCACCAGCACGCATAGCAGGGTCTATAGAATTGACTGATAAAGCGGGAATAGCTGCACCAAAGAATAGCAGTAAAGAACGTTTTGCGATAAGGATTACCTCTGGATCTCTGGTATACAGCGAAATCAAAGGTTCTTGAAAAATGAGCAGGGCAATGTATAATCCGATTACCAATGGAACTGCTGCAAGAAAGATCAAATATGCCTTTTTCTTTGCTCTTAGTGTTTCACCAGCACCTATACTTTGTCCAACAAATGTATTTTCAACAGTAACATTGACACTATCAAATAAATGTGCAAAACCACTTAAGGAGTTGGCAATTTGGAAAGCAGTTGCGTTTTTTGTCCCTAAACTTACAACCATACTGTTAGCTAAGACATATCCTATCTCAATAAAACTGCCCTCTATAGCTGTGGGAAGACCAACTCGTAAAATACGACGAATAATAGGAATATCTATTTTTTTGCAACGTCTTAGCTGAACTTTTATAATACCTTTATTCCTCATAATTAGTATAAAAGCTAACATACCTCCTAGTGTTCGAGCAACGACATTACTAAGCCCTGCACCTATAATACTCATTTTACTAGATACGATGAAAAGATAGGCAGAAATAATATGCGTAACATTTACTACTATCATTACAATCAACGGTTTTAGTGAATCACCAGAAGCGCGAAGTATATTGAGAAGAACAAGATAAAATGCCATGCCAGGAATGCTATAAATAGTAATCCTAAAATATAGAACTGCTTCCTTGTAAAGATTATTATCAGCACCAGGCATGATAAGCTTAACAAACATTTTGTTTATAACCAGAGAAAAAAAAGAAAGCAGCAATGAAAATACTAAAGTGAGTACTAGAGCCTGTTCGGTAGCACGAGATGCTTTTACGTAATCCTGGGACCCGGTCAGGTTAGAAATATATACTGCGGAGCCAACAGAAAGAATTGTAATTAATGCGGTATATACACACATGACATTGTTAATTGTGCTTACAGCTGTTAAGGAACTATCTGATATCTTTCCAAACAGGATAGAAAGTACTAATGTCATAAATTGGGTAAACGTTACTTCTGCAACAACAGGTAATACAAAGCGAGCGATCTTCCTATAGTCGAACTGCCAACTATTAATCATGTTTATACCCTCAGAGAATCCGAAATATTATCAAATGAGAGAATAACTTTTAATGCTTTGCGAGTTCTTATGAGAGAAATTGCTTGATTTATCTGAGTAAAAGGTAATACATGAGAATAATAGTCTTTAGGGACAATTAGCTTCCTTTGGATTAATCCTACAGTCTCTGGCATTATAGAATACTCTCCTACCGGATAATTCAGCATATAGAGTTTAACTCCATTTTGTATATTCCTTAGATTCATGCACCTATCATTTTGATTTAGAACACCGATTGATGCAATTATTCCCCCTTTCTTTACGAAATAACTTCCTTCACATAATAGTTTTGTAGATCCAACAGCATCAACTACGACATCAAATAGCCGGTTACCAATTATTGAAACAGTGTCTTCAGTTTTTGAGTTTATGCAAAAGTCTACGCCGGAAACACTTTTTGCATGTGCTAATCTATCATAGTTGTGACCTACCATGATTATTGAATGAGCACCTCTAAGCTTCATGAATTTCGATATCATCTGTCCCATTGGACCATCGCCATATACCAAAATATCGTGATTTTGTTGGATATCAAGATTATTAACAGCGCTATAGCTTTCACACAAGGAAAGGAGAACACCGCCATCAATATAATCAAAATCAGATGGTATAAATCCCTGAAGGGGGAAAGGAAGGTCATTAGGTGAATGACCATCTTCGATGAAAGAACGGTTATCACATACTAGACCGTATTCAGCCATTCCACCGTAGGTTTTTGTATAACCATTTCCAACATTAGTTCGAAGATTAGGATGAATCACTCGGTCGCCAATATGCAGATATCTTACCTTCTTGCCGACAGCAACAATTTCACCACATCCTTCATGGCCTAATATTGTTGGAAATCCGGCAAATCGATCGGCTTTTGTCATATGTCCATCAATAATTGCTAAATCCGTTCCAGAACATAGACCACAGGCATGTACTTTAACTAAAGCCTCATACTCTCCATGTTGAGGAATTGGAACATCATCAACAATCTGAACATCATTCGTATTAATTACAGCAACTGCTTTCATATAGTTCAAGATTATATTTCCTCCACTACTCTATAGTTTTGTCATCAAGTTTTCTCCCAATTCAGCAGATAATACATCCAGCTTATTAAATAATATCTTTTCGTCTTTTGCTGTAACGGTATGAAGTGGATAACGAGTTGTACTGCCAGCAAGACCTCGCCATTTCATTGCAGCTTTAGACCCTGGTATTTCACCACATGAATAGACGGTTTCTGTGATTTGAATGGCTTTTCGCTGATAATCCAAAGCTTCATTATGATTACCTAATATCCATTGTGTGTAGGCATTCTTTAGCGCTCCAGGGAATACAGTGGAAATACCAGAAATCACACCATCGCACCCCATTTCGGCGAAGGATGTAAAAAATCTATCATGTCCATGTAGTACACTGAATCCTGCTTTAATACGTAAGTAATCCAATGTCATGTATAAATCTGCATATGAGTACTTGATTCCAATGATATTCTCATATCTGTCAGTTAATCGTTTAAGTACTGGAATTGAGATGCTGTTACTCGCACATTGTGGTATTGAATAAAGATATACAGGAAAATCACGAGGTAGATTGTCAAGAACATGACAATAGTAATGGTATAGTTCATCGTCGGATATTTTATAGAACATCGGCGTGACTATGCCTACGCCATCGGCTCCGCATTCGACAGCATCTTTACATAATGCGATGGTATCTTGGATATTACTTGCACCACAGTGTATAAAAACAGGTATTCTTGAATTACAAGCATCCACTACTGCGTGGGCAATTAGTTTTCGCTCATCAATACTGAGTGCCAACATTTCACCTGTAGTCCCGCATGGGTATAAGCCATCAACGCCATTATTCACAAGGAAATCAGTCAAACGTTTTACAGCTTCATAATCGACTTTTCCGGTTCTTGTCATGGGTGTCAGCATTGCAGTAACTAAGCCTGACAGTTTTTTCATCTTTCGCAGCCTCCAACCTATTATTATTCTACACTTTGGATAGAGACATTCTTCAAGTAGTATACTCTCTTAATATCAGTTCGCTTATCAGAATTTGGTAAATCAGGGGTCACCGGCCGCTTTTCCATACCTGGTGCAGAACGATAAGATTTAGTTCTGAATACTAGGCGAGATATATCGTTGACCTTGTGAAAGCCTTTCAAAGGCAAAGCATATGTTACCTCATTATTCACATAAACCTTCCACTCAGAGAATATGCAATCATACTCAATTTTTATGTGAAGCCAATTTACATTTTTACCGGCTGTCCAGATTTTTTCTGTTTCGGATGTAATCAATCCATACAATCCGTTGATGTCGAGCATTAATCTGAAAGCGATAATACCCCTATCATTTGTAAGTTCAATATAGAAAGGCTCTTCATACCTCCATTCGCATGGCATGATGTCAAAAGAAATATTAACTTTCGCAGAATTCGCGAAAACACGTTCTGCACGCGCATAATCTGAAGGGTCGTTATCTTCAATACGAAGAACTTTACTACCGTCGGGTAGAACATCTTTTCGTATAGGAGCCCACTTTGGAGAATAGATATTCCAGTTTTTTACATATGGTGAAGGATCGTCAAAAGTATCTAGTATTTCCTTCTTTGTTTCATGTGTTATGATTGGAACAGGAATATATGTTACCCAAATATCCTCTTTGTTGACACTGTGGGTTAGGAGCATGGCATCAACAGGGTATTCTTTATGCCCTTCACATATTCCTCTGATATATTGTGGACCAAAATCCTTAAAAAGGCCATCATACCTTCGCGGAGGAACCTCTCCAAAGACAACGCCCATATCATCAAATTCGATGCCATCTTGACTTGTTACAGTGACTAAAGGATAGCGATGCTCACTAGATATACTATTAAGATATGCTATTGCAAATCTACCATCGGGTGTTTTCTGTCCCCATGCTTTTCCACCAGATGTGGCGAATGTTGGTTCTTTTTTTATAGTATATGTCTCTCCTTTGTCATTTGAATAACCAACCATTCCATGTTTCCAAAGAGCAACGATCTCATCTTGGCTAATATGATACCAACAGAAAGCTTCATATGGTTTATCTTCAGTAACTTCATCAGATACTTTTCTATATGTTTTAATATGCACAAGCGGATCACGGTTTCCATGTTCTTCAGCCCACTGCTGAGTAACCAATCGATCTGATAATAATTCCTCACATGCGTTTACAAAACCTTGATCTTGACTTGCAGTATAAAGAGGGAAGGGAAGTGTCCCATCCGTCCATCCAGATTCATAAAGTGGGCGAATGAAAAAAATATCCCCTAATTCACCATCCTCATATACTTCTCGAACGACTCTGCCAATTCCATAATTTACCCAAGGGCATACTAGTGGATTAGGTGCATGTCCATAAAAACCGGAGATGAGTAGTCTGTCATCAGACGAATGGTAAAATCCCATGCGCTGATGCATGAATGCATCTTTTTCTTCATTTACTATTATGTCGGTACCGTCTATGCAATGATATACACCAGCAGGAACGCGTACTGGAGGGAATGCTACTATAGGTTTTTCCCAATTAACACCGTCTGGAGAAGTAACTAAAAAGGATGCACCTGCGCCTGTGTGCTCGCCAATAGGATTAGCAAGATATTCTACATAATACTTGTTTCTCCAAAGTGTAATCATTGGAGCGTGATTGTATGTGTAACCAAAGCCATCTGCCTCGTTTGGGTGATTGCGATTTGCGCGCATAACTTGATAATTAGAAGCACCGACAACATGCAGTAAACCACCGTCCGAGTAATTCAAATCTGCATATTCGTTTCCTGAGTAATACGGTGTTCCTTTGTTCTTCATATGTAATAGCACCTCTAAATAAATGATAAAATGCCCGCCCACTCTTTGTGGTGGACGGGCAAAATTCCTAATTAATTAGCAGCCATACGAGCTTCTGCATTGTTGTAAATCTCTTCGATACGTGTCGCACCAGCATTACGCACTTTAGCGGCCATGTCATCGAAAGTATCAATGCTAACAGCTCCTGTAACCATACCTTCAAGAGCAGGAGCTATAATAGCTTCTATCTCGGTACGCAGTTCGGCAAGTTCGACGAGTTCATCATCTGTGAACGCAGGAGCCATTATTGGCTCAGCGTATGCCTTATCATTAGCAATGTAATCATATTGGGCAGCAGATACATCATCAAGATAGTATGCTTGGGTCCCCTCATCAATATACATCGCAAGGCCTAACTGTCCAAGGCCCATAGAGCCCATGAAGGAGCGCCAAGGATCAGAGGTGCCTATAAACTGTTCAGCATATTCGGGAATAAGCTCACGCTTACCATCCTCAGTATATCTAAAGCTGACACCTTCGATACCCCAGTTAGTAATCTCAAGAGCCTTAGGTGAATAGAACCAATCAATTACCTTAACGATCTGCTCAGGGTTTTTGGCATCTCCATTTACGAGAATTGCATCATCATAGTTAAACTTACCCCAACCAATCTGACGGCTTTCACCGTACTTGTTTGTCGGAACAGGAGTAAGGTCAAAGTATGCTTCCTTACCAACAGAATCAGCAAGAATAGCATTGTAGTTCATAAGGAATGAGCTGTTTTCAAAATGGTAAGAAGATGATCCTGCGGCGTATCTTTCCTTGAAATTGGAGGATTCGTTAATGCTGAAATCAGGATCAAGGATACCATCGACATACATGTTGTGGAAGTAACTGACTATTTCCTTGAAATCTTCGGTTATGGAACCATAGATCCACTTGCTTTCGCGGGGCTCATAATACATTTCAAAGCCAGAGCCCATGGGATAGGCCCAAGTCTCGAAGATACGGCTATAGCTCCAACGACTTGATACAGGGAAAGAATTGGGGTCCTGTTCTTTCAAATTCTTCAGTAAAGCATAGACGTCATCAAAAGTTACCGGTGTCCCAAGACCACTAGCAGCGAGCATATCCATACGAACCGCAGGGGCTGTCGCACCAGTGTAGCGGAAGAAAGTGGATGTTAATAGATAATAAGCATCTCCATCTGCAGTCATAAGACGCTTAAAGTTAACATTATCTTTCTGTGCTTCAAGGTAATTGGGCATCAAATCGAAATAATCACTTACTTTGAGGAACTGCCCTTCGCCCTGCATTGCTACAGCTACCGGCTCACGATCTACTACCATAATATCGGGCATATCGCCAGTTGCAATCAATGTCTTGCATTTATCCTCATAGTCAGACATGACAAGAATCAGATCAATGTTGACACCAAGGTTATCGCTAATCCAGTTAAGCACAGCATTGTCTTCAGGGAAAGGCTGATTCGATGTTTCCGGACGCATATACGTTATGGTAACAGGCTCATCGAACAACCATGTATCCTTTGGTCCATCAGCAATCGCACAAATGGAACCAAGTGATAGGACTAGAGCAAGAACCAGACCGAGTACCTTCTTCGCCATGGATAACACTCCTTTATTTTTACCGGCATTGCCGGCTTAATACTGCTTCATCCCTTCAGCGATCCAACCATTTGTCCTTTGACCAGATACTTTTGAATAAATGGATAGAGCATGATGATTGGTAGAACTGTTATTAGAATGACGGCATATTTGATACCTGTTTCTGAAACAAATAGATCATTCGCGGCACTTTGTTTTTGTGCAGTCTCACCTAGGTTGCCTTCGATCACCATTGCTCTAATTAAGAGTTGCAGCGGGTATGTTTTTTTGTCATTCAAGAACAACATATAATCAAAGAATCTATTCCACTGCGCAACGGCATAGAATAAGAACATTGTTGCGAGTATAGGTTTTGCCAGTGGCAATACAACACGTGTAAATATTTTAATGTCATTTGCTCCATCAATCTTTGCTGCTTCTACTAATGATTCAGGAATCGTAGTAATGAAAAATGTACGCATTACTATCATATTGAAGGTCGACATACCATTCAATAAAAGTACAGCCCAAAAAGTGTTTTTTAGGTTTAGTGTGATTGCCACCATTATATATGTGGGTATCATTCCTCCAGAGAACAACATGGTAAATACAATGATTCCCATAAAATACTTTTTACCAATTAGATTATGACGGGAAAGAGGATAGGCACACATTGTCGTTAAAAACAAATTTATGATTGTGCCTAAAAATACATATAGAAGGGTGTTTTTATAGGCATAGCCGACATATGGATCACGGAAAAGTTGCTTAAACGATTCAAGCGAGAAGCCTATTGGCCATATCGTCACTTTTCCTTGAATTACGGCAGTACCATTGCTGATAGCTACTACTAGCATATGGTAAAATGGAAATATACATAAAAAGACCATTGTAGCAAGGACAATGCCAATTACTGCCATTCCAATCTTTTCGCTAACAGACAATTTTGCTTTTAACATATTCATACACCTCCTCAAAACAGCGATGTTTCGCTAAGCTTTGAAGATATTGCATTTGCAGAAATTATAAAGATTGTTGAAACGAGTGATTGGAATGTGCCTATTGCTGTAGAATAAGAAAATTCGACATTTTGAATTCCTCGTCTATATACCATAGTCGCAATAACGTCGGATACTTCATAGGTTGAGGGGGTTTGCAGTAAAAGTATCTTCTCAAATGAAACATCCATTAATTTACCCATTGCCAAGATAAGCATAATGGAAATTGTAGGAATAAGATAAGGTAAGGTTATATACCAGATTTGTTGGAACCGTCCGGCTCCATCAATATGTGCAGCCTCATATACTTCCATATCACATCCAGCTAATGCAGCAAGATAGATTATCGAATCCCATCCAACATGTTGCCACAAGTCAGTAAATATATATATTGGTCTAAACCATCTAGCTTCGAGAAAGAAATTAATACGTTCGAAGCCTAACCCAGAAATTAGATTATTGATAATACCACGATTTGAAAAGAATGAAATGGCAATCGAACAAACTACAACTGTCGAAATAAAGTACGGCATGTAACTTACGCTTTGGACAAACTTCTTCATTTGTATGTATTGGATTTCATTTATCATCAAAGCGAGTAATATTGGAGCAGGGAAACATACAATGAGATTGAGTACATTTAATACAATTGTGTTTTTGAATGCTCGCCAGAACAGATCGTCAGAAAGGAATTTTGCGAAATGCTTAAACCCAACAAAATCGCTGCCAATAATGCCTTTTTTGATTTTGTAGTTTTCAAAACCCATGAGTAACCCATACATAGGTCCATACTTGAATAAAGCATAATAAGCCATAGGAAGGATAAGCATTAATAGTAAATACTTATCTCGTTTTATATGCTTCCATACACTATTCTGATGAGGCTTTCTGTCTATGGAGCTGCTTTGAACCATAAATATACCTCCTGTAGTTTAGTTTTAGCCTGTGTCAATATACTAGGCGTTCTATTCTACTGTGGGGTAACTATCCTTTGACAGCCTAGCGTGCTTCTCCGTAGTCATTTGCCTTATACAGGAAGCCTCTGCTGAAGGTAAGCAGTCAATAATGATGAGTGCAAAACAACTATATAAAATATAGCTCTAATAAATGAACATGTCAAGTAGGATTCTCTTTCAGAAATTAGCACAAAACAGAGTGAGGTTATCTGTATAATAATATTATGCTTCAATTATACTTGAACACACGGCCCTATTCACGCCCATAAGTACAGTGAAAGGGGCTTTTGTTATGGTATCAATGATTTATCTTGATAATATTGGAATCAAGAGGCATATATAGGCAAAACAAAAGGAGGTAGCATCGATGGATAAGACGAGACTTGACGACATGCTTGAGAGGTATGGGGAAGTGTGCACGCAGGAGAAAGCGGCGAAGATACTCGGTATCGTGTCAAGAACGGTAAGGACTATGATGAACGATGGAAGGTTGAAAAGTGTGGGCAGTAGAGTGGATGTTCGGTCTATCTGCGAGTACATCGAGAATCCGAGAAAGGCAAATTTCGACGCGTTTAGCAAAAAACGCAGGCCTGATACCATGCTTCCGGAAGGAACATTTATGCGGATGGCACGTGGAGGCAGGTGGAATAAATGAAGTATAAAGGCAAGGTGTGTATCGGCATCACGAGTGATGGAAAGAATATATACAAATGCTGCTCAGCCGATACAAAGGAGGATCTGGAGCTAGCCAAGGAAGCGATCCGTGAACATTTTATCTACGGGAGGAAGATTCCCAAGAACTACTGTTTCGCGGAATACGCTGAAGAGTGGTA
>DBWZ01000003.1 GCA_002309345.1 Pseudobutyrivibrio sp. UBA1225
CAGGCAAATCAGGCAACTCAGGGTGTTCTTTCAATACTTCAGTAATTAGCGTGGCCAAACGCATTAGTACAGTTCAGTTTCGAATAAGAAACTGGGTACTATCCAAATTGGGACCCTTTGGGGTCCCTTTTTTAGTTACTAGAGAAAAAATTTTCCCTAGTAACTAAAAAACGAGCTGTGATTGGAAGATGTGTCGAGGCGTTAAAAGAAGTTAAGAGACCTATCATTAGTCACGAGAAGTATTACTTTTGCCAAAATTGCTGCAAATTAATACTTTTTCCTTCATATTCACGCCCAAATGTGAAAATCAAGTATTAGTAATCCCATAATCATAGCAGAGTAATACTTTTCTATTGAAAATAATCCCCTAATTAGCTGTTTTTACACATGACAAGTATTACTGACCATACTATTTCGCGAATAGTAATACTTTTGCAGCACTTGAAATAAAATAAGCAAATTCTTATAATTAATAAGGATAAAAGCTTTATCCAACTTATGATGATGCAATCCGTGATGGAAATATAGACATCGCATATAGAAGGAGTTATAAATGAAAAAAGTAGAAGATTACATAAGAACTATTCCTGATTTTCCAGAACCAGGTATTATGTTTAGAGATGTCACAAGCATTCTCCAGGATGCAGAGGGCTTTAAGCTCGCTATAGATGAGATGAAAAAGCTTCTTGATGGAGTGGAATGTGATGTTATAGCAGGCGCAGAGAGCCGCGGATTTATCTTCGGCGCACCTCTTGCATATGCTCTCGGCAAGCCTTTTGTTCTTGTTCGCAAGAAGGGCAAGCTTCCATGTGAAACTATCGAGCAGTCTTACGACCTTGAATATGGTCAGGCAACAATCGAGATGCACAAGGATGCAATTCAGCCAGGTCAAAAGGTTGTCATCGTAGACGATCTTATCGCTACAGGCGGTACAATCGAAGCAGCGTGTAAGCTAGTAGAGCAGCTCGGTGGCGAAGTAGTCAAAATCGTATTCCTCATGGAATTAGCAGGACTCAACGGTCGCGAAAAGCTTGCAAAATATGATGTAGAAGCAGTCGTTACTTACGAAGGCAAGTAATGTTTTTTGTAAATATATGATTATAGATGATATTCATCATAAGAATCTAAAATATAGGTAGTACAATCTAGGTGGTTTGTGCTACCTTTTTTCACTTCAGTAGGAAATTACTTTGTAATTCCCTATGAAGTAAAAAACATGCTGCGCATGTGAAGAGGTGCCTAGGTGATGGAATAGTTAATTGCTGCACAACTATCTTAAACTTCGTCCCAGAAAGCATCCAGTTACGGAATTTAATAGGCTTGATGCTTTTTTAATTCATACACTATGTGTGTAGGAATATATCTAGGTGATAGGAATTATGCTTATATAAAGAGAATTATTAGAAGAATATATGGAATTAAAAACGATAGCACGTATACACACAGGATTTACACAAAAATTTGGTATACCTAGGCAGAGTGGGCTGGTTAGTGAAATCGGTCGTATAGTCTTTGAACCTGAGTACAGAAATCCAAACTATATCGAGGGAATTACCGACTATGATTACTTATGGTTGATATGGGGCTTCTCCAAAAATAAGCCACTAGATGGCGCTACGGTCCGCCCTCCTAGATTGGGCGGCGAAAAGCACATGGGAGTGTTCGCAACTAGAGCACCGTTTCGCCCAAACAATATTGGTCTTTCCTCAGTAAAGCTTGTGGGAGTAGAGCAAGACGAAAAGCTTGGACCGGTTATGATGGTCAGTGGTGTCGACATGCTAGATGGCACGCCAATCTATGACATCAAACCATACATACCATACGCTGATGCGCATCCAGGCGTACGAGGCGGATTCACCGATGAGCTTTCCAAGGAAGCTCAAGTGCAGGTGGAGTTTCCCGATGAACTGTTGGATAAGCTACCAAAAGAGTATCAAGTGGCAGCTAAAGAATTGCTGTTGCAGGATCCCCGTGCTGCGTACGACAGAAATAAAGAAAGAGAATTTCGCCTAGCTTTCCATGGATATGATATAATTTTTATAGGAACAGAAGAGAAGCTGGTTGTTATAGATATAGTAAAACTATAGGAAAGCCATAGGAAAGCCATAGGAAAACTATAGAAGACCTTTAGGATAATCATAGAGAAATCAAAGGGAAATCCTAAGAAAGCTCTAAGAATAATATAGGAAAAACATGAGAAAAACGCTAGGAACAATATTAGGAAAATATATAAGTTTAGTTATGACTTCTTGAGAGCTACTTAGGGAAAAAGTTCAAAAGAACTCTGCTTCGCAGAACAACATTTTCTTTCAGAAAATATTGGTTTGCGTTCAGTTCTTGCTTTTCTGAGGAAAATCAAAGACTATATGTTATTTGTTCTTCAGATAATCAAGAATTATACATAGAACAGCATTTTTTATAAAAAGTATTACTTTCATTGAAATAGTATGGTCAGTAATACTTATCGTGTGTAAAAACTGCTAAAAATTGGACTTTTCTCAATAGAAAAGTATTAGTCTGATATGATTATGGGGGTTACTAATACTTGATTTTCACATTTGGTCGTGAATATGAAGAAAAAAGTATTAGTTAGCTGCAATTTTGGCAAAAGTAATACTTTTTGCCAAGGCATCACAAGAGTAATTAAATATTAATTAATAGTATCTTACAAGGAGGAGCTCGTATATGTATGATTATATTACTATTGAACGTAATTACGGCAGCGGGGGACATAAGATTGCCGAGCAGCTTGCAAAGCGATTGAATTATCGTTTATACGATCGTGGAGTGGTTGTGGAAACTTGTAAGCGAATGGGGTTGTCTTATGATGTGGTTTCAACAATGGATGAGCAAACTCCAATCAAGACATTCTTTAACGCACCTGGCGAGAATCTTTCAATGGAAGAAAAGATTTTCAACACCGAGGTCAAGGTTATTAAAGAAGCGGCAGAGCAACCGGGGTGCATTTTCGTTGGGCGCTGTGCTAGCGAGGTTTTAAAAGATAAAAAGTGCCTTAAGATTTTCATTACAGCCGATGAAGCTTATCGAAAGGACAGAGCGATTAATGTCGAAAACATCGAGCCTGATAAGGCAGAGGAAGTGATGCACAAGTTTGACAAGAAACGTGAAAAGTTCTTCACCACACACGCAGGTCAAAACTGGTGCTCACCAGAGTATTTTGATTTAATTATTAATTCTGCTGACTTAGGAGAAAATGCATGTGTTGCCATGCTTGAAGCATTGGCGAAAGCAGAGTAAGGAAAACGATAATATAATTTGGGAAAGCTTTTTTCAAGAAAAATAATGCACACTTATGCAGTTGTTCACTAGATAGTGGGGATGCTGCTAAAGTGTGCATTTTTATATTACTAAAATTTATGACTTTCTGCTGGCAGAAAAAGGAATTGCCAGCAGAAATCTGGCTTTGCCAGACTACTTTTCCATTTCATGAAAAAGTTGCTCTGCGAAGCAGAGTCCTTGTGGGCTTTTTCCTTAAGTTGCCCACAAGAAGTCATAGATTAGTTTTCCTAGAATAACATCAATATTTGTATTGGGGCTAGGAAATTTTATTTAATCTATAACTCTCTTAAAAGCAGGAATCAATTGTGCTGCAACAACAGCCTTAATCAAATCTAGTGGAAGAAAAGGAACAAATCCTGTAAGTAACCCAGTCTTCAAATCATAATTTGCTGAGTGCATCAGCCAAATCATTCCCACCAAATCAATAATAACAACACCTATTATTGCACAAACTGAATACCAGACGCGGTTGTATTTCTTTCCTCGAATGAGGGGAAGTACAAGTAAAACAATTGGAAAAGCCCAAGTGTAAGCTCCGTATGGCGCAGCCAAGTAACCGATGCCAGACTGGCCACCGATGAATACTGGAAGTCCGACTATTCCAAGCAGGAACCAAACTAATCCGATTAGGACGGATTCGAGCAGAGGGAAGAGTAGAGCGATGATGAATAATACGAAGTTCATCATTGTAATCTTGGGTGCCATAGGAAGTGGTGTTGGCACGCTAAGATAAGCGCTGATGCAAAGGATAGCGGCAAATAATCCGCATAAAACAAGTTCTTTTGTTGAGATTCTTTTTGTGTTAGCCATTGTAGGTCTCCTTAGTATTGTATTTTCTGGCAAAGCAGATTTAAGTAAGCTGAAAAACATTCTCGCTCAGAGAATTCTGTTTTTAATCAGGTTTCGATTGTTGAAATATTACTTGAAAAATAAAAACAACATGTATATGATAAGTTTTATTAAACAGATTGTCAACCAACAAAATAGATAAGGTTGACAATTGAAAGACCGGTCTACTATTTCATTAAATGGAAACTTGGTCTGATATTATTCTTGTTTTTTCTTATGAAAAACAAAAACTCTACTTCGCATAGCAACATTTTTTTTCAAAAAATATTGGTATATGTAAGCAGCAGTTATTTAGAAAAAGTAAAGGGAGGCACTATGAATTTACAAAAACTTACAAGAAGAATCATTAACGGAGAAGCAATTACAAGGGAGGAAGCAACAGCGCTAGTGGATGCACCATTAGAAGAGCTTTGCGCAGGTGCGGATGAGTTGAGGCGACATTTTCAAGGAAATCAATTTGATATGTGTGCAATTTTAAGCGTTAAAGGGGGACGTTGCAGTGAGAATTGTAAGTTCTGCGCACAGTCAAGCTGTTCATCTGCGTCAGTCCCAACATTTGAAATTCGAGATAGAGAGTATGTCGTAGCAGATGCCAAAGCTCGAGATGGAAAGGGAATATCCCGCTATTGTCAAGTTTCATCTGGCCGTAAGCTGAGCGAAAAGGAGGTAGCACAGATTTGTGATAACGTACGCGGATTGGTAGAAGAGACTAGTTTTGCACCATGCGTTTCGTTGGGGTTGTTGGATCGAGAAGATTTGATTACTTTGAAGGAAGCTGGCGTAAAACGAGTTCACAACAATATCGAAACTAGTCCGAAGTTTTTCAAGGAAGTCTGCACTTCTCATACAACAGATGACAAAATCAAGGTGATGAGGCTTGTGCATGAACTCGGTTTAGAGTTGTGCTCAGGGGGAGTCTTTGGAGTTGGAGAAACATGGGAAGATAGAATTGATATGGCATTTACCTTGGCTGAAATTCAGCCGGAATCTGTGCCAATCAACATGCTAAAAGCGATTAAAGGTACACCGCTGGAGGAAAGGAAAATCTTGTCTAAGGACGAGGTAAGAAGAATTATAGCAATTTTTAAATACATTTTACCTAAGTCATCTATCAGATTTGCAGCAGGGCGCGATGTGTTAGATGATACAGGAATCGCTTGCTTTGAGGGAGGAAGCAATGCCACTATCACCGGAGATATGCTGACAGTGAAGGGGATATCTGTGGAGGAAGATGTGAGGAATATTGAGAAGTTGGGGTATGTATTGGTCTAAAATACAAATTGTGACAGGAGGAATTAATCTTTAGGGCTCACAATAACTAAAAATGCATTATTATCTCTGCCACTAGCTTGTTTCTGGTGAAGGTAGCTTCGTCAGGGGAAAACAGGCTGGTGGCAGTTTTTTTGATGTCGGCAGGGAAGGTGCTGATGTCAGAGTCAAAATTGATTCCGATGCCTACAACTATCCACTGAATGTCACCAGTTTCAAATTCAGTGCCTGCCTCTGTGAGGATGCCGCAGATTTTCTTGTTGCCGATAAAAAGGTCGTTGATAGGTTTTAGTCGTGGACGTATTCCTGTAAGATTTTCGATGGCGGTGCAGACAGCATTACCCGTGAAGGTTGTGATTGTATCTGGAGTAAGAACTTTTTTAAATTCTGTTTTGTTTGTTTTAGAGTTGGTGTCTTTAGTTGAGTTCAAGTGTTTTGACATAATCTCAGACAATTCAGCTGGCTTTAGTAATATACTCATATAAAGTCCGCCTCTAGGAGAGTAGAAGCTATGATCTCTGCGGCCTTTGCCGTCAGTTTGCTCATTTGCGATGATGATAGAACCGTGCTCACCACCTGCGATTGCTAGCTCTTTGGCAACTCGATTTGTTGAGTTGACTGTATCGTATATACGAATTAAATCTTTTCCTTTATATATTTTCTGATAATCAGATTCTAAATAAGAGATGATACCAACGGCAGATAAAATGTCAGTGAGTTCACCTAACATATATCCTCTGTTGCTGATGGCGTCTATTTTATATCCATCTTTTCTGAGCTCATTGATTGCCTTCCAGATCGCGGTACGCGAAAGCGAGAGGGATGTAGCCATTGCTTCCCCTGATGTGTATGTACCTTTATTTGATTCAAGAAATTCTAGTACTTTTTCCTTTGAAGACATATGGCTCCTTTTAGCTATGTGAACATAGCTCTCAATCGGTTTGATAATTGGGTTTTAGTGACGTTTTTGCTTTAAAGTGTGAAAGTTCACTAACAACCTATAGGTATTTTAGAAGTATTTAGGCTATTTTGTCAAAGATATAAAAATGAGTTTTAATTTAATTGAATTTCACACTTTAGTGTACTAAAATGATTAAAGCTTATATGTAATAGCCTAGCCAAAGTGTATATATGTGGCGAAGCAAGTTATATTTTAGGCAATAAAGATATTTAAAGCGCGAATTGAAATAGATATTTCTTGGAACTAGCATAGCTCCCTATATTATATTTGATTCGAATAAGATATTTAAGATATTTAGGAAGGTCATGTTTATGAATTACAATGTTGGCGTAATTAAGGGTGATGGAATCGGCCCAGAAATTGTTACAGAGGCAATGAAGGTTCTCGATGCGGTAGGTGCCAAGTTCGGACACAATTTCAACTATACACAGATTCTCATGGGTGGATGTTCTATCGATGCAACAGGCGAACCGCTTACAGACGAGGCAATTCAGGCTGCACTTGCTTCAGATGCTGTGCTTATGGGTTCTATCGGTGGCAACACATCTACAAGTCCTTGGTACAAGCTACCAGCGGACAAGCGTCCAGAGGCAGGCTTGCTTAAGCTTCGCAAGAGCCTCAATCTGTTCGCAAATCTACGCCCAGCATATCTATATAGCGAGCTCAAAGAGGCTTGTCCACTTCGCGATGACATCATCGGTGACGGATTCGACATGATGATTATGCGTGAGCTTACAGGTGGTTTGTACTTCGGAGAGCGCTCTACTAAAGAAGAGGATGGTCAGCTAGTGGCTAGAGATTCTCTTACATATTCCGAAACAGAAATCCACAGAATTGCAAAGCGCGGTTTTGATATTGCCATGAAGCGTCGCAAGAAGGTCACAAGCGTTGACAAGGCAAACGTTCTCGATAGCTCACGTCTTTGGAGAAAGATTGTGGAGGAAGTGGCAAAGGATTACCCTGAGGTTGAGTACGAGCACATGCTTGTTGATAACTGCGCAATGCAGCTAGTTAAGAATCCACGACAGTTCGATGTTATCCTTACAGAGAACATGTTTGGCGATATACTATCTGATGAAGCATCAATGGTTACCGGTTCAATCGGAATGCTTTCATCAGCATCATTAAATGATACTAAGTTTGGTCTTTACGAGCCATCAGGCGGTAGTGCACCAGATATTGCAGGACAGGGTATTGCCAACCCAATCGCAACAATCCTCTCTGCAGCAATGATGCTTCGCTACAGCTTTGATCTTGATGCAGAGGCATCTTCAATTGAGGCGGCAGTCAAAAAGGTTCTTGCTGACGGCTATCGCACAATCGACATCATGCCTCAGGAAGCTGACAAGCGCGCCAGTGTAACTCAGGTTGGCACATCAGCCATGGGCGACTTGATTATCGAACGCTTATAAAATCACCTCATCCGCCCTTCGGGCACCTTCTCCTCAAGGAGAAGGCTATATACTGGAAAGGAGTCAATATATGAAATCAGATAATGCAAGAGCTGGTATGCAGCAAGCTCCAGCACGTTCTTTGTTTAATGCCTTGGGATTCACCCCTGAGGAAATGAAAAAGCCAATGGTCGGCATCGTATCTTCGTACAACGAAATCGTGCCAGGTCACATGAACATCGACAAGATAGTTGATGCGGTTAAGCTTGGTGTTGCCGAGGCAGGCGGTGTTCCAGTAGTATTCCCAGCAATCGCTGTTTGCGACGGTATTGCAATGGGACACATAGGTATGAAATATTCTTTGGTTACCAGAGATTTGATTGCTGATTCTACAGAGTGTATGGCACTTGCACATCAGTTTGATGCTCTCGTTATGGTTCCGAACTGCGATAAAAACGTGCCAGGACTTTTGATGGCAGCAGCACGTCTTGATTTACCAACTGTATTTGTTTCAGGTGGTCCAATGCTTGCAGGTCACGTTGGAGGACAGAAGCGTTCGCTTTCATCTATGTTCGAGGCTGTCGGTGCTCACGCAGCAGGCAACATGACAGAGGATGAGGTTGAAAACTTCGTCGAGAATGTTTGTCCTACATGCGGCAGCTGTTCTGGTATGTACACAGCCAATTCTATGAACTGCCTTACAGAGGCTCTTGGTATGGGCCTTCGCGGAAACGGCACAATCCCAGCTGTTTACTCAGAGCGTATTCGTCTTGCGAAACATGCAGGTATGGCGGTTATGGACATGTATAACAAGGGTATCACTGCACGTCAGATTATGACAAAGGACGCAGTGCTCAATGCTCTTACAGTAGATATGGCTCTTGGTTGTTCAACAAACTCAATGCTTCATCTTCCAGCAATTGCTCACGAGATTGGCTTTGATTTTGATATCGAATTTGCAAATCCTATTTCAGAAAAGACACCAAACCTTTGTCATCTTGCTCCAGCAGGTCCTACTTACATGGAAGACCTCAACGAGGCAGGCGGTGTTTGGGCTGTTATGAAAGAGCTTGCAGACATAGGACTTCTCAACACTGATTGCATGACAGTTACAGGCAAAACAGTTGGTGAGAACATTAAAAATGCTATTAACAGAAATCCAGAGGTCATCAGACCAGTGGATAATCCATACACAAAGACCGGTGGACTTGCAGTTCTCAAGGGCAATCTTGCACCAGACGGTTCAGTTGTTAAGCGTAGTGCGGTAGTTCCAGAGATGCTTGTTCATGAGGGACCAGCCCGCGTATTTGATAGTGAAGAAGATGCAATCGCAGCTATCAAGGGTGGCAAAATTGTCGAGGGTGACGTTGTAGTTATCCGTTACGAGGGACCAAAGGGTGGTCCAGGTATGAGAGAGATGCTCAACCCAACATCAGCTATTGCTGGTATGGGACTTGGTTCGTCAGTTGCTCTTATTACAGATGGACGTTTTTCAGGTGCAAGCCGTGGTGCTTCAATCGGACACGTGTCTCCAGAGGCAGCCGTTGGCGGACCAATCGCACTTGTGGAAGAGGGCGATATTATCGCAATCGATATTCCAAATTATAAAATGACACTTAAGGTTAGCGACGAAGAGCTTGCTGCGCGTAAAGCTAAATGGCAACCACGTGAGCCAAAGGTTACGTCAGGCTATCTTCGCAGATACGCAGCCCAGGTTACATCCGGTAACCGTGGTGCGATTTTACGCACTCCAGAACTTTAATCCGCTGGTTACGGCTACAAGCATTATATTACTCCGCTCAACGCAGAATGTTTCGCTTGAGTAATATAATAGCTTGATGCCTACCAGCTCATAGATGAGCCCGTAGTTATCAAGCTCTTGGTGTCCCTCAAGGAGCCAATCTCGCGACGGAGGGACACCGAGGCTTGAGAACGTAACGGGCGGAAAAAATAGAAAGGCAAAGAGTTTATGTTATTAAGCGGTTCAGAGATTATTATCGAGTGCTTAAAGGAACAAGGCGTTGATACAGTTTTTGGCTATCCAGGTGGCGCTATCTTGAATCTTTACGACGAGTTATACAAGCATAGAAACGAGATTCATCATGTGCTCACTAGCCATGAGCAGGGCGCAAGTCACGCCGCAGATGGCTACGCCAGATCAACAGGCAAGGTTGGTGTTTGTTTTGCAACATCCGGCCCAGGTGCCACAAACCTCGTAACAGGTATTGCGACAGCTCATATGGATTCAGTTCCTATGATTGCAATCACGTGCAATGTTACAGTTCCTCTTTTAGGAAAGGATTCATTCCAGGAAATTGATATTACAGGCATTACAATGCCAATCACAAAGCACAACTTCATCGTAAAGGATATCAAGGATTTGGCTGATACAATCCGCAGAGCTTTTGTGATTGCCCAGACAGGCAGACCTGGTCCTGTGCTCATCGATATTCCAAAGGATGTTACAGCACCTAATAACAAATACGAATATATGCCTATGAAGCCTATCCCAACAGGTAGAGCTAAAAAGGATATCACCGAGGATGGATTAAAGAAGGCAATCAAGCTAATCGATAAAGCCAAAAAGCCAGTCATCTTTGTAGGTGGTGGAGCAGTTCTTTCCGGGGCTTCAAAGGAATTAAAGAAGTTTGCAGATCTTGTAGATGCACCAGTTTGCGATACTCTAATGGGCAAGGGTGCATTCAGCGGCAATGACGACAGATACATCGGAATGCTTGGTATGCACGGTACAAAGGCATCCAACCTTAGTGTTTCAGAATGTGATTTGCTTATTGCTGTTGGCACAAGATTTTCGGACAGAGTATTAGGTAATCCAGCCAAGTTCGCAAGCAAAGCAAAGGTTTTACAGTTTGATGTGGACCCGGCTGAGATAAATAAAAACATCATGGCAGACCATGCAATCATCGGCGATGTCAAAGAGATTCTTTCTAGAATCAACAAGGCTCTAGAGCAAAAGGATCATTCGGCTTGGATGAAGCATGTCAAAGAGCTTTCAGAGGCAAATCCTCTTAAGGTTCCAGAAAATGGTTTATCAGGACAGTTTGTTGTTGAGGAAACATATCGTCAGACCAAGGGTGATGCGATCATCACTACCGAAGTAGGGCAGCATCAGATGTGGGCAGCTCAATTTTACAAATACAAGAGACCACATCAACTCCTGACATCAGGTGGACTTGGAACTATGGGATACGGACTTGGTGCGGCAATCGGTGCCAAGACAGGTAATCCAGACAAGACGGTTATCAACTTTGCCGGAGATGGTTGTTTCAGAATGAATATGAACGAGCTTGCAACAGCAAGTCGTGAGAAATTACCAATCATCGAAATTGTTATAAATAACCACGTGCTTGGTATGGTTAGGCAGTGGCAGACATTGTTCTATGAGCAGCGTTATTCAGCAACTGTGCTTGATGACGGTGTGGATTTCATCAAGCTGGCAGAGGCAATGGGAGCAACAGGCTACAGAGTAACTACCAGGGAAGAGTTCTCAAAGGCATTATCGGAGGCGTTACGATCCGATAAGCCAGTGCTTATTGACTGTATCATTGACAGCGATGACAAGGTATGGCCAATGGTTGCACCGGGAGCACCTATTAACGAATTTTTCAACGAGGATTAATAACTCAGACTGTTTTTTTAGCAGGAGCATGACACAAGAAAAGGAGATTTATTGTAATGAGTAGAGTGTACAATTTTAGTGCAGGACCAGCAGTATTACCAGAGGAAGTTCTTAAGGAAGCAGCAGATGAGATGCTTGATTACAAGGGCTCTGGCATGTCAGTTATGGAGATGAGCCATCGTTCAAAGGTTTTCGATGAGATTATCAAAGATGCCGAGGCAGACATCAGAAAGCTTATGAACATTCCTGACAACTATAAGGTTCTTTTCCTTCAGGGTGGAGCAAGCCAGCAGTTTGCAGCAATTCCAATGAACCTTATGAAGAACAAAAAGGCTGGTTACATTGTTACTGGTCAGTGGGCAAAGAAGGCTTTCCAGGAAGCAAAGATGTATGGTGAGGCTGTTGAGCTTGCTTCTTCAGCGGATGAGACATTCTCTTATATTCCAGATTGCTCAGATTTACCTATCACTGATGATATGGATTATGTATATATCTGTGAGAACAACACAATCTATGGTACAAAGTACAAAACACTTCCAAATACAAAGGGCAAAGATTTAGTAGCAGACGTTAGCTCATGCTTCCTTTCAGAGCCAGTAGATGTTAGCAAATACGGCGTTATCTACGGTGGTGTTCAAAAGAACGTTGGACCAGCAGGTATGGTTATCGTAATCATCCGTGAAGACCTTATCAGAGATGATGTTCTTGAGGGAACACCTACAATGCTTAAGTACAAAACTCAGGCTGACAATGATAGCCTTTATAATACTCCTCCATGCTACACAATCTATATCTGTGGCAAGGTGTTCAAGTGGCTCCTTAAGAACGGCGGTCTTGAGGCAATGAAAGAGCTCAACGAAAGGAAAGCAAAGATCTTATACGATTATCTTGATTCTTCAAAGCTCTTCAAGGGAACAGTTAGAAAAGAAGATCGTTCTCTTATGAACGTACCATTCGTTACAGGCAACGAAGAACTTGATGCTAAGTTCGTAAAAGAGGCTACAGCAGCAGGCTTCGTAAACCTCAAGGGACACAGAACAGTTGGTGGTATGCGTGCTTCTATCTACAACGCTATGCCAATCGAGGGTGTTGAAAAATTAGTTGAGTTCATGAAAAAATTCGAGGAAGCTAATTCTTAGTAGCGAGGATTTTTTAAATAATCAAGAATAAGATTTAAAATGGAGGAAATGATGTTTACTTATAATTGCTTAAATCCAATTTCAGATAAAGGTCTTGTAAACTTCTCTACTGATTACAAAAAGGTTGAGACAATCGGTGAGGCAGATGCTGCATTAGTTCGTTCTGCTGCTATGCATGACCTTGAGCTTGGCGACAACTTAAAGTGCGTTGCTCGTGCAGGTGCAGGTGTTAACAATATTCCACTTGATAAGTGTGCCGAGGCAGGTATCGTTGTATTCAACACACCTGGCGCCAATGCAAACGGTGTTAAGGAGCTTGTTTTTGCAGGTATGCTCCTTGCATCACGTGATATTGTAGGTGGTATCGACTGGGTACTTGAAAACAAGGATGATGAGAACATCGGAAAGACAGCTGAAAAGGCTAAAAAGGCGTTTGCTGGTACAGAAATCGCTGGTAAGAAGCTTGGTGTTATCGGTCTTGGTGCTATCGGTGTCAAGGTTGCTAACGATGCAACACACCTTGGTATGGAAGTTCTTGGTTACGATCCATACATCTCTGTAAACGCTGCATGGAACTTATCTCGTAACGTAAAGCATGTGACTAACATCGAAGATATTTATAAAGAATGTGATTTCATTACAGTTCACGTACCTCTTCTTGATTCAACAAAGGGCTTAATCAATAAAGAAGCTGTTCAGATGATGAAGAAGGGAGTTGTAATCCTCAACTTCGCTCGTGATCTTCTTGTTGATGAGCAGGCTGTTGTTGATGGAATCGAGGCAGGCAAGGTTCGCCACTATGTTACTGACTTTGCTAATCCTACTACAGCTGGCAAGGCAGGTGTTATCTGTACACCACACCTTGGTGCTTCAACAGAAGAAGCTGAAGACAACTGTGCAATCATGGCTGTCAAAGAAGTAATGGATTATATGGAAAATGGTAATATCTGCCATTCAGTCAACTATCCAGATTGCGATATGGGCGTTTGTCAGACCGAGGGCCGTGTGGCTATCCTTCACAAGAACAAAGCAGGTCTTATCGCATCATTTACTAAAATTCTTGGCGATGACAATGTAAACGTAGAAGATATGACAAACAAGAGTCGTGGCGATTATGCTTACACACTTCTTGATCTTGCTAGCAAGCCATCAGACGGTGTTATCGATGAAATCGCAAAAGTTGATGGAGTTATAAGAGTAAGGGTGGTAAAATAATGGCTCGAGTATTACCTTTTAAAGCAATACGACCAAATAAGGAAGAGGCTGCTACTATTGCAGCTCTTCCTTATGATGTTTATAGCAGAAGCGAGGCATACGCCAAGGTCAAGGAGCAGCCAAAGTCTTTTCTTGCAATTGATAGACCAGAGACTGCATTTGCACCTGACGTTGATATATATTCTGATGAAGTTTATTCAAAGGCCTCAGAGATTTTAGAATCATGGATTGCAGAGGGAAGATTCATCCAGGATGAAAAGCCATGTTACTATGTATACGAGCTTACAATGGATGGCCGCACACAGACTGGAATAGTTGCCTGTGCATCTATCGATGACTACGCTTCAGGCGTAATCAAAAAACACGAAAACACAAGGGCAGATAAAGAGCAGGACAGAATCAGACATGTTGATACCTGCAGTGCTCAGACTGGTCCTATATTCCTAGCATACAGAGCGGATTCAAATATCGCAGGTGTTGTGGCGAAGGCTAAAAGCCGCAGCCCACTTTATGATTTCACAGCCGAGGATGGCATCAGACATCGCTGCTGGATAATCACAGATATGATGGCGAGTGCTCTTATCAGCTCAACATTTGGCAAGATGGATTCGATTTATATTGCAGATGGTCATCACCGTGCGGCCAGTGCAGTAAAGGTTGGCTTCAAGCGCCGTGAGGAAAATCCTGGTTACACAGGCGATGAAGATTTCAACTATTTCCTTTCTGTGCTATTCCCAGATGAGGAGCTCAAGATTTACGATTACAACCGTGTTGTTAAAGACCTTAATGGACACGCTCCGGAGGAGCTTCTTGAGGAATTAAACAATGTTGCAGAGCTTATAGAAACATCTGATTCTCCAATCAGACCAAATGAAAAGGGACAGTGGTCAATGTATCTTGAGGGTACATGGTACCTTTACAGCGTCAAGCCAGAGCTTAAGTCAGACGACCCTGTCGAGGGCTTAGATGTTTCATTGCTTCAAAATCTTGTGTTAGAACCGCTTCTTGGAATATCAGATCCAAAGACCGATTCTAGGATTGATTTCGTAGGCGGAATCCGTGGGCTCGAAGAGCTCGAACGCAGATGTAGCACTGACTGCAAAGTAGCCTTTGCAATGTATCCAACAAGCATTGACGAGCTCTTTGCTGTGGCAGACGCAGGCTTGCTCATGCCACCAAAGTCTACTTGGTTTGAGCCAAAGCTTAGAAGCGGATTGTTTATTCATAGAATATAAGATTATATAGATTTAATCTAAGGGCGACAGCGAAAGCTGCCGCCTTTTTAAGTGAATTTTTACAAAGAAAAGAAAAATTGATTTTATTAATCTCACCAAAAGTTAAAGAATAGTGGATGGATTTTGTACCTTGAAAATTAAATAGTGCACTACACTGATTATGAACAAGCGTTATATTCGACTCTTGAATGAAAAAAACATATGATTGCATAATGCGACGCTATATGTTATACTCTCTTATGCAATTCAAATGTGTAGATATTTCAAGCTGTTTCAGCAATTATTCCACCCTAAAAAGTTGTAGTAGTTTTGAGAGTAAGTTTTATTATTATGTATATTCTATTATCTTTAGTCTGCCATTTGAATATCATTGCAGATTGGAAGTGATATTATAAGAATACATGGCGGATAGTCTTTTCTTCTTGCTAAGATTATTTAAGGAATTTATAATTAAAGGAGAGAAGATTGGAAAAAGTTAATAGAACATACAAGGATAAACTATTTAGGTTTATTTTTGGAAAAGAAGAAATAAAAGAGAATATTTTAGAATTATATAATTCTCTTAATAATAGTGCTTATACAAATGCTGAGGATATAGACATATATACATTAGAAGATACTGTATACATGTCAATGAAGAATGATGTTGCGTTTGTTTTAGATAGCTATCTTTCGGCTTGGGAGCAACAAAGTACATAGTGTTTTACAATGGTGTAGAAGATAAGCCTGCTATTGAAACACTTAGGTTGTCGCATGCATTTATTAATCCAATTAAGGATGGAGAATTTGAATGGACAGCAACGGTTTATAATCTTAATAAAGGAAAAAATGATGAGCTTCTTCGAAAATGTAAACCTTTATCGGATTATATGGAATTTATTAATAGGGTGAGGAGACTGGCCCGGAATTATGAGTTGGAAGAAGCTGTATCATTAGCGGTTAATTCTTGTATTGAAGATGGAGTTATGGCTAATATCCTTAAAAACAACAAAGCGGAGGTGAAGGAGATGGTTTTAACTGAATACAATGAAGAACGTGTATTAAAAGGCATGTATGATGATGGCAGAGAAGAAGGAATTCAAGAAGGAATGAAATTGGCAATTAATAACTTAATGAAGTCTGCCAATAAATCTTTTGAAGAGGCGTGTGACATGTTGGGGGTTTCCGATATTGATAGAGAACTTTACAAATGATATATGTCTAGAAAAGCTTATTTTTGACAATCAAATATAATAATCAATGTAGGGCGGTAGCTTTTGCTACCGCCTATTTCGCACACAATAAAAACAATGATTCAAAAGGTTTGCCACACCTAACTTTATCCCCCTTGGAAGGTGTTTTTTTACCATCGTGTATGATATAATTAAACGGATTGTAAAGTACGGGAGGACGATATGGATTCAGTTGAAACAGTTACACCTGATGCGATTGTCGAGGACATTCAAAAAGGCATTCTGCAGCAGCAGATAGACAAACTAATTCCTAAGTTTTGGAGCTTTTTGTGGTGCGCATTCTTAGCTCTAGTTGTGCTCTTTATCGGAACACGTATTATAAAGGGAATTATCAAGGTGTTCCATAAGGCTATGTCGCTTAAAAATATCGATCCAGGTGTGGAAACATTTCTTGAATCGGTTCTTAAATGGATTTTATCCATTATCCTTTTGACGATTATTTTAGGTTTGTTTGGTGTTACAACCACATCTATATCTGCAGCGGTCGCTGGACTTGGTGTCACCATCGGTCTTGCTCTGCAAGGTGCATTATCAAATTTTGCAGGCGGCGTTCTCATTCTTTTGACGCGTCCGTTTAAAGTGGGTGACTATATCATCGAGCATGGTACAAAACAAGAGGGGACCGTTGTTCGAATCAATATCATTTACACAACACTAAAGATGACTGACGGGCGTTTGGTCCAGATACCAAATGGTAAGCTGTCTGCAACATCTCTAACCAACAACACATCTATCACTAGAAGGATGTTCAACGAGACAGTTGGCATTAGCTATGATTCCGATATCAAAAAAGCCAAAGATATCATGCTGAAAATTGCAGAGCAGCAAGATCATTTGATTACATCTGAGCCAATCAAAGTGTTTGTAGCTGAGCTTGGAGACAGTGCTGTTCAAATCGGCTTGCGTTTTTGGGTTGAGACAGAATACTTCTGGCCTACTAAATGGGCAGTATTAGAAGAAATTAAAGAACGATTTGATAAACAAGGTATCGAAATTTGCTTCAACCAACTAGACGTACATATAAAGAATTCTTAAAAAGAGGTAAGACCCAACCATGAACAAGGCATACGAGTTACTCAAAGAAGAAAAGTTAGAAGGGCTTGATTCTCTTGGTTTCATTTTCGAGCACAAGAAGACTAAAGCCAGAATATGTTTTATATCAAACGATGACAATAACAAGGTTTTCTATATAGGATTCCGAACACCACCAAAGGATTCTACTGGTGTTGCTCACATTGTGGAGCACACTGTTCTTTGTGGTTCAGACAAATACCCTGTAAAAGATCCATTTGTTGAGCTTGTAAAGGGGAGTCTCAACACATTCCTAAATGCAATGACATATCCAGACAAAACTGTATATCCCATTGCCAGCACCAATGACACAGATTACAAGAATCTTATAGATGTATATATGGATGCTGTTTTTCATCCAAACATCTACAAATATCGTGAGATTTTCGAGCAGGAGGGTTGGCACTACGAGATGGAATACCCTGATAGCGATTTGACTATCAATGGTGTTGTGTACAACGAGATGAAGGGCGCCTACTCATCACCTGATGATGTGTTATCACGCCAGATTCTCAATTCTCTGTTCCCTGATACAACATACTCAATTGAATCAGGCGGCGACCCAAAGGTAATCCCATCTCTTACCTACGAAGATTTCTTGGCGTTTCACAGCAAATATTATCATCCTAGCAACTCATACATCTATGTCTACGGTGATGTTGATATAGACGAGTTACTTAATTATTTTGATGACAAATATCTCCGCCACTACGACTATCTCGAGGTGGATTCTGAAATAAATATGCAGCAACCCTTTGATAAGCCGGTAGTCAAAATTATTGATTATCCAATAGCTGCCGACCAGGATGTGAAAAATAATGCTTATCTTTCATACAATGTTTGTATTGGCGACGTGCTTGATCCAAATATGTATAGAGCCTTTGATATCCTAAACTATGCTCTTGTATCCGCGCCCGGCGCGCCGCTTTATCAGGCGTTGATTGATGCCAATATAGCCGAGGATGTAGAGTGTTCTTTAGAGTCTTCACAGCGTCAAATGTTTTTTTCTATAGTAGCAAAGGGCGCTAATGAAGCGGATAAGGACAAGTTTGTTGAAATAATCGAGAACACTCTTAGGAATGAAATCAAAAAGGGCATAGACCATAAGACCCTTTATGCATCAATAAATGGCGAGCAATTCAGGGCTCGAGAGCTAGATTTCGGAAGCGCGCCCAAAGGTCTCATAATAGGGCTTCAACTTCTAGATAGTTGGTTATACGACAAGAGCCAACCTTTCTTGCATTTACATGCTATTGAGGTTTATGACAAAATTAAATCTAGAGTTGAAAATGGCTTTTTCGATTATATTGCGGATGTTTACATTCTTTCAAACAATCACAAATCCATAGTTACTCTTAGACCAAAGCAGGGCATGACTACCGCAGATGATGAGGCTCTCAAGGCCAAGCTTGCTGATTACAAATCAAAGCTATCTAAGGAGGAGATACAGGAGATTGTGGAGCACACTGCTTATCTAAAGGAATACCAGCAGACTCCAAGCTCAAAGGAGGATTTGGCAAAGATTCCACTTCTCAAACGCTCAGATCTTACTCGCGAGGCAAGACCAATCGATTTGGAAGTATATGACGAAGATGGCACAACAATTCTTCATCACAAAGTGAGCACCAACGGAATTCACTACTTTAATATGGTGTTTGACATCACCGAAGTCTCAATTAGTGACATTCCTTATGTTTCAATGCTAGAGCGCTTTATTGGGTTGATGAACACCAAGAACTATTCATACAACGATTTCACCAACGAGATATATCTCCACACTGGTGGCATCACAACCAACACTGTAGTCAACGAGGTTTTTGGTACTCACGATGAGTGCAAAATCACTTTTGATGTGCGTGCAAAATTCATATATGACGAGGCGGATGCGGCTAAGGATTTGATTCTAGAGATGCTCTTAAATACAGATTTCTCAGATGATAAACGTTTGAAGGAGCTGATTGTTGCAGAAATGTCTCACTTGGAATCAAGCTTTAATTCAAGAGGAAATGTTGTTGCGGCCACAAGAGCTCGAAGTGGTTTTTCTAAAAAAGCCTTGATAAGCGATATGTCTTCTGGTCTTGGTTTTTACAGATTTCTTGAAGCCTTAGAAGCGAATTTTGAAGACAGGAAACAAGAAGTTATAGCTAGATTAAATAATCTATGCAAGGCTATATTTTCTGCCGAAAGATTGATTGTTTCATCCACAGGAAAGGGTGAGGTTCTCAATCAGGCTCGTCAGCTTTTGAGGGAGATGAAGCCGCTCTTATATAAGAAAAAGCTTTCCTTCGGCGAGGAGGAACCCTTTGTTGTACGCCCACTAAAGCAAGGCTTGAAAGATGCTTCTCAAATTCAGTATGTTGCCATGGCCGGAGATTTCATCGAAGCTGGTTATGATTACAACGGCAGCTTTAGATTGCTTAACACAATCTTGGGTTATGATTACTTTTGGATTAAAGTACGAGTTCAGGGCGGCGCCTATGGCTGTAGCATGAATGCAGGTCGCCAAGGCGACTTAGTATTTGTTTCTTATCGAGATCCAAATCTTACTGAGACAATAGATGTATTTAAAAAGACAGGTGATTATCTGCGCGACTTCGATGCAGACGAACGAGACATGACCAAATATGTCATTGGAACAATCAGCGGTATGGACACTCCGCTTACTCCATTCCAGCGCGGACTTCGTGGCTTGAATGCATATCTTTCGGGCATCACCTATGAGGACATTCAAAAAACTAGAAGTCAGGTATTGGATGCAACCGTCGAGGACATTCGTAGGCTCGCAGATCCTGTGGACGCCGCAATGTCCCAAGGTTATCTTTGCGTAGTAGGCAACGAAGACGCAATAGAGGCCAACCGTGACCTATTCACCGTAGTTGAGAACCTGTATTAGGATTCTCAATTACAGCATAAAAAAAGAATTCATATTATTAGTTAAGTGAGCTAGTAGCTATCAAGTGGCTGAAACGAATTTGAGATAGCACAGAATATTTGATAGTATAGGTGGTCTGTAGGTATCAAGCTCTGTACAATACTAAAGCGAATCGTGTTAGATGAGCGTAGTATGGACAGGCTTGAGACCGTAACAGACCTTGCAAAGGATTGAAAATGAGTGAAAATTTTAAATCAGGCTTCGTAACTATAGTTGGTCGCCCTAATGTGGGCAAGAGTACCTTAATGAACCATATCATAGGGCAAAAGATAGCCATCACTAGTAACAAGCCACAGACAACAAGAAACCGAATACAGACAGTTTACACAGATGAAAACGTAGGGCAGATTGTATTCCTTGATACACCAGGTATGCACCAAGCCAAGAACAAGCTTGGAGAATATATGATGTCAGCGGCCAAGAGCACTATCAACGAGGTTGATTTGATTCTTTGGTTAATCGAACCTGATACCAAGGTTGGAGCAGGTGACAAAAAAATCGCCGAGCTTCTTGCTACTGCAGAAGCACCAGTCATTCTTGTAATCAACAAAATTGATATGGCGGATGGCGCCAAGGTTGGCGAAACAATCCAAGCCTTCAAGGATTTGTGTGATTTTATAGAGGTTGTTCCTGTATCAGCACTTCATGGTGATGGATGTGATGATTTGCTTGCAACAATGTTCAAGCACCTTCCGGAAGGACCGGCATTTTACGACGAAGATACAGTCACCAATCAGACTCTTCGTGAAATCACATCAGAAATTATCCGCGAAAAGTCACTCCATGCTCTTAGCGATGAGGTGCCTCATGGTATCGCAATCCTGATTGATAGCATGAAAGAAAGACCAGGAAAAAAGCCTATGTGGGATATCGAAGCAACAATCATCTGTGAAAAGAATTCCCATAAGGGTATTATTATAGGAAAGGGCGGAGCCATGATTAAAAAGATTGGAACCAACGCCCGCTATGAAATCGAAAAGCTCTTAGAGGCCAAAGTCAACCTTAAGCTATTTGTTAAGGTCAAGAAGGATTGGCGAGAGAGCGATTACGAGCTCAAGAATTTTGGATACAAAAAAGAGGATATTTGATAAATGGGACTAGTTAGTCTTACGGGAATTGTATTATCTAGCTCTGATGTAGGCGAGTTCGACAAGCGCTTGGTATTGCTCACCAAGGAGGACGGCAGAGTTACAGCTTTTGCCAAGGGGGCAAGGCGTCCCAATAATCCGCTTGTTGCAGCCTGTTCACCATTTTGCTTTGGCACCTTCGAGGCATATCAGGGCAGAAATTCTTACCACATTAGTAAAGCCAACATCAGCAATTATTTCAGAGATTTAGTTACAGACTACGAAAAGGTTTGTCTTGGTTCCTACTTTTTGGAGGTGGCGGATTTCTTATCAGTTGAAGGCGTTGATGAGCGAGTGAGACTCGGGTTATTGTATCAAAGCCTTAAGGCTCTTGAGTCAGGTAAATTTAGCTTAAGACTCCTCAGAAATATCTACGACCTCAAGACATGGGTTATCGATGGTGAATATCCAAACGTATTCTCCTGCATGGGGTGTGGCAAAAAAGAAAATCTCAAGGTTTTCTCAATTAAAAAGCATGGCATGCTCTGCGGGGATTGCGCCAAGGATGAATCCGGCACAGAAATCAGCAATTCTACACTGTTTACAATGCAATATATAGTTTCATCTAAGCTGGATAAGTTGTATACTTTTGTGTTGAATAAGGAAACAGAAGAAGAATTTACTAGAATTTTGGCGGCATATAGATTAAACTATAGAGCGCATAAATATAAGAGCGAGGAATTTTTATGACACAGAAGAGACCCAGGAGTACCGTTTCTGGTATGAGAAGCAGGCATCTAGGCTCCAAGCTTAGACAGAGCACAGCTTCTCCCAAAAAGAACGGGGTGGCAGCTAGAGAACTTCAAGAAGCCAGAAGGAAACGCAGAGAGCGCGAGGTTATGCGAAACAGAGCCATATTAGCGGCAGCAATCGTGCTTGTACTTGCGGTTATAATAACACTTTTGGTAAAGCTATTTGGCAGCATATTCTCAGGTAAGGCAGCAGATACTACTACCATTACATTTAATGATGATGGGCAAGTGGTTTTTGAAGAAGTCATAGATTTTGATACTGATACATATTCCAAGTCAGATTTAGAGGATTATTCAGAGGACTTGGTTGAAAAGTTCAACAAGAAAAGCAAAAAGGATGTTGTATCCCTAGACAAGGTCAAGGTCAAAAACAACAAGGCATACATCAAATCCACCTATAAAAACGCAAAGGTTTATTCAAAGTTTACTTCATACAAAACCTATTCAGACACCTATGAAAAGGCAATTGCAGATGGCTACAAGTTTGCAGATGTTTTTTCTGAGGTAAAGGACGGCAAAAAGGGAGTCGGGCAAATTATAGATTCTGAATCGCTTTTTGCAGGTAAAAAGGTTGCGATTATCAATGAAAACTGCACGGTAGTTGTGCCTGGTACAATCGAATACATATCAGAATCATCGACACAGATAGTCGATTCTAATACTGTTAAAATCGCACCAGCTGATGGAAATGAAGATGCCACTGAAACAGTGTACATCATTTATAAATAATATATACGAGAGGAAATATGACATGGAAAAATCAATGGACAAAATTATTGCACTTGCCAAGGCAAGAGGCTTTGTATATGCGGGCTCTGAAATCTATGGTGGTCTTGCAAATACTTGGGATTACGGTAACTTAGGTGTAGAGCTTAAGAATAATGTTAAAAAAGCTTGGTGGCAGAAATTCGTTCAGGAAAACAAATACAATGTTGGCGTTGACTGTGCCATCCTTATGAATCCACAGACCTGGATTGCATCTGGTCACCTTGGTTCTTTTTCTGATCCACTTATGGATTGTAAGGAATGTCATGAGAGATTTAGAGCAGACAAGATTATCGAAGATTTTGCTGCAGAAAACAATATCGAGCTCAAGTCATCTGTTGACGGCTGGAGCAAGGAAGAGATGAAGGAATTCATTGACAGCAACAACATACCTTGTCCTACATGTGGCAAGCACAACTTCACCGACATCCGTGAGTTCAACCTTATGTTCAAAACATTCCAGGGTGTTACTGAGGATGCCAAAAACACAGTTTACCTTCGTCCAGAGACAGCACAAGGTATTTTCGTAAACTTCAAAAACGTTCAGCGTACATCTCGCAAGAAGGTTCCATTTGGTATCGGTCAGATTGGTAAATCCTTCCGTAACGAGATTACACCTGGCAACTTTACATTCCGTACACGTGAGTTCGAGCAAATGGAGCTTGAGTTCTTCTGTAAGCCTGGCACACAGGATGAGTGGTTCCAATATTGGAGAGGCTTTTGCCGCGATTGGTTGCTTTCTCTTGGCATGAAGGAAGATGAGATGCGTCTTCGTGACCACGATCCAGAGGAGCTTTCTTTCTACTCAACAGGTACAACTGATATTGAGTTCTTATTCCCATTTGGATGGGGCGAGCTTTGGGGTATTGCTAGCCGTACCGATTACGATCTCACACAGCATCAGAACGTATCAGGTCAGGATCTCACTTACTTCGATGATGAGACCAACGAAAAATACTTACCATACGTTATTGAGCCATCTCTTGGTGCAGATCGTGTGGTTCTTGCATTCCTTTGTGCAGCATACGACGAGGAAGAGGTTGGTAAAGATGGAAAGAGCGATGTTCGTACAGTTCTCCGTTTCCATCCAGCACTTGCACCAGTTAAGATTGGCGTGCTTCCACTTTCTAAGAAACTCAATGAAGGCGCAGAGAAGGTATTCGATGAGCTTTCTAAGAAATATAATTGCGAGTTTGATGACAGAGGTACAATCGGTAAGAGATATCGTCGTATGGACGAAATCGGAACACCATTCTGCATTACCTACGACTTTGATTCAGAGGAAGACCACATGGTAACAGTTCGCCACCGTGATTCAATGGAGCAGGAGCGTATTGCTATTGCAGATTTAGATGCGTACTTCGCTGACAAATTCACTTTCTAAAAAAGGAGAATGCTATGGACAACATTAATGTAGAGGGAATCGGTATCAATGAGGGAGAGGATTTGCTTATTTCGCAAATCGATGCTTTCCGCGACAAAGCAACTCAGCTTCAGCTGCTTATTACGCAGAAGGAGCACAAGGCTGCGGAATTAGAAGCACTCGTTCGTGAGAAGGAAGCTATCAATGTTAAGCTTCAGGATGAGCTCAACAGAAAGCAGCAGGAGGCTGATGGTCTTGTGGCCGATGTTGAGACTCAGGTTGACAGAATGATGCAGGTTGTCAAAAGCAACATGGATCAGCTTGAACTCGATATCAAGGGTCAGGTTAACAACAACCAGGAATCCTATGAAGCCAATAACAGAAATCTTCAGGACACTTTGAGAAGTGTTTCTGATGGTTTGGATACAATCCAAAATGAGCTTTCTGAAAAGACACATTCTGAGTCAGTTCATCTTTATCGCTTGATTCAGGATCTTTTAAAAGAGCACGACAACAGTGAAGAACAGGCGATGAGAGCCCTTGACCACTACACATCACTCAAGGGTCTTATGACAGCTATAATCATTCTTCTTGTAATTACAATGGGTGTTTCAGCGGCATCACTTCTTCTTTCTCTTGGTATCTTTTAACAATAATTAGTTTAAGAGATTTTAGGAGGGATTATGTCTAATTCGGTTTATATTATCGGACACAAGAACCCTGACACAGATAGTATATGCGCAGCGATTGCTTATGCGCATTTGAAAAACGCATTATCAGACAAGGAAAATTTTATACCTAAAAAGGCAGGACCTTTAAACGAAGAGACTCGCTACGTTTTAGAGCGTTTCAACATTCCTGAGCCAGAGACGATTCAAGATGTTGGAGCACAACTGATGGATATTGAATATCGACGTCTGGAGGGCGTTGATGGTCATATATCCCTTAAGAAAGCTTGGGAGCTTATGATAGACCGAGATGTTGTTACTCTTCCGGTTGTTGCTAAGACTGGCAAGCTAGAGGGTGTTATCGTAAACGGTGATATCGCATATTCGTACATGGATATCTACGATAACAGCATCCTTTCAAGAGCTCGAACCCAGTACAGCAACATCATAAGCACACTGAACGGCAATCTTATATATGGAAATCCACATGCATATTTTGTTAAGGGTTCAGTTGTTATTGCATCTAGCAACCGGGAGGATCTTAAAGAGGATATCAATAGGGATGACCTTGCTATAGTTGGAAACATCACTGCTCGTCAGCTAATCTGCATCGAATCTGGATGTAGTTGCTTGGTGGTTTGCGGTGCAAGCACGGTGGATCCTGAGGTAGAAAAGCGAGCAAAAGAACATCAGGTAGTGCTAATTACAACAGAATATGATACATTTACAGTAGCAAGACTGATTCATCAGTCGATGCCAATCAGACAGTTCATGAAGCGGGAAGACATTGTAAGCTTCGAACTAGATGATTATGTAGATGATGTTAGAGATATAATGAGAACTGTTAGACATCGAGATTTCCCAATTCTCGACGAAAACAGACACTACGTTGGTATGGTTTCAAGGCGTCTTCTCTTAAACATGCAAAAGAAGAAAGTCATTCTTGTAGACCACAACGAAAAGTCACAGGCTGTAGATGGAATTGAGCAGGCAGATGTGCTAGAGATTATTGACCACCACCGACTGGGGTCTCTCGAAACAGTATCGCCTATTTATTTCCGAAATCAGCCATTGGGATCTACTGCCACCATCATTTCATTGATGTACCAGGAGAAGGAGGTAGAGATTCCCAAAAATATAGCTGGACTTTTGTGTTCTGCTATACTTTCTGATACACTTATGTTTAGATCACCAACATGTACTCCAACTGACGAGGCCCGTGCTAAGGAGTTGGCAGAAATTGCTGGTGTCGATGTCACAGAGCTTGCCACATCGATGTTTGAGGCGGCTAGTGATTTCAAAGACCGCACTGCAGACCAGATATTCCATCAGGATTACAAGGTTTTTGCCAGCGGCGATATAAAATTTGGTGTTGCTCAGGTTAGTTCAATCTCAAAGGGGCAGCTTAATTCAATTAAGCAGGATTTGAAGATTTATATGAATACTGTGCTTAACTCATCGGATCTTAATGCGGTGTTTGTTATGCTCACAGATATTCTGAACGAATCAACAGAGCTTCTATTCGTTGGCGGGGAGGCTGACAAAATAATTGCCGATGCATTTAGAATGCCTGTTGCTGTAGAAAGCTACATTTTGGATGGTGTTGTTTCACGTAAGAAACAGCTAATTCCACCTATTATGGAGTCTCTACAGGAATAAGCAAAATGTGGGGCAACAAATATGAGTATAAATGGATTTAATATTGCGGCTGAGAGAATAGATTTATTAATCGCAATAGCATTGCTATATTTGACGGTGGTTACTCGTCCAAAGAGAACCGCCGTCCTATCAGTAGTGTTCTATGGTCAAATCCTATCGATAGTCAATATCGTATTTCACATTGCCGTTATCTGGCTGATTCACTTTACTACAACAACTGAAGGTATTTTATTTAGGGTGTGTGTGTTTGTTTATTACATATCTTATTTAGCTATTTTGTTATTGATTTTCAGCTATATCCATCTGCTTAGCCTTGATCAACGCGAGAATCTTACAAACTTACACAGGGTTGCGATTCTGTTTTCGGCAAGCTACTTGTTGGTTGTGGGCTGCATATTTTTTACAGATGGCTATATCGTGTTAAAGGATGGAGTATATCAATTCACAAATCTTTTTGGAGTAAATATAATCTTTGCGCTAGCAGATGTGTTGCTTGTTATATGCTCTGTTGCAGCAAACTGTTTGGGAATTCCAAAGGTGCTTATGAAATTCCTTTATGTTTTCATACCTTTTGAGACAGCGTTGTTAGTATTCCAGCTACTTCGTCCTAACTATGTTTTCTTAAGCGTCACCTACGTGCTGCCGCTGATTATGTGCTTTATAATTTTCCATAGCAATTCATTTGATGAGGTTACAGGTTGTCAAAATAAACAGGCATTTGATTCACACTATACTTCTCTGATTCGTAAAAATAAGAGTTTTACCACCATCTTCATGAAACTTCCGCGTTTGGAAATTGTGGATAATGCAGAGATAAACTATCGTGTACACAAGTATATTTCTGAAGAAATCCGAGCTTTAGAGAGATTTAACGAAGAGGTTAGAGTTTACCATGTAGGAAACTACACCTATGGAATTATCTTTGAGAACAAGACTGAGCTTACTACAAGCGAGACGTTGGCGTTTATCAAAAAAGAGCTAAATGAATCTATGGAACGTTGGGAGTATTCAAACAATCCTGAGTATCAAATGATAGTAGTCAAGGACAACATTCAAATCGAAAATACCGTTACCTTAGATGCTTTTATGTACTTCTTATTTGAACGAGCATCAAAGAAAAAGGAGAACAATTACGAGGCATCGATTTTGGACTATAACCTCTGTGTAGAACAACGCAAAATCGAGCGGGTCATTGTAGATATTCGAAATAAGGATGATTTATTCGATCCTAGAGTAATCGTCTATGTTCAGCCAATATACGATGTCAAAAATAATAACTATCATAATGCCGAGGCGTTGATGCGTCTCGATGTGAACGGTCAAATTATTGCGCCGGATATTTTCATTCCTCTAGCAGAGAGAGTGGGATGTGTCCACGCCCTTACGAGAATAATTCTGAATAAGGTTTGTCGCAAAATATACGAAATACAAGACTACTATGTATTTGATGCGGTATCAGTCAATGTGTCTCTATCAGAATTCATGGACTACAATCTTCACGATGAGCTGCTTGCCATCATCAAAAAGAACGGTGTATCCTGCAGCAAGATTCGTCTAGAAATGACAGAAACCATGACTACAGATGAGATGGATGCTATCGCTCACAACATGGAAGAGTTCAATGCAGCTGGCGTTCACTTCTATCTAGATGATTTTGGTACAGGCTATTCAAATCTTGAAAAGATTGTTAGCCTGCCATTTAAGACTATCAAATTTGACAAGACTCTTTTATACAGATCAATGGATGATCCAATTCTTTTGCAATTAATTCAAAACATGGTTGATGTGTTTAAGAGTCACGGCTTGGTAGTCCTAGTTGAGGGAGTAGAAAACGGCGCACAGGCCGAGCTTTCTATAAAGCTTGGATTTGAATATATCCAAGGTTTTAATTATGCTGCACCGGTTCCTATGAATCAGGTGGAGAACTTTTTCGAGGATAAAATTAAGGAAAAAATTAGTCGACTTGCATAAAAAGTTTTTTTATTATGGACACGAAGCGAATTTGAGTATATAATGCTTTTATCATCAAAGATTAATTCAATAGTCGGTTCGACTTTTAATTCCACGTTAAGAAAGAATTTATTATTATTTTAAGGAGATTTAGATGAGAGAAAAATATGAGAGTTTAGCAGCGTCTGTGTTGAAGGATTTAGCTAAGGCTAGAGGAATTAAAGGCGCATCCTCTATGAAGAAAGCTGAATTAGTAGAAGCAATGCTTGCGCAGGACGAAATTGATGCACAAGCTGCCGCTAAAGCAGATAAAGCAGATACTGAAAAGACAGAAAAGAAAACAGCGCATAACGATATCCCTACCGATGGACTTATCCCTGCAAAGGGTATCTTAGAGGTTATGGGTGATGGCTTCGGATTTATTCGTTGTGACAACTATATGCCTGGTACTGAAGATGTATACGTATCTCAGTCACAAATCAAAAAGTTCAATCTCAAGACTGGCGATATCATCGTCGGCAAAAAGCGTTTCAACAATCCCACAGACAAGTTTGCAGCGTTAATGATTATTGATACAATCAACAACTATTCACCAGATGCTGCAACGAAGCGTCCAAATTTTGAAGATCTTACACCTGTATTCCCTAATGAGAGAATCCGTCTTGAGCGTCAGCGCAGCTCTGTTGCAATGCGTATCGTGGATTTGGTTAGCCCAATCGGTAAGGGACAGCGTGGTATGATTGTTTCTCAGCCTAAGGCTGGTAAGACAACACTTCTTAAAGAGATTGCAACATCGGTAAATTATTCACACCCAGATATGCATCTTATCATTCTGCTTATCGACGAGCGTCCTGAGGAAGTTACAGATATGAAGGACACCATGCGCAACAGCAGAAATGTTGAGGTTATATATTCTACATTCGATGAGAGTCCAGAGCACCACAAGCGTGTTTCTGAGATGGTTATTGAGAGAGCCAAGAGACTTGTCGAGCATGGTCAGGATGTTATGATTCTTCTTGATTCAATCACAAGACTTGCACGTGCCTACAACCTTACAGTTCAGCCATCAGGTCGAACACTTTCAGGTGGTCTTGATCCAGCAGCTCTTCACATGCCAAAGAAATTTTTTGGTGCTGCTAGAAACATGCGCGAGGGCGGTTCGCTTACTATTCTTGCAACTGCACTAGTAGAGACTGGTTCAAAGATGGATGACGTTGTATTCGAGGAATTCAAGGGTACAGGTAACATGGAACTTATCCTCGATAGAAAGCTCTCAGAAAAGAGAATATTCCCAGCGGTAGATATTACTGGCTCTGGTACACGTCGCGAGGATCTTCTTCTTTCACAGAAGGAATTAGACGCTATGGAAATCATGCGAAAAGCTATCAACGGTGCGCGTAGAGAGGATGCGGTTGAGACTATCTTGCATATGTTTGCACACACCAAGAACAACGATGATTACATAGATATGATTATTAGAAAACGTGTTATTTAAGATAAATATTTATAGAAGGGAAGCTAGATTATGGCATCAGTAGACGAAACAGCGGTATTTTTACACAAGCAATGGAACGGCAAAATTGAGACCGTTTCGAAAGCACCAGTTAAGAATAGAGAGGATTTATCAATCGCATACACACCAGGTGTAGCGGCTCCATGTCGCATCATCGCCGAAGATGGCGAGCAGGCTTACAACTACACTTTAAAGGCTAACACAGTAGCAGTTGTATCTGACGGTTCGGCGGTGCTTGGACTTGGAAACATTGGTCCTCTTGCAGCAATGCCTGTTATGGAAGGTAAATGCGTTTTATTCAAAGAGTTTGGTGGTGTCAACGCATTCCCTATCGTTTTAGATACTCAAGATCCAGATGAAATAGTTGCAGCGGTCAAGGCGATTGCACCTACCTTCGGTGGAATCAATCTTGAGGATATTTCGGCTCCAAGATGTTTTGAAATCGAAGAGCGACTCAAAAAAGAACTTGATATTCCTGTATTCCATGATGATCAGCACGGTACAGCAATCGTTGTTTTAGCTGGTATCATCAATGGATTAAAGGTTGTTGGAAAAGACAAAGAGGCCTGCAAGGTTGTTGTAAACGGCGCAGGCTCAGCTGGTGTTGCCATCACAAAGCTTCTTCTTAGATACGGCTTCAAGGATGTCACAATGTGTGACCGTCAGGGTATCATCGGTCCTGATTATCCAGACTTGAACTGGATGCAAAAGGAGATGACAGAGGTTACAAATCTTTCTCGCAAGACGGGTACACTTGCAGATGCGCTGGTTGGTGCAGATATCTTTGTTGGAGTTTCGGCGCCAGGTATCGTTTCAAAGGAGATGGTTGCATCAATGGCAAAGGATTCAATCCTTTTTGCTATGGCAAATCCTACACCTGAGATTATGCCTGATGAGGCAAAGGCTGCTGGTGCAAGAGTAGTTGGTACAGGCCGTTCTGATTTCCCTAATCAGGTAAACAACGTTGTTGCTTTCCCTGGTATTTTCAGAGGTGCGTTAGAGTGTCGTGCTACAGCTATCACAGAGGAAATGAAGCTTGCAGCTGCCGAGACAATTGCAAATCTTGTTTCTGAAGAGCAGCTTTGCGATGAATTTATTTTGCCGGAGGCTTTTGACCCTAGGGTGCCAGTAGCTGTTGCAAACGCAATCAAAGCGCTAGGGTAGTATAAATCGTACTAGACTACTTTTTGGATAAATCCTAATCCTACAAAAACCTTCAGATACTCGGATTAGCTACATTATTCACAGGCACGCTTGCGCTACCCTCAGCTGGCAGCAGTACTAAGCTCAGCTTTGCTTTGCTAAGTGCTGGCCGCTTCGCAGTACCTTTTGAATAATATAGCTAGTCCGAGTATCTTTATGTTGAGAATAAAGGAGATACACCATGGCAGAGCCAAATTTAATTTACAAGATTACGATACTAGAATTACTTAAGCGGAGTGGATTTCCTCTTAGCAATAGTCAAATTACAGATTTCTTCCTAGAGGGAGATTTGACGGATTATTTCACGGCCCAGCAGGCAATCAGCGATGATGAAGAGGCAGGACTGATTGTTTCATCAACGACCCATAACAATACAACCTATTCAATTACAGATGAAGGAAAGAAGACACTAGAGCTTTTTAAAGAAAAGATTACACCACCTCTTTCCAAGGACATTAATAAATATCTCAAGGTTAATTCAATCACCATGAAGGAGGAAAACTCTTACCGAGCAACCTATTTCAAGGCAGATCGAGGCGGTTATGTGGTTCAGCTTCGCATAACCGAAAACGATGTGCCGTCATTAGATATAAGCTTTCATGTGGCAAACAAGCAGCAGGCTGAAACCCTCTGCAACAACTGGAAGGTGCGAAGTGACGATGTGTATATGTCGATTATGGATATACTAATGTCTTAAGTATGCTGATGCATTGCAAATGTAATGAGATGGCAGTATAATATAATGAGAAAACATGAGGAGGGATTATTATGTCAGCTATAATACAGATAAGAGTTGATGATGATTTGAAGAATAAATCTGATGCACTTTTCAAAGAACTTGGTATTGATACTACTTCTGCTATAAGAATGTTTCTTGCTCAGGCTGTAGCAGCTAATGGTTTTCCTTTTGAAATAAAAAAAAGAACTGCTAATCCATATGTAGCATTGTCTGAAGAAAAAATAATTGAGAAATTGGATGCATCAAGAAAACATGCTGAAGAGGGCTTGTTAAAAAATGCCGATGATGTCGTGCTTGATATGAGGTCTAAATATGGATTATAAAGTTGTGATGACTGTAGATGCTGAGGAAGATCTTGATGGTTTTATAAGATATCTTTTGTTTGTAAAGAAAAGTGTACAGGCTGCAACAAATGTATTAAACGATTTTGAGGAAACTAAGAAGATTTTATCAATGACTGCGGGAAGTTTGAAGTACTGCGACAATCCTCTTTTAAAGGAAGGCGGATACAAAAGAATAAATTTCTTGACCCATGATTATTTTATGATGTTTAGAATTGATGGAGATACTGCAATTATAGACAATATTTTTCATGAGTTACAGGATTATGAAAGCACAATGGTTTAACAATATTAGTTACTATTCACACTTGTTATTTATATTTTAAAAGGCACCAGCCCCAGTCCCTGTGCGATAAATTCAATCACAAAATAATGCTTCTCTAAAATGCTACATGTAGCTTTTTTATTATGAGTGTGCTTTCAATTCGTTGCACTTTTTGCAACAGTTTTTTCTACACTGACACACTGTAATTATAGAATGAATCTTCTAGCATATTCTTGAGATAATTGTGCGAATTGTAATGAACTTAGTAAAATCTTAAAGCAGGTTTTGTAGAATTTAAGTATGTGCTGCCACGGACGGCAGCACAAGGCTGATGGTGAAATGGACTGAGCTTGAAGCCGGTACTTAAATCTACAAAAACCTGCTTTTGATTTTACTTAGTGAATGAAGTCTGAGCGCAATTATTCAAGAATATGCTAGAAGATCAAATAAAACTTAAAGTGTCAGTGTAGAAAAAACAGTTGCTTCAAAGTGCAACACCAATGAAAGTACACTCACCTAAAGCTACATTGTAGCATCAAGAGAAGCAATTATTTTGCTCAAATTCATTTATCGCACAGGGACTGGGGCTGGTGCCTTTTAATCTAGTTTTAAAATGTGAATAGTAACTAATTTTACACTTGATTTTTAGCTTTTGGCGTGTTATAGTTATAGAGCTGTTAATCGGGATGAAATGCGAGGGCCTCGCATTTAGACAGTATGATTCGTGCTTTTTAGCACGTACCCCGACAATTTGATTATATTAAGTTGTCTTCTTTTACAGTTGGAAATTGTAAACATTATTAAATGAGAGGTGAATTAAATGAGACAGGGTATCCATCCAGATTATTATCAGGCTACAGTTACTTGCAACTGCGGTAACACATTCACAACAGGTTCTACTAAGGAAAACATTCACGTGGAAATCTGTTCTAAGTGTCATCCATTCTACACAGGCCAGCAGAAAGCTACACAGGCTCGTGGACGTATTGACAAGTTCAACAAGAAGTATGGTATTGACGCAAAGTAGTCATTTATTTGGACTTTTAAGGGTTGAGATTCGTCTCAGCCCTTTTTCCGTGTTATGGTAGGCACCAACACGAAGTATTTGCATTGTGAAAATAATGTTCAAAATAAGATGAACAGAATGTATTACATATTTAGGAGAACTAGTAGGAATCAAGCTCTTAAGTTGCCGAAGGAGACGTTCTTAGTCGACGCAGGCAACTCTAAGGCTTGTTTCCGTAACTAGTGGAGTATATTTATTATGAAATATTCGGGAATTGGTGGTCAGGCTGTGATGGAAGGCGTTATGATGCGAAATGGTCGCAAATACGCTGTGGCGGTTCGCAAGCCAGACAAAGAGATTGCAGTCGAGGTCAAATCAACAAGAGATATTAATGACATATGGCACAAGATTCCAATAATCAGAGGCATGGTTTCATTTGTTGATTCGTTGGTTATTGGTCTTAGTACACTTATGTATTCAGCGAGCTTTTTTGAAGATGAAGAACCAGTCGACAAATCAAAGCTTTCAGAAGAAGAACTAAAAAAGCTTGAGCGCAAAGAAAAGGCAGAAATGGGAGGCACCCTTGTGCTTTCATTTGCTTTAGCGTTGGCGGTATTTTTTGCCGTGCCATATTTTATAGCACTTGGCCTTAACAGGGTTACCGATTCACAGGCGCTTATTGCTTTGGTCGAGGGAATCATCCGCATAGCAATTTTCATCGGCTATGTGGTTGTGATTTCCAAAATGGAAGATATCAAGCGTACCTTCATGTATCATGGGGCTGAGCATAAGTGCATCAACTGCGTTGAATCAGGCAAGCCACTTACAGTTGAAAATGTTCGCACTTCAACCAGATTTCACAAGAGATGCGGCACAAGCTTTATCTTCATTGTTTTCATCATATCAGTATTCGTATTTATGTTTATATCATTTGACAACACATGGATAAAGCTGCTTGCAAGATTACTTCTGATACCAGTGATCGCAGGTGTTTCCTACGAGTTCATCAGATTGGCGGGGCGCTATGAAAACAAATTCTTAGATATATTTTCAAAGCCTGGTCTTCTTTTGCAAAAGCTTACTGTTATGGAGCCAGACGACGATATGATAGAAGTTGGTATAGCTTCAGTGGAAGCTGTTTTTGACTGGAAAAAGTTCCAGCAAGAAAATGAGGAATGTTTTAAATGACACTTAAGCAAGCGTTAGATAAAGGCATACTTATTCTTGAAAGTAACAATATTGCCGATGCCCAAATTGATGCATGGCTTTTGCTTTCACACGTCAGCAATGTTACTAGAGCAGATTATTTTATTAAGCAAAATGACTTGGTAGATGAAGCAATATACGCCAAGTACATCGAGCTTATAGATAGGCGGGCCAATCATGAACCACTGCAGCATATCACTGGTGAGCAGGATTTCATGGGATTGACCTTCAAGGTAAATGAGCACGTGCTTATCCCCCGGCAGGATACCGAAACGTTGGTTGAAGAGGCATTAAAGGTAATCCCTGATGATGGATATATTTTGGATTTGTGTACTGGAAGTGGATGTGTTATTATTTCTCTTGCTGCACTTAGCAATGCTGTAAAGTGCGTCGGTGTAGATATTTCAGAGATGGCTCTTGAAGTAGCCAAGAAAAACGGCAGCAGATTGGTGGGGGACAGGGTCAGCTTTTTTGAAAGTGACCTTTGGAGCAATATTACGGAAAAGTATGATGTCATCACTTCAAATCCACCATACATTAGAACTAGTGACATTGAAGAATTATCAATAGAGGTTAAGGATCACGAACCACGTCTTGCCTTAGATGGCGCAGCAGATGGATTGTATTTCTATCGACAAATCGTTGGTAGGGCAGCAGATTATCTCAATCTAGGTGGATGGCTTTTGGTGGAAATAGGTTTTGACCAAGGGGCAGATGTTCAGGCCTTGTTTGAAGAGGCAGGCTTTAAGGAGGTCCAGGTGATTAAGGATTTAGCGGGAAACAATCGAGTTGTGAAGGGACATTTGTAGCTGGTTTTGCAAAGCTACTGGAATATACAGTCCATACTCTTTTGTATAATAGTATTATATTAAAAAGAATAATTCATAACGGAGGTTGTTTATGTTTGATAAATTAGAAGATTTAGTTTTAAGATACGAAGAGGTTATGAACCTACTTTCTGAGCCGGATGTGGCAAACGACAATGCGAGATTCAGAGCTCTTATGAAGGAGCAGTCTGACCTTGCACCAATCGTAGAGGCCTACAAGCAGTATGCCGCTCACAAGCAGAATATCGAAGATTCACTCGCTTTGTTGGAGGATGAATCAGACGAGGAAATGAGAGAACTTGCAAAGGAAGAGCTTAATGAATCCAAAGCCGAGGTGGAGCGCCTTGAGCAGGAACTTAAAATCTTACTTCTTCCAAAGGATCCTAATGATGACAAGAATGTTATTGTGGAAATTCGTGCAGGTGCAGGTGGAGAAGAAGCAGCTCTTTTTGCAGCAGAAATATATCGTATGTACGTACATTATGTTGAGTCTCGTGGATGGAAGGTTGAGCTTCTTGAGGCAGACGAAACTGGCATCGGTGGAATGAAGAACATCGAGTTCATGGTTAAGGGAACAGGTGCTTATTCAATCCTTAAGTACGAGTCAGGTGTACATCGTGTGCAGCGTGTGCCAGAGACAGAGTCTCAGGGACGTATTCAGACATCTACATGCTCAGTTGCAGTTATGCCTGAGGCTGAGGAGGTTGATGTTCAGATTGATGAAAAGGATATTCGTATAGACGTTATGCGTGCCTCTGGTAACGGTGGACAGTGTGTCAATACAACTGATTCTGCTGTACGTCTTACTCACTATCCAACAGGTATTGTTATTTACAGCCAGACAGAAAAGTCGCAGCTACAGAATAAGGACAAGGCATTCGCACTTCTTCGTGCAAAGCTCTACGATTTAGAGATGCAAAAGAAGCAGGATGCAGAGGCTGCAGAGCGTCGCTCTCAGATTGGTACAGGTGATCGTGCGGAGAAGATTCGTACATACAACTTCCCACAGGGACGTGTTACAGATCACCGTATCAACCTTACACTTTACAAGCTAGATAAGATAATGAATGGAGACATTCAGGAAATTCTTGATGCATTGATTGCAGCCGACCAAGCCGCAAAACTTGCAAAGATGAACGAAGATTAGTATTAGATGGCACATTTTAAATAAATCTTGTATATGTAGGAAACTAGAATTACATTATTGCCAAAATGAAACATATCTTGCCAAAGAGTTGTTATTTACGTTATATTGTGTAACCATAAAATGGCAGGGAGCAGTGAGTCCATGAAATTTGGTATTCACTGCTCTTTTTTTGTTTATAGAGTAGGCCGCTAAATAAAGTTGGATAACCAAAGTATAGGAGGAATAATATATATGAAAAGAAAACAATTTTTTGCGTGTCTACTTGCGATGATGGTTTCAGTAGGAACGATTTCTACAACAACCATTACTTCGTTCGCTCAAGAAGGAGGTGCGCTACCTCAGGTCGAGCAAGGGCAAATGCAAACAGCAATAACTAATATTACCATTGGAGGCTTAGAAGAGCCAGTTCCAGGGCAATTGCTAGATTTTAGTGCTGTAGTTACAGCTGACAAAGTAGATAATCCTAGTGAAAAGGTTTCATGGAAGATTTTAGTAATGTGGGTAGATGAAGATGGTAAAACTTTCACCATATGCCCATCTGACAGAAAGGTTTACCCAGTATTCTCATTCTTTGTTCCAAAGGAATATGTATATAAGCAAGCAGCTTTAACTCTTCCTGAGGCTGCAACAAAGATATTTGGCGGCAAGGAGGTTGTTACAATAGTTGATCCGTCAACAAGCTTGTCATTCATTACTTGCGTTGATGGCCCTGGAAAAAACTATACTCCTAAAGAGAAAGTTAGTACGGTTTATGCTGACGAATTTCAAAAGAATGGTGAAATCGAAAAAGCAAAAAGAAAGCAACTTTCGGGTGAGTTAGCATCGACTATTGCAGAGACACCATCGACTAGTGAGGCATCGACTATTGTAGGAACACCATCGGTTGATGAATCGCAAATTACGACAGGCCAAACACCTTCAGACGCAACTGCTTCTAGCGAAACAGTTGCAGCGGCGGAAGATTCTTCGTCTGCGGAAGATTCTTCGTCTGCAGAAGATTTGGCAAGAATGCATTGCCAAAAAAAAGCAATCGACGATATAGGAATAGAGAAGCTAGGACCTTTGGTTGAATTGATTCGCTATACTATACAGCCTCAGGCGGTGAATACTCTAATTAATGAATTTCCTTGTTTTAACGAAGCCCTAGAAAATGATGGATTAAGTAGTAATATTGGTTTTTATGTTTATTTGGATAAAGATAATGTTAGTAGTGGTGCAGGCGTAACTAGTTCCTATCCAGATTTTGTTAGTATTAAGTATAATCTTAAGGTAAATGTAGCTGAGTATGTCTATGTCTATGAAAAAGATAATAATGAATACATTTACAATCCTGACAATGTGGATGAGTATTTTGAATATAATAGTGAAACAGATACATGGGAATTAAAAAGGGATAAACGGGATGAACTAGAGTGTGATATACTCCATGAAATGATGCATGCCCTTATGTTTGATTATACTGCAAGAGGAATGAATGGTTGTATAAAAAATAGTGAGGGAATTCTTGTTAAAGACAAAGATGTAGAATTTACGAATTGGTTTTGCGAAGGAATAGCGGTAGCTGTACAAAACCCGTATCAATATCGAAATAATGATTTTAGAACTGAGTTATATGGATTTTCGGATGGTGTATATAATTCAGATTCATTGGTAGATAGTTTTGCGAATAATGAGAAACTAACCCTTAGCTATGGCGAGAAAAACGAAGATGATAATGTGTATAGTAGATATGATACGGGATATTTGGCATGTATGTACTTGGGGTATCTGGCAGCAACCAATGAGTATTATAGGGATAATTATGGTATTCAAGAAGATGCATGGATAGATAATGAGGATGGTACGCGTACAATCAATACCGAGGCTATTAAACTTGGATTGAACGGAATTCTTAATGAAATTCATGGTTATGAAGATGAAAATGGAGAATGGACGAAATATTCATTAGATCAAATTATATGTGATTTAGTTGAAGATGATGCAATTAAAACAACAGACGATTATCAAGCGAACTTTATTTTAAGTTTAGATGGTTCGGCAGATTTTTGCGCAGAATTGCTACAGTCTTATGAAGATCAGTCCGATCCTGAAAATGATAATTATGTAAGTGGTTCATTGATACAGACAGATGACTTGTATGCAGGCTCACCATTAGTTGATGAACAAACAGATGCAATGGCATTTGCTATCATTGACAGCGATAATCCGGGAACAGAGCAATATGCAGAGTCGGATGCGGAGAATACATTTTTAGATGGCGGAAAGACTCTGCCATCTGACGAGGTGAATGTCGAAGGCGATGGAGAATAGTTTGAAATTTCATAAATTAAATGCAAAGTGATTTAATAGGTCATTAGCTTTTGAAAATTATTGCAATCGATAATTCTATTGTGTAATATATCCTGCGAGGGGAGCAGTAGGTACCAACATACATGGTGCTTACTGTTCCTTTTTTGTGCAGGAATTAAAATGCAGCTTTTCCTCTGCTGCATTTTAAACGTAAACGGTAAATCATGAGTACCTC
>DBWZ01000083.1:0-4602 GCA_002309345.1 Pseudobutyrivibrio sp. UBA1225
CACACGAAGTGTGTTTTTTACCTTAATGGGAGATTGCAAAGCAATTTCCTCGTATTATATGATCATACCCTTTCTTTACCTCTTCTATAGGTATAGGGTATGCTGTTGAAGATGCTGTGGATTGGTTGCAATTTCCTACCGCATAGACGGTTATTGATAGGCTCCGACCACAGCCTCTTTGTCAAAAGTGTTAATCAGTTAGATACCGCATGACGGTTTATATAGAACGAGGTTACATCGGCAGAGAGTCTTGTGGATCAACAGCAGCATCAAATACTTTTAAGGAGGATCATGCGTATGATCTATGTTGGTATTGACGTTGCAAAGGATAAGCATGATTGCTGTATCCTGGGTTCAGATGGTGAAGTTCTATTCCCACCATTTACTATTCAGAATTCGTTACAAGGATTTGACGAGTTGTACGATAGGATTTGCTCATTAAGCTCAGACACTTCAAAAATAAAAGTAGGTCTAGAGGCTACCGGGCATTATCATATGAATCTCCTACACTCGCTCCTTGATAACGGCCTAGCCAGCTATGTTATCAATCCGCTACATACAAATCTTTTCAGAAAAGGTCAGAGCCTTAGAAAGACGAAAACGGATAAAGTCGATGCATCTTCGATTGCCATGATGTTATTGACCGATAGGACACTCAAGCCCTACTCAGACTCATCATACCACAACGAAGAATTAAAATCTCTCACAAGATATCGTTTCAACAAAGTTTACGAACGATCTAGGTTAAAAGTCTCTATATCCAGACTTGTAAGTATTCTTTTTCCAGAGTTAGAAAAGCTAGTACCTACCCTTCATATTTCTTCCGTCTATGCTTTATTATCTGAATATCCGGGAGCATCATATATTGCATCAGCTAATCTAACTCATCTAAAACATCTTCTAAGTAAATCATCAAAAGGCCATTATGGACGAGATATAGCAATTGCTATAAGAGATGCCGCAACTTCATCTATTGGTACCATCATACCTGCTAAATCCATGGAACTAAAGCATACAATCCGTCTAGCCGAAGTCTTAACCGAAGAGATTGATGAAATAGAAGCCACCATCAATTCAGTCATGAAAACGCTAGAATCACCAATAACTTCAATCCCAGGTATTAACACTCGTATGGGGGCTATGATTCTTGCAGAAATAGGTGATTTTTCACGCTTTGAAAATGCCGACCAAATCTTAGCTTATGCAGGTCTTTCTCCGTCAACATATCAATCAGGACAATTGACTGCCTCATACTCACATATGGAGAAACGCGGATCGCGTTATCTGCGGTATGCATTATTTAATGCTACACGCTTTGTCTGCTTATGGGACCCTACTTTTAGAGCATATCTTGCCAAAAAGAAAGCTGAAGGTAAACACTACAATGTAGCTATCTCCCATGCCTGCAAAAAGCTAGTCAGAACCATTTATAGAATGCAATTAACTGGAGAACCTTACCACAAAGCATAATGCTATTAATATCCCTCATTCTATTCGAGCACCCATAAGGATGCTCTATTTGTCATGCAATTTTCAAGGTACTGATTATTAAACAAACCTCTTCGTTTTAACTTGACATTTAATAGTTAGTCTATAAGGTAAAAAAACCTAGTTAATCAGAAAATTCTGATTAACTAGGTTTTCTCGTTTTCAATCACTTATAGACTTCATAGCCTTCTTTTTATATCTTTGTCAAGAACTTACAAATTTCAAGAATAATGAATGCACTATCATGTGAACTAGGTTGTCTTATTAAACATATTCATCATATCTGACGTAGGTACTTCAAATGAACCTGTGTTAGTGTATGCCTTTCTTCCTGTAATATCCGCAAGCTGTGAGCTAGCGTAGGAATTTGCCATAGATGACTTGGTTGCAATCTGATAAGCGTAGCTGCCTGTACCATTGAACAAGTCCTTAACATAAGTCATGTTAGCTTTGTTCTTGAGGAAATCTTCATCTACATTAAGATGATTATCCTTGTCGATAGTGATACCAGCTTTCCCAAGTGTTCTAGCTGCATTAGATGATGTAGTAACCATGGCTGCAATCTGAGTCAAAACACCAGTATGATTAGCTTCCTGACCACTATCAACTAAATCATTATATGCCTTGGTAAACTTTGAGATAGAATCATAAATCTTGTCTTTGTCATAATCCATTGTCTTGTTACCATCTTCATCTTCTACCTCTATCTGATTCCAGATACTGTTCTTATCCTTAGAAAGCAATTCGTCGGTGGCCTTCACTACCCCACTTGTATCATTGCGCACAGAATTAAGACTAGCGGTATTTTCTGGTGACTTAGAAAACTTGTCTGTCACACGAGTACCATCAGCCTCAAGCTTAGTATAGTAAGCCTTTGTCAACTTACCATAAGCACCACTCTTTATTAACGCCAAATCTCCAAGGGAATTGCCCAATCCGAAAGTGTTATTCGTGGTATTATCGCCACCACCAAATAAAGAGAATATAGAGTTATTTCCAAAAGAATTAATTGTTAAAGACATAAACATCACTCCTTTGATATATAAAACCTTGGAACCTCCTTGTTCCTATGTCTCACCTTATGTATCGCCAATTTCTGCCGAATATTAACCAAATAAGATAACAATTAAAATGTGCTTCGTGGTTTGATAGATGCTACCATCCCACACTACTTATACTTAGAAATATAATAATATATACTTGTGAAATAAATATGACTTCCTACAAGAGAAAATTGAAATTTCCCACAAGAACCAGACATAAGCCAATATTTTATGAAAGAAAATATTGCTCGGGCAATCCCACTAATTACAGCTTAACAAGTATTACTTTTGCCCATATTTAAGTAAACTAATACTTTTTTAGACATATTTTCTCCAAAATGTGAAAAACCAGTATTAGTCTACCAATAATCCTAACAAACTAATACTTTTTTCTTTAACAAATAGCTATTTTTAGCAGTTTATACACACAACAAGTATTACTGACCATACAAAACTAATAATAGTAATACTTTACATGAAAAATTGATTAGCAAAGAAAACCTACTTTTTCATGAAATGGAAAAGTATCATGACAAAGCCTGATTTATGCAGGAAATTCCAATTTCTGCGAACAGCAAATCAGAAACCGGACCTATAGAGTTCTTTTTTACAATCTCACCGGTATTCCCTGCTCAGCTAAGTACTTCTTCAAATCAATGATTTCCAGCTCTTTATAGTGGAATAAAGAAGCCGCCAGTGCTGCGTCAGCCCCACCTACAGTAAGAGCTTCGGCAAAGTGTTTCTTCTCTCCAGCTCCACCAGAGGCGATAACAGGAATATTTACTGCAGATGATATTAGGGAAGTGATTTCCAAATCAAATCCGGCTTTGGTTCCATCCTGATCCATGGAAGTCAAAAGGATTTCACCTGCACCACGCTTTTCTGCTTGAATAGCCCATTCAACTGCATCGATTCCACAATCCAATCTTCCGCCGTGCTTGAATATATTAAATCCGCTTCCATCTGCACGTTTCTTGGCATCTATAGCAACAACAACACACTGACTACCAAACTTATCTGCAGCGTCAGAAATAAGCCTTGGATTGTCTATTGCAGCTGAATTTATAGAGATTTTGTCGGCGCCTTCCCTAAGAAGCGCTCTAAAATCATCCACAGTTCTGATACCGCCACCAACTGTAAATGGAATGAAAACCTGCTCAGCCACTCGACGAACCATATCAACCACCGTGTTACGCTGGTCGCTACTAGCTGTAATATCTAGGAAAACCACCTCGTCAGCACCTGCCTTATCATAGGCTGCAGCTATTTCAACTGGGTCTCCTGCATCTCTTAAATCTACGAAATTAACACCTTTTACAACCCTGCCATCTTTTACATCTAGGCAAGGGATAATTCTCTTTGTGAACATATATTACTCCTTGTATTTCCCCCTCATCCGACCTTCTGAAACTTTGCTTTTTCAAGTTATGTTTTATTTCCCCTCATCCGGCCTTCTGAAATGTAAGCATAACTTACTAGGGCACAAATGTTGAAAATCAACATTTGACCCATTTGTCACCTTCCCCCTAAGGGGAAGACTTTATAATGCCGCAAAATTTTCAAGTATCTTTAGTCCCACTGAGGACGACTTCTCTGGGTGGAACTGGCATGCAAAGATATTGTTCTTTTCAACTGAAGCGTGAATGTGACATCCATACTCCGTTGAAGCTTTAACAATAGATGGATCCTTAGCCTCAAGATAATATGAATGAACAAAATAAACGAATGAACCCTCATCAATTCCTTTGAAAAGCTTGCCAGGATTTGGAAAATCCAAAGAATTCCATCCGATATGAGGAACCTTTAATCCTGGGGTGTCAGGGATTCTTTTGACCGTACCGTCTAGTAAATGAAGCCCTTTAACACCTGGCGACTCGTCACTGTCCTCGAACAAAAGCTGAAGTCCAAGGCATATTCCAAGGAATGGTCTGTCACTTTGGACGTAATCCTTGATGGCCTTGTCCAACTCGTATTTTTGCAAATGCCCCATGGCGTCAGCAAAAGAGCCGACCCCTGGTAAAACAACATGGTCGGCTTTTTCAATTACACTAAAATCCCTGGTGAGGATAGT
>DBWZ01000083.1:4629-32184 GCA_002309345.1 Pseudobutyrivibrio sp. UBA1225
TCGTAATCTAGTATTGCAATCATAAATCTGGTAAACCTAAGCTTCGCAGCACCTTTCTAAGCTCTATTGTATAGTAATGTCGGTTTGGCTGATTATAAATGTCTAACGCCTGCTCAGGTGTAAGACCAAACTGCTCTGCCAACTCTTGCACGAAGCCTTGGTAGTATGCATCATACTGATCTGCAATCTGATATTCTACGGCATCATCTTTATATTTCTCGTAACGTCCAATGCCCTTAATTAACGAATCCAACGCATAATTGTATTTCTTATAACCAATAAATGCTTGGTATTCATCCTGACATTGCTGTAGGTCGGCCAAGGTTCTCGCCTGATTTCTAAGGAGCATTACCTTGTCACTCTCGAGGCTGAAACCATTTATCTTTTCATAAGCACCGATATAATTACCCTCGGCAAAGAGCTCTTCTGCCTGGGCCATATGGCGCTTGAGACCGGTAAAGGTCATGCCGACAATTACCACACTTATTATTGATATAGATAATAACAAAAATGTCGCAATAATGGAAATAGGAATTTTTGGAGAATTATCTGGTTCCTTTGGTTTTTTCTCCTTTTTAGGCTTTGGAGACTTCTTAGGCTTTTCTTTTTTCTCCTTCTTTTCCTTCTTAGGCTTTTCCTTTTTCTCTTTTTTCTTCTTTTTGCCATCCTCAGGAGCCTCTGCTCCCTCAGGAACTATCGGATTTCCTTCCTCATCATAGGTAATTTCTACTGGAGGAGCTGCTTTCTTAGCGGCCTCGGCTGCCGCCTCGGCAATTTCATCCTCGTCTGGAGGACCAAATATAAGTAAACCAAGCTTTGAAAGGATAGAATTCTTTTCGCCTTTTTCTTTCTTCTTTTTCTTGCGTCCCTTTCTACCTAATTCCTCTTCCTCGTCTCCTGGTGCAGCTTCCGCAGATTCGTCTATTTCGGCGCCTTCTTCAACGCCTTCCTCGTCTCCACTAAGGATTGACTGAATATCAAGTAAATCCTCATCATCACCGTCTAAAATATTATCTAAGTCAAGGTCACCCTCGCCTGATAAATCTGGCTCCTCACCCTCTCCAAATTCCAAATCATCAAGAGCGTCCATATCATCTGGCAAGAATTCCTTTAATGAATCATCTAAAGCTTCTTCTTCGACCTCTGATGTGGCATCGTCAAGCGAGAATCCTATATCATCGTCTTCTTCAGCGCTAGCCTCCTCTTCCAAGGATTCTCCCTGGCCTTCCTCATCCTCCTGTAGGAATGCAGATAAATCTATCTCGTCTTCATCTTCAGGAAGAGATATCGGTGCGTCATCACTTGTTAAATCACTCGAATCAGAAGCTGGGGCTTCTAAATCAACTGATGCTTCTTCCTCGCTTGGCTTGTCTTCAGCAGCCTCTTTTTCTGCATCGTTTTTTGCGCTAGTAACAGCGTCGTCAATGTCATTCATAAGCGCTTCAACAACACCCTCAGCGTCGGAAATCTCGCCGGTCTCTTGGAAATGTCTTTCCTCGTCGTCGATTTCCTGCTCGAAGGCAGAAATGAATGCATCAGCATCATCTGTATCTAATTCTTCTTCAAATTGGCGCAAGAAATCTTCCTCAGAAAGAACCTTTCTCAGGTAAGGATGTGAGCTTTTAGTCTGAGCCTGTTGAACATCAATTCCAGTTGCAGTAAAGAAATCCTCTTCAGGCGCTACTCTTTGACGAGTTTCTACAGCCTGTTGCGCCTTTTGCTGAACGCTTTCCCGCACTTGTTCCGCATCAGTCTTAGCCTTATTTATTGAATTAAGTAGTCCATCTAAGTAGTCTTCTGACTGAGACATTTTCATCCCCCTTATTTATCGAGCATAGCTCGTTTTCACTTACTAGGTAAAAGACCCCCTAGTAAGATAAAAAGGGCATGCTGAGCATGCCCTGATAATAAAATTCTACTTTCCTGAGCGAGCATCCTCGTACTTGGCAACGAGCTCATCAACTACGGCAATCAACTTGCCAATCTCTGGTTTGGTGAGCTGCGCATCAGCACCGAGGCTTTCGCCCTTACGTCTAATCTCCTCGTTAATAAGAGATGAGAAAATGATAACTGGAATATTCTTTAATGTGTCATTCTCCTTTACGAGCTTGCAAAGTCGATGACCATCCATAAGAGGCATCTCTATATCAGTAATAATAAGATGTACATCGTCTAAAGCTGTGCCATTCTTATTGTATTCAGTAAGCTTGTCCCAAGCCTCTTGACCATTCATGTTTACAATGAGGTTTGTGTAACCAGCCTTCTTCAAGCACTCAACGATAAGCTTTGAAAGTAGTGGTGAATCCTCTGCAAGCAAGATAGGTGATTTGCTTCTATCTCTAGTTTCATAATCGTCCATATCAGAAACCTTAAGACCAGTTTCTGGATTGATGTCACTAACAATCTTCTCGAAATCAAGGATGACAACGAGTCTATCCTCTAGCTTGATGACACCAGTTGACACACCCGATTCGTCAGAACTGATTGTTGCATCAGGCTTGATGATGTCTTCCCAAGACACACGATGTATTCCAAGAACCTCGTCAACGTGGAAAGCTGTGTTCAAGCTATTGAAGTTGGTAATGATAAACAAACCATCGTTTTCAGGCTCATCAGTAATATTCAAACATTTGCGAAGAGAAATAACAGAAATCATAATATCTCTTGGCATGAAAATTCCTTCTATACATGGGTGAGCGTTAGGCAATGGAGTAACCTGTTGATATAACAAAATCTCCCTGATTTTGGCAACGTTGATGCCGTAGAAATTTTTGCCAACTTTGAACTCAAGAACCTCAAGTTCGTTAGTGCCCGATTCCAATAAAATATTAGTATCCATGCAAATCTCCTCTCATGATAAATCAAAAGATGATTTATATTTTTGTCCCTCTTGTTGTGTCATCACTAGTAACAAAAAGTGCTAGAGATGTAATATTTTCTGCTGACGAACTGTCGCACGAGAATACTAGAACAAAGTTCTTTGACTCTCCAGCCGCCAGTGTACTATCAAATATTGTTAAATCGTTTGGCAATACTGTTTTTTGTGCGGATGTCTTTTCTCCACCGTTAATCGATAGACTATAGCTATTTGACTTATATTTTGAAAAATCCACTGATTTGTCTGAGCCATTGGTGGCGCGTATATTAAGTACAACGTATTTCTTGCCCTTAACCTTGGTTAAGATGAAGGTAGATGATGCCTTGTACTCGGTAGATACATCAAAATTATCTAGCTCAAAATTAACACCCTCTATATTTATAGCAGAAGACAATGAATAACTTGTGTCCTCAGCAGGACTAATTTCTTCTACTGGCTGTTCACTTTCTTCTGTTGGTGTAATTGGTTCACCAGTTTCTGGATCATACTCTACTTCAGCTTCGTCCTGAAGCTCTGGAGATTCTTTAACTGCTTCTGGCTTTGTTGGTTCATCAAGCTCGCCGGCCTTAACACGGGCATTTGCAATACCTGTAGTCTGGTTCTTGTTGAACTTGGAAACAGTCTTAGAAGCATATAAAGTAATGATAGCCTCTTCCTCTGGGGTCATGGAAAACAACGGTTCACCACAACCTGTGAAAGAAATCGAGAAAACCAACACACAAATCAAAAGTAAAAATCTTTTAATTTTCATGTCTACTCCCTGAAAAATAAACTAATCATTAATGGTATGTTAGCATTAATATGTGTATTGTTCAACAGAAAAAATCAGAAAATTCTATGAATTTTTGTTGATTTTTGTATCTTTTGCCAAGGACAATTCAAACCAAAATTCAACACCATTTTCTTGATTTTCAACACCGAATTTTTCGTGCAACAAATCCATGGTCGCTTTAACAACCGAAAGACCTATTCCACTACCGCCATATTCGCGGCTTCTAGCCTTGTCAGCCTTGTAGAATTTCTCCCAAATTCGCTTTATATCTTTCTTTGCAATGTTATTTCCAGAATTGAATACACTAATTCGAACTTTTCCTTTTTTTAGAAAATCATACCTTACTCTGATGATATTCTCGTTTAACACATAGTGAATAGCATTGCTGATAAAGTTGGTAATGACCTGCTCAACCAAGAATTCATCTGCGTGTACAATGCAATCCTCTTTATTTATAAAGGAATAGGTGATTCCCTGAGCTTCAAAATTGATTCTGTTGCTGTCAACTACGCTATCAATCATTTCGGTAACATTAAAGTCAACTAAATCCATGTTCATCTGACCAACCTCAAGCTGGTTAAGGATAAGCATCTCTCGAACAAGACGATTCATCTTGTTGGCCTCGTCGATGATGATATCAAGATAGATCTGTCGGCTGTTCTCATCATCCATGATGCCCTCTTGTAGACCTTCTGCGTAGCCTTGAATAAGGGCAATAGGTGTTTTAAGCTCGTGAGACACGTTGGAAACGAATTCCTTACGCATGTTTTCAGTCTCTTCTTTTAACTCCAAATCATGCTTCAGGCTTTCATTGGCTGTCTGAAGCTGTCCGATGGCTCGCTTTAACGTGGTGGACATCTCGTTTACGTGCTCGCCCAAATCATCCATCTCGTTGTATACAGACTGGGGCTTGTATTTGACCTCAAAATCAAAATTAGAAATCCTCTTTGTGATATCTATTATTGTAAACAAAGGCTTTGTGAACCGGGCAATTGCAAAGTGACTCAATAAAATACATATGATAATAGAAACTATAGCCATGCGTGCAAAAAAGCCGTTCGCCAAAGTGGCCGTTTTTTGGACAGCGGAAATAGAAGATTTTATAAAAACATAATTTCCATCAGGCAAGGTTCCCATAAGCACTAGGTATAAGTCACGGGATTCCTTGAAATTTTGCGTGAAAATCTGATATTGATCTGCTTTAACAATACTTTTAATCGGGTCTATAAAGGACGCATAATTAAATTGTTCAAGAAGTAAATCTGAATCCGAACCAGATATTAATAATATTTGATTATCGGGAGATATGATAATTCCAGAAAAATTGTATTCTTCAGCAAAACCAAGGAATTTAACCTTGTCCTCAGGAGTATATAGCTTTTCTTGAAGACATCTCTCTGTAAAGATATTAAATATCTTTTTGAAATCCTTGGTTCTGGCAGAAATATAATAATCGCCTAAAAAGCAGGAAGTTAGCACGCTAACTACTAATAATGAAACTAGTATGATAGCGGCTATCAATCCTACAATTTGGCGATTAAGTTTGTTAGACCTTTGCGTCGACTTCAAATTTATACCCCATGCCCCAAATAGTCTTAATATAATTACCCTTGTCATCAAGCTTGCTACGAAGCTTCTTTACGTGGGTATCTATGGTTCTTGCATCTCCAAAGTAATCATAGTCCCAAACGTGATTGAGAATTTTCTCTCTTGAAAGGGCAATTCCTTCATTGTTGATGAAATAATACAGCAGCTCAAACTCCTTAACGGAAAGCTCTACCGGATTTCCATCATTGGTTGCAACATGTGCGTCAACGTCAAGCTGAATACCACCGGCTTCAACGACTTTTTTGCCGAGAGAATCGTCTGAGCTTCTGCGAAGCACAGCATTTACTCTTGCCATGAGAATCTTTGGTGAAAATGGTTTGTTAATGTATTCGTCTGCACCCAGCTCGAATCCATTGAGAACGTCGTTTTCTTCACCCTTGGCTGTCAGCATAAGAACTGGTATTGAAGAAGTTTCTCTAATCTCTTTAAGTACTGCGAAACCGTCTACCTTTGGCATCATAACGTCCAAGATGATTAGCGAAATATCGCTATCCATATAGAACATATCAAGTGCCTGCTCTCCATTCTCTGCTTCAACAACTTCGTAATCCTCTCTTACCAAGTAATCTTTGATAAGTTTGCGCATACGGCTTTCATCGTCAGCCACAAGAATTTTGTTTTTCGACATAACACCAACCCCATCCTTGAAAAAAAAGTTTTTAGTTATCTATATCACCAACAGAATTCTCTTTCTCTTCTATAAGGCGCTCTCGTTCGTTGAGTTCTTTCTCTCGCTGATCAAGCTCTTGCTTCCAAGAAGAAAACTCGTCGGTAATAGTCTCTTTGTAATTTAAAATGTTTGGACTGTTAATAGTGGAATTGATATAAAACATACCACAAACACAGACTAAAAGTGTAAGACAAATGACTAACAACACACTGTTAATCACTTTCAGTCGCTTGTACTTGGCATCTATAGAGTTAGATTTGCTTTTGCTCCCCGATGTTTTAGCACTGGACTCGTAATCAAGATTGTCTTGGCTAGCAATAACTTCAGCACTTTCAGTCTCCTCGGCAGCCTTTGGCTCCTCAAGGGTGTATACTTCAGGTATCTCCGACTCATCAAAAGCACCTGAAGAAACTAAGTTTTGCCTAAGCTGATTTAAAAACCCCAAACCAATTTCGGTAGAAAACATTCGCTGATTGAGAAGCTTTTTGTATACAGTGAGAACTCCGTTTTCGTCGGTGTTTTTGATTTGACCGATTATATACTCAACTGCCTTAAGCTCTTTGGCCGCCTTCTTGGCACTATTCTCATCATCGAATATGTATCCACCAATATTATACTTAGCCATAACATTCCTTTTTGAATCAGTTGTATAAGATTATTTTAGCAATTTAGTTCACAAAAATCTATAGGTTTTTGATTTTCTTATTTTTATGTAACAAACCATATATCGCAATTACTACACCAGCAAAAGTAATGAGTGTTGCAAACCATAAAGCTGCGTTTACATTAAGGGCTCCAATAATCATTCCTCCTAACAAGCTGCTAATAAGATTGCTAATGGTAATAGCAACTGTAATAGCCGACTGCCCCTTTACAGCATCCGTCTTATCCATTATCTCATCTACGTAGTGAACTGAAGCTGGAATGAATAACGCAAACGCAAAAGCCTGGAAAAACATGCTGACATAAAGCATCCCCACTGTATTTGCCAAAGTAGTCAGGAGTATTTTTACAAAGAAGAATATCGCAGATACGATAATCATATCTCTTGTTTTAAAGCGTTCCTTAAGTTTGCTAAAGAAAATCATAGCTGGCAATTCTACAAGCGCAGCAAATGCCAACAAGCCGCCGTTATCAGCTTCATCTCCTCCAGCCGTCGTGGTGATATCATAAATAAATGTATTGATAAGAAGGTGCCCAAAGAAGAAACAAACCACACCAATCAAGAATACAAAAAACATCTTGTTATTAGTAATAAAACTCTTGATTTCTGATAGTTCAAAAGAATTCTTTGCTTGAGTAGCCTCGAAAGGGTCATACTTAGGAGCAATCTGGATTCTGGAGTTCTTAAGCTGAATTGATATCCATACAATAGTCGCTACAAAAAGCGCTGTAGTCATAAACCCAAAACACGGTGCCACGTTTGGTGATTGGAACTTCATTAAATTACCAGCCACAATACTCATAACAAAGAAGAAGAAGGAACCGCTTGCTCTAGCAACGCCAAAGTTCATCTTCACACCATATTCTTCAATATGGAAGTTAAGCGAATTCAAAAAAGGCTGCATTATAGTCGCAACCATAGCTCCAACCAGAAAGCTAAAGCCAGTTATAAAACCGCTCTCCTTGGTACCAAGTCCAATGAGCAAATCTACGCCAAGAATTATCCCAAGGACAAACAAAACATCCATGACGTTTGACTTTGCAGATCTATCTATAATTGCAGAAACAATCTGCTGAATCAGGGCAGCAAACAAATACGCAAATGCGAATAAGAAACCGATGCTCACCGTAGAAAAACCTTTATTTGATAAGTATGCATTTCCCATACTGATTGTGCAACAGACAATCATCCAGTATAATCCTTGGGCTGCTATATACCCAAAATTACATCTAAACTCTAGTGATTCCTTAAATTTCTCTAACATGATGCCTCCTAATCCTCCTTTGACCAAAAGAGCCTTTGAAAATATTACATAATATAATAGAATAATTATGATGAAAGACATCCAAAATACAGCAGGATGTTTTTACCAACTACTAACGAAAGGACTTAAATAATGGTTAAAAAGATTTTAAAAACAATACTCGCTATTATTATTGCTTTATTGTTAATTGTAGCAATCTATTTTGCTTATCTAATGCTTAGCTACCATAGAATTGATGACAATACCAAAACCGATATCGAAGAAATCGGCTCTCCTATTTCTGAATTGGAGCTAGGCAAACAATATAGAATATCATCTGCAAATCTAGGCTTTGGAGCCTACTCCGATGACTATTCATTCTTTATGGATGGCGGAACAGAATCATGGGCTTTTTCTAAGGATGCTGTCAAAGAAAACCTTGACGGCTCAATTGATTCTATCCTTACCGTAAATCCGGATATTATGATGTTCCAAGAGGTGGATGTGGATGCAACTCGAAGTTACCACACCAACCAAAAAGCTATGATTATCGATGCCTTAAAGGCCAACGACAAGAGTGACTTAAGCTATACATTTGCTTTGAACTACGACAGTGGTTTCTTGATGTATCCGCTTTACAAGCCACATGGCAAAACCAAGGCAGGCTTGCTTACAATGTCTCCTGCAGTTATGCAGGATTCAACTAGAAGGTCTCTACCAATTGAGACAGGCTTATCAAAATTCATTGATTTGGATCGCTGCTACGACAAGATTGTCATCAACACCAATTCAGACAAAAAGCTGATTATATACAATGCTCATTTATCAGCCTACACAACAAATCCTGCCACTGCAGACAACCAAGTCAAGATGCTCAGCAAAGACATGGCTGATGAATATGCAAAAGGCAATTATGTAATCGCTGGTGGCGATATGAACAAGGATGTGCTCCATGATTCCTCTGCATACTTCGGAAAGACTTGCGACGAAAACTGGGCAAGTCCATTCCCAGAGGATTATCTTGATTCTAATCTAACATTGGTAAAACCACTTGATGAATCAAATCCTATTCCATCGTGCCGAAACGCCAACGAGCCATACGGCGAAAATACTTTTGTAGTCACAATTGATGGATTTATTGTTTCTAACAATGTAGAAGTCAAATATGCAAACGTATTGGATACTGGCTTCAAGCATTCGGACCACAATCCAATTTACATGGATTTCATTTTAAAATAGTTGATATATACGCTGGCAGTTCAAGTAATTGCCAGCATTTTTATGCCTTGCGCTTGGAGCTTCGAGAGCTTGTTCCGCAAAGCTTATCAACGGATTTTATGATTTCTTGAATTTCAGGTAGGTAGTGCTCATGTTCAGACATGAGCCTATCGATTTCATCTCTCTCTTCCTGTACGATTCTACGATGGTCTTCTAGTCTATCTCGTATTTTTTTGCGTCTTTGAACAAGTCTATGTCTGCAATCAGCCATATCCTGCTTGTCGATAAGTGCATTTACCTGATTAAGCCAAATCTTGTCATCGGCAAGGCCAATGTTGCCAAGCAGTCTTTCAAGCTTGTTGTTGTAGAATTCCAAATCGTCATTGGTTTGCATGTAGCGCTGCTGGTCACGAACCTTATCTGAATACTGCTCCCAAACATACTGCAGCTCTGAGGAATTCCTTACATGGTATTTGTCCTTGGAATACTCGACGCTGTTGGTGACATTAACGTATTTCATTCGCTCAACATTAAGCATGCTGATAGCCTGATTCAAATGGACTATAGCCACGTGATTTTCTTTGGTGATTCTATTTTGCCTAAGGAATATAATAAATCCACTTGAAGCACAGATAAAAAGAATAATAATCGCCCAGATTGAAATGTCAGCTTTGCCGGTATTGTAAACAAGCAATAACAACATAAGCAGCGTTGTAAAGGTAACAAAAACAGCCATCGCCATCTTCTTAAACAGCTTGTTTTGGCCAGAAAGCTCTTCTCTCTCTATCTCCCATCTGCTTTTTTCCCCTTCTAGATACGACAGATTTCTTTTGAGCTTTGCCTGATAAACCTCGTCAGATCTAAAGCGATTAATGATATCCGGCATATCGCCTTCTTCAGAGGAAATAACCTCGAATTGTTCTTCGGTGATATTTCGAGTGATTGTTCTAGCATCGAGAATGCTTCGCTCTAATTCGCATATACGTGTTGCAGTATTTCTAAGCTCTTTAGCTTCATCCTTAGGAAGATTTTCTATAGCCTTTATGTCGTTAAGATATCTTGTCACAATACGATATTCTGTCTTCTGCCGCTCCATCTCCTTGGTCGAAGAAATGATTTGCTCGCAAGAATCCAAAATATAGTGCTCTAGCTTTTTAGGATCTTCCCAGCTGTCGATACCTTCGATTTGGGTATATACACGATTGAAAGCATCGTCGATTTTGGCTGCCCTAATTTCCTTTTTCTTTTTACGATTTGTAAAGATTCCCATAGAAACTCTCCCCTAGCTTAGATTCTACAAAGTTTTATGTATTCTTCTTTCCAGTTTGAAATAACATTTTTGATTGTATCTTTTGAATCCTGACTAGTGCCATCAGTAAACACAAGATTGTTTATCGCACTGTCAAATCCAACTATATCCTCAGACGAGGATGCATCTGAAACAACTCTAAGCACCTCATCTATATCCTCTTTTGAAACCTGATACTTTTTGACATATTCATCGAAAGCATTTTTGTTTTTGTCGCATCTAGCTGCATAAAGCAAGCAATATAAGGTCTGCTTTTTCTGATTCTTGCGATAGCCCTCATCAAAGCATCTGCATGCCTCACTAAAGAAGAATAATCTAGCAAAGGCAACTCCAAGATTATGATAGACATCCCCTTCTGTAGATGGCGACATGGTCTTAGCAACATCCTCAGATAGCAAGGTTTCATATTCATAGATAGCATCAACAAGCTTTTCGCCTGCAATTAATCTGTCTGCTCTAATCTTTTTGCGTTCAGCCTCTGATTTGTTTTCGAAGGTAGATATAACCGAAAGCAAATCCTTTATTTCTTTGTTGGAAGCATAGCCGTTTGCATTTAAAATGTGTCCCACAAAAATATGCAAAGGAGAATTGTTTTGAACAAGCCCCATAAGCTCTGTAGAAAGCTGTGGCATCTTAAGCTCACGCCCTATCCAGTTACATAGCTCAGTGCTCATAAGCTTAGTAGAAAGCAAATATACATTGTTGAGAATGTAATAGCTAAGCTCTTCTAGAGAATATACATTCAAAGCAGCCTCTTCTATGTAGTATGGGCTGGCGGCTATTGAGTTTTTGCAATAAATTAATGTACTCATACAAAACCTACTTTATAGAAATAGTATGCTCCCAGCATTTGCCAGAAGAAGGAGAAATCTCTCCAAATCCCAAATCCGTAATTACGATAGAAACCGCAATATCAGATATAGGGCTTGCTTCTATTCGAAGCCTGGTTGTGCGATTTTCTCTTTTAGGCATATCAGAAAGCTCTAATACCTCAGTGTGAGCCTCTCTAGATTCTGGACGTTGAATATAAAATTCGATTTCCGGTTCGCCATCTAAGATGACCTCGCACTCTCCCTTGACATCGTACCAACTTTCTCCGGCATCGATTAAGGTAAAAAATTTCATAACGTTATTTTCTAATATCTTGATAGATAAATTTAGCTTTAAATCATTGTCTCCAATGTAGATAAATGGCCAATCCCTCTTGCCGTCCTTGGTGTAGCCTGCGTAACAAGCACCTTTGGAGTAAAGATTCTTGCCAAGAAAAACCTTGCGGCCTTTACATAGTCTAGTCAAGCTAGCCTTCATCCACTCACCATCAAAGCCGTTTCCCACCAAATAAACCGATGAAAACAAAGTGCTACCAAAGGTGTCTGCAATGATGTCATCAAAGGATTCGTCACGGTTGTCGGAAAGCTCTCCGTGGTTGACCACATCCAAACTAATAAGCTGTGGTCTTGTGGATTGATTGCGATTTAAAACGCAAGAAACCATATTGTTGCCACTGTAATCAAATAGGGCAACGTTGTACAAAAACAGCTCTGGCTTTTGTGAAAGAGCATAATGATAGAAGCACTCGTTTCTGTCTATAAGCATCAATCGATTGGATGGAATAGATAGGCTAGAAACTATAAAATTCATAAGCTCCATCACCTCTAGATTGACCTGTTCAACACAGATGATGAGTTTTTCGATTTCACCAAGGGCTGCCATAGGTCCAGGGATTGAAAACAGCTTATTGAAGAAAATCACCAAAAGCTCTCTCGCTTCGTAGGTTTGACCATCAACATGCACCTGCTCATTCCTGAGGGCTTGCACATATAAATCATCGATTATTTCCGCTTCCTTAACACGAGCTCTTTTAACCGCGTCATCCCCAAAGAACCATTGGCTCATGCCAAAACGCTTTGCTAAAACTGTTGGTATAGAGTAATTCTCTTCACCAAGAATGGTACTAACCGTAACAGGCTCTTCCATATTCGATTTGAAAATACTAAGAACCGTTTGGCTCTTGCTAATATCTATTCCTAGATATGCCCCTTCAGAATTACTCATAACTACCTCTTATATTGTTACTATCATATAGTCGTAAATAGTTGTTTGGTGACTGTGTCTAGACCTTGGTAGCGTTTACAATCAGCAGCAAGCTCTGCATAGTCATTGTATAAAAGATTTCGAGATATGTTGTTCATTAAAGCAAATCTGCCCTGTGTAACATCGTTCTCGGCACTCATAACCATTGTGTCTTTGTATAAAGCATCATCCGATAGCTCATCACAATAAATCTCGTAGCGAAGCTCATCACCAAAGAACAAGATAAACTGCTTGACGTATAATCCGTCGTACATTTCAATCATATCCTCTTCTTCTGGAGCCTGACCGTTGATGGCATATGTAATCACTACGGATTTACGTTTTTCCGTATTGATTTCAATAAACTGCTTGTCGTACAGATGATACTTGATTTTCAAGCGCTCATCACAATTTGCAAAGAAACCAAAATATTGATTGCGAAGGATAGCATCTGCCAACAGGGCATCTAACATATCGATGTCCTCTTCATCTAAATCCTTGGTCACACACAGATATTTGAGCAACGCAATTCGCATGCTCTCGTTGACGTTTTGCCCTTTCTTATAACGATTGTAGATGTATGCGAATATCTCCTCTGGCACCTGAATGTTGAGAGACAAATAACAGTGAGCCTGATAAGTCAGGAATGCCTCTACAATCATTTTATTGTTCTTGCGCGCAAAATATGCTGCAAAAACATCCATAATATCATCACACAAGAAATCTCTATAAAGCACCTGTGTAAGGATTCGCTCTGCAAATTCAACTATATCCTCACCCTTATCAAACGCCTGCTTGAAAATCGTCATCATAGTGTCCGTAGGACCTACGTAAAAACGAATTAGGTAATGAACTATATCTGAATTAACATAGCCATTCACAAGCAATCTAGCACAGGTGGCAATCAAAAAATCATCCACCTTGTTTGGGTCTGTGATAATGAGGAAATGACAAATCTTTTTGATTATCTCTGGCTTGAGCATGGTTGCGTTGGTGTTCTTAAGCATATGATATGCTTCATCGTATTTGCTTCTAAGAACAAATATCTCCAGCACTGACGCCACAACCGACGCCTTGAGAGACTTTAGATCTGCCTCATTCATGAAGTACTTTTCGATGACAGCCTCCATGTCGCGGTACTTGAGTACATCGATAATCTTTGGATATAAATCATTCAGAAAATCTGATGATAGCTGTTTTGATTCAAGAAGAAGCTTGGCCGCCTCCACATCCTTTTCTGTGGAATTGACCATATCAGTTTTGTTCTTGAAATCGGTAATAGCAAAGGACAAATTTATCGGCGTTAAGCTCTTAAGATTGTCCATGTAAGCGCCAGCATCAAGTATATCTTCTATAAAATATGCCCCGTCATCAACAAACAAATATCCCTCGTTATCCTCAAGAAATACCACGCCCTTGCCACCAATGTAAGGGATGTATGCCTTGTGGTTGGAAACATTTGCGATAGTTGGAGCCTTGAATTCCTCTTGATATAAGAAAATACGGCGGACTTTGGAGCTGATAACAGCAACCTTTTTCTTGAAAACAAGCTCTGATACCAGTCTGGCAACCTCTTTGTCGAATATTCCAAGCTCCATCAAGCGTTGATAGCATACTGCCAGGTTGTCGTCGAGCCTGCCAAGCTTGAGCTGCTCAAGTGCGAAGGTCTCGATTGCTGATTCGTAATGCTCATAGGTGCTACTGTCGTCATTTCTATGAAGAATGATGTTGGCATAAAGCAGCGCCTTTTTTTCATATGACAAATCGTTGTTGTATTTGAAGAACATTGTCAAAATCTGCGGCAGTCTATCCACAGAATAATCTGGCAATGCATCCATGTATGCCTCGAATATTCCTGAAACATGTAGGTTGGAATCTATAGCCAGCTGGTACCACTTTAAGAAGCGCTCATCAACATATGGCGCTTTTAGAAGATAGGTAACAATAGCCATCAAAAGCTCTAAGTCTGGATATTCCTCGTAGCAAGCCTCCAAAATAGGAAGCACCTTGAAATTGAACTGGCGCTCCGTTTCAAGAACGTGCACCATCTGCAGCGCAATATCCTTGGTAATAGCGCGACGCTTTTTAGCCCAGTTTAGGATCTTGACTGTCAATTCATCCAGACTGTTAATCAAGTATGGATCCTGTATAAAGATATAGTAAGCCTCAATATATAATAGAGGCGAATCGTATCCTTCGTTAATCCACTCGGCGATGTCGCGAAGCTTTGCTGTAGGATTCTTGAGATATTCTCGCCTAAGGAACAGCAAAAACCAAAAGATTCTGACATCACTAGGGTGTTCTCTAAATATAGACTCGATGTTTTCAGTAAGCTTATCGACGTAGTCTTCCTCGCGCTCTATCAACGTACAAATGTACAGTAAGAAAGCCCATTCAGTACTAGACTTATCTTCGATAGTACGCTTTAAATCCTGAATAATCCAAAGAGCCTCTTGCTTTTGATCGTTGGTAATGTAAATCAACGCCTTCATAAGCAAGACAAAATTTGTGTAATCGCTGTCAGGCTCCATAGTTGCCTCGATAGCTTTGATGATTTCTAAAGTGTTTGTGCACCAGTAGCCCGTAGTAACGTTTCTAAGTCTAAAATCCTCATATAGGCGGCAGGCCTTTAAAATCAAAAGATTTTTCTGATGGCTTTCTCCTTCAAGGCTTTCTCCCTCTTTGAGGGAAGTTGCCATAACAGTGATTTCTTTGTGCACATCTCGATAATCGAAGGAAATCTTGCCATAGTTGAGACCTGCGTGCATCTTTTCCTTGTGAATGTAATAATTCATGGTAAAGATTGATCCAAGGAAAAAATCTGATGTGATATGATTCTTCTCGATGGAGATAAAATCTGCATCGCAAGAAACCTTGATATCTATAAATCCCCATGTGGAACGAGTGATATCTACCTCTCCCTTGAGGTTTTCATCTACCTGATAATACTTGTCACAGCGCTCTCTGATTTCGAATGTCATCTTTGGCTTGAGGCCGCAGGAAACCAAAAACTCATCAACATTGATAGCTGCAATCGGCGCAGCCTTAAAGCCGCGATACAAAAGACGCGTACGCTTATCCTCGCCGGCTATAAAATCTGCAAATCTATCCGAATAAAAAACAGCAACAGCTTCTGAAAATCTGCTTTGTGCCAAATCTGCAAACTCTTGCAAGCTATGTATCTCGCCTGTTGATGCAACCAATGGACGCTTGACGTATTTAATAGTGAAAGGAATGGATTGTTCAATGCCAACAGCAACCACAACAAACTGACCTGAAATCTCCTCGCCATGCTTGAAGCTGTTATCATTAATCTTGTATTCTACGTTGATATTAAGGCCATCAAACCAAGGATTGTCGATGATGATATAAGGGTTGTCGCAATACAGTACGCCTCTAATCTTGACATCATTGGTGCTCTTGAAGGAAATGGAACCTGTAAAAGCATCGTTTACAAAGCATGTCTCCTCGATTCGCTGGGTATCAAACTCTATATTAGGTTTTAAATCGTCGAATTTATCCTCTGAAATTCGATAGATTCGTTTTCTCAAAACATTATTCCTCTTTACTTAATGATATAAAATAATTCACATTGCCGAGGCAACGCTCATCAAAAACTAGTTTTAGAAAGTCACACTAGTCCTAGCATATTCAAGATTGATTATAGCACAACATGTTGTGTTTTCAAACAGATTTAGCGCTCATTTTTTCTTTATTTTGTGGCAGATGCTTTCTGGAGAAAAAGAAAAATAATTGGCTGTGTTCGGTTCTTGTTTTTTTGATAAAAAACAAGAACCTATAGATATTTACATAGTTAGATGCTAGAATGTTTTTGAAAATAAAGATGTTTGAATAAGGAGTCTTTTATGATAAAGCACAAGGACCACTTTCATGGAAGTGATTTAGAAAAAATTGAACAGATTTACGGCATCAAAAAAGAGGACATCATCAGCTTTTCTGCTAATGTAAATCCTCTTGGCATATCTCCTAAGCTTAGGGATGGCATCGCCGCAAACATAGATTGCATTTCAACTTACCCAGACAGGGATTACTTACAGCTTCGCAAATGTATCGCAGACTACTGCGCCACCGAGTCTGAAAACATCATCGTGGGTAACGGCTCCACCGAGCTTATATCACTAATCATTCAGATTCAACATCCTACCAAGGCATTGATTCTCGGCCCTACTTATTCTGAATACGAGCGAGAAATTGCACTTGGCGGTGGTAAAACAATCTACTATCCTCTTCGCGAGGAGAATGATTTTCAGTTGGATGTTAATCAATTTATCGGCAAGCTTTCAGAAGACATTGACATGCTTGTTATCTGCAATCCAAACAACCCAACTGGAACAGCAATCAAAAAGCACGATATGCGCAAGATTTTGGATGCCTGCAAAGAATGCGATATCTTTGTCATGGTCGATGAGACCTATGTTGAGTTCGCCGAAAATATTAACGATATTTCTTCAGTAAGCCTCACTAGGACCTATACAAACATAGCCATTTTGCGCGGCACATCAAAGTTTTTTGCAGCACCCGGTCTTCGTCTTGGCTACGCCATTTGCTCTAACACCGATTTAATGCAAACCATGAATCAACGTAAAGACCCTTGGACAATCAACTCTATTGCTGTTGTGGCCGGTACATTAATGTTCTCAGACGAGGATTACATTCTAAAGACACGTGACCTTGTAGCATCTGAGCGAAATCGCTTATACGATATATTTGAAAAAAGCTCTCGCTTCAAGCCATATTGGCCACAGAGCAATTTCATGCTTTTAAAAATTCTCGAAGACGGAATCACCAGCAACGAACTGTTTGATAGATGCATCAGGCAAGGACTGATGATTAGAGATTGTTCAACCTTCCCATATCTAGGTGACAATTTCATCCGCTTCTGCTTTATGAAACCTGACGACAATGACAAATTAAAGGCGCTACTGTTGCAGTAGCGCCTGATAATTATTATTTTTTATTATTTTGATTATCCCAATCCTTGCTGCTTTGGTGAACTAATTGAATTAACCTTCTTTGTCGGATCACTCATAAATGACTCTTTATACATATCACCTTCTTGAGGGTAAGGTCTTTGATACTTAGGTTCTAACTCAATTGCTTGTACTAACAAGCTAATATTTTTCGTGGCAATCTTTAACTCGTCCCGCTTACTAAGCTTCCGACGTTTAGCAGGTCTCTGATTATCAGGTTCACTAGATTGCACATTTCCTTGTTCGCTTATCTCTTTTTTTAGATTTTCTATTCTTTGTTCATATTCTACTTTCGTAATTAATCCTTTATTTTTAAATCGACTTACTAGCCTCTTAGATGATTTTTCTTTGTTTTTTTCCACGGCGCCAAATGCTCTTTTGCACTTGCTAATCAAATTTTTTAAATCTTTTTCAAGCTTAACCTTACGGTTATTAAATTCTAATAAAATAGCACTTATATCATTTTTCAAACCATCCATCACCTCATCCTTTTCTTCAAGTTCCATATACAATTTAACAGCCGTCTTATCAGCTTTAAACCCCATCGCATTTGATTTATATATATTGAGGGTCCTTCTAAGATCCCCCATATTGCCACGAGAATCCAACACAATATTACACTTGTCTTCTAACATGGTTTTCAATTGCTTATTGTCCAAACGACTTAGATCCTCATTGTTTATGCATCCATAATCCTGTATATAGTTCGCGGGATTGTTATCAGTCTTCTGACCTTTAGCAAGTCTCTGCGCATCTACAGGATTACTGCTCGTTGGATTATTATTTTTTTGTAAATCTAGTATTGTATCTAATTGAAAATCACTAACTCCTCCAGTCGGCATTTGATTTTCACGTGTTTGTGCAGCAATACTAGATTGAACTTTTCCTTCTTCCAATATCTGTTTTTGTAGTTTTTTTATTCTTTGTTTTGCTTCATTCGGATTCAATCCCTGATTTTCAAATCGTATTAATAGCCCATTATATAATTTTTCTTTGATATCATCCTCGGCGCCAAATGTTCTTATGCACATGTTAATCTCTTTTCCCAAATCTTCACTAATCTCACCCCCACGATTAATAAATTCTAATATAATAGGACTTATTTCATCTTTTAAACCATTAAGCTCCTCGTAAATTTTTTCAAGTTTCATATACGCATTAACTGCAGTCTTATCACTATTCTCACGCATATATTCTGTTTGATATGTATATATGGTATTTTTACAAACATCTTTAGAATAACGTAACGCCGACACCTTGTTTAACTTGTTATATAACATGGTTATTAATTGATCATCCGACAGATGACTTATATACGCATTGTTTATATCATTGGAACTACTAGGTTTAATGAATATTTCAAACTTTTTCTCACACTTTCCAATTACTTTTTCTAATTCATCTACCTTATTTTTCGATTCTTCATCATTATTTAATTCTTTTTTAACAACATTAAGATATTTTTTAGCATCACCTAGTTTTGACTTAATATCAGATAGATTTTCAACATTAATATCTTTTATTTTTATTGCATGCGTTTTTTTCATAATATTTATTTGTTTCTGTAAGCTTCTATCTGTAAAATTTAATACATTGAATTCATGATAAAATCCCTGTTCTAATTCGTCTAAAGATCTCTTTGGCATATTTTTATTCCTCCATTTCTTAAAACAACTTTATACTTGCATTTCTTACTTCAATTATTTTCTATAAAACTTTTATCCTCCTTCTTTATATATTCAATAAAAAAAACTATTTTTTTCCATCTTAAATAAAAAACTCTAAAACCATCGATTACTTGAATCTCTGATTTTAGAGCTTATTGTTTAAATTATTTATGACTTCTTGTGAGCTTTTCCTTAGGTAACTTACAAGATATCATTGAAGGACAAGGCACTACTGTCGCAGTAGCGCCTAATAACTATTATTTATTTATTATTTTGATTATCCCAATCCTTGCTGCTTTGGTGAAATACTTAAATTACCATTATTTGATGGATTGGCCATATCGTTTATTGGCGCTTTATACTTATCCGCACCTGGTTTGTAAGATTTTTGATTATCAGTCTTCTGACGATTAGCAAATTCCTGATCATCTTCACTTGTTATTGTAACAATATTAAAATCACTGTATTTTCTTTTAGCTTTAGATGTACTTGAATTATTTGATGGTGAATTATCTTTACTAAACATTGAAGAATCAAGTGTCCAAGCTGGGGGTACAATTTCTACGTTAACACTTGAATTATCAGTCTTCTGACGTTTAGCTGCTCTCTGCTCACTAGTGGAGCTAGTTGTATTTCTATATCTTTCCAATTCAGGCATTTTTGCGCGATAATAATCAATTACTTTATTTATTACAGTATCAAACTCAGCTGTCGCTTCACTCACATATTCAGCGTTCATTATGTTGTCTTTAATAACCTCATTTTTTTCGTCTATAGCATTGTCTAAGCCTGATATAATTTCTCTTTTTCTCTTTTTCGTTAGCCTCTTATTTTTTAAAGAATCCTCAAGCTTGTATTTTTCAATAATCGACGATAAATCTTTAGACACAGATTCAACCCTTTTCTGGTTACTTTTTCTAACTTTTTTTTCAAACTCCTTACTACGCTCTTCATCCGTCATGTTTGTCATGCTACCAAGATCACGCTTTTTAAAATCTCTAATGCGATTTTCAAGTTCCCTACCAAGCTCTTCATACGTCATGTTAGCCATGTTAGTCCTGTTACCGTAACGATTATTAATATCTCTATAGCCCTTTTCAAGTTCCTGACGAAGCTCAGCAACCGTCATATTATTCCAAGCCTCTGTATTCCTTCTCCTATTTCTATTTCCTGTTTCCTTTGGCATATTTTAATTCCCACCTTTCTTTTATATTGTTTAACCATTTAACTGTAATGCAAGATTTCTTACTTTTAAAAAATTTTGCATAAAGCATTTTCCGCTTCATATACTATTCAATAAAAATACATAATTTTTTTCCATTTTAAATAAAAAACTCTAAAACCATCGATCACTTTAATCTCTGATTTTAGAGTCTATTGTTTAAATTATTTATAATTTCTTGTGAGCTTTTTCCTTCGGTAACTTACAAGATATTTTTATTTAGCGAAGTTTTTGTAAATAAACACCTGGTCACTAATACATTGCCAAGAAGTAGATGATTTGGCTGTGCAAAGAATGTACGTGGTACCTGCCTCATTTGTCATCATGCTGACCGCGCAGCTACCGGATTGATCTACATAACCTGTCTTGGCACCAACTATTGTGCCTCCAATATCTTTATCTTCGATTCGACGCATAAACCAGTTAGAAATTGTGATTCCTTCAGGATTTACATTGCTCGGCGTTGATTGATAAACCTTGGTTGAAATCACCTCTTTACATATATCATTATCCATAGCAGCCATCATGATAACTGCAATATCGTATGGCGTACTGTAATGATTTTCGTCGTAGAAACCAACCGGATTAGTGAAATGTGTTGTATCGCCAATACCAAGATTGACGCACTCCTCATTCATCAGATTAGCAAATGATTCCAAATCGCCTGCAACATATTTCGCAAGCTCGGTCGCAGCATCTCCGCCTGATGGGAGAATCGTTCCATAGAACAAATCTCTGACAGTAATCTCTTCACCTTCAACAAAACCCGAGGTTGATCCGCCACCAGCATATGAATAATCTACAGCCTCGTGGGACAAGGTCACCTTTTCATCCAACTGTTCAGGCGTAATATGCTTGGCCGCAGTAAGAATCGTCATAACCTTAGTCATTGAAGCCGGTACTATTCTTTCGGTGCCATTGAGTTCACCTGTGATTTCCTTGGTATCATTGTTAATGAGAATTGCATAGTTGCTCACTATATCTCCAGCGATAGTTGCCGTGTTATCAGTTGTTTTCGCTGAATACTTACTATCAGCATTTTGCTCTTCTGCAGTTTCATCACCTTGTCCGTCTTCGGATTTCTTAACATCTGGATCTTCATCGGCTTTAGCAGAAACCTTCAAGCCTTTCGTTTCTTTTTCTTTGGCTGCTTTTTCTTCCTTCTTTTCAGAGGCAGCCACAGAAATACCGCTATTCTTATTAGTTATCTTTTTTACAAGAAAACCTCCCGCGAACAACAACAGTGCTACAATTCCTGCTATTTCTAGATAAACCTGAATCCTTCGAATCAGTCTTTTTTTCTTTCTATATCTTTGACGCTGCTCGTTTGACCAATCGCGCCTACTTCTGTATCTGTTCATTGCAAGTACTTCCACCCCTTTTATCCTTATTAAAAAGTTTAACAAAGGAGGTAGGCCCCTTCAACACAGAACAGACTTTCCGTAAGAATTTAACAATGAATTTTCAAATCTCCGATTTGCTTACGATACCATACTATGTAAAGTTCATGTGATGCCTCCTCTTTATCATTCAAATAAACGTCCTCTGAGCTCCCAAAATGTGACAGCGGAAGCCGCCGCAACATTTAAAGAATCCACTTCGTTTTGCATCGGAATTATAACGGTGTAATCACAACCATCAATTGTTGTTTGTTTGATTCCTGTACTTTCTGTTCCAAATATTACAGCGATTTTGTTTTCATTTTTAAGTCTAGCATCTGCCAAAGATATTGCATCATCCCTTAGTGCTAATGAAGCTGTTGCAAATCCATGACTATGCAACAGCTGATTAATATCTGCATTCTTTGGAAGATAAGTCCATGGAACCTGAAATACTGTCCCCATAGAAACTCGAGCTGCTCGTCTATAGAAAGGATCAGTACAGTTTGTTGTAAGAAGTATTCCGTCGACCCCCAGCGCAGCCGCAGATCTGAATATCGCTCCTACGTTTGTGGGATTCATCACATCTTCAAGAACTGCAACGGTAGTTTTATTTTTAATCCCATCAGGAAAGCCTAAAATATCCTGATATGTAGGCAAATTTGGTCGCTCTAAAACAGCTAGAACACCTCGTGTAAGGTTAAATCCCGTCAGCTTATTTATTGCAGAAAGCGCTGCCACATATATAGGTAAATCCGTATTTACGTATGGTTCCAAAAGCACTTGAACAACATCAGTTTCAAAAGCTTTTTCCTCGATTAAAAAAGATATAGGATTCGCTCCTCGCTCTAATGCTCTTGAAATAACCATAGGAGTCTCAGCTATAAAAACGCCTCCGTGAGGCTCGTACAAATGCAATAACTGGGCCTCATTGTAGCTAGTATACAGTTCTAAACGACTATCATCTAAATTTTCAATTCTAATAACTTCCATCCAAGTTCCCCTAGAGATATATTTTCGAAATGTATTCTATTTATAAGAAACCTTATAACTCCTCTAATATTTCAGGAGCGCTATATTCCATCTTGATTTCTTTATACTTCTTTTCTGAATACTTTTTCGCTTTTTTAATTAATTCGCTTTTAGACAATTCTTCGTCGGTAAGATTACTGTAAATTACTTCTTCCACTTTATGGGGCTCGTCATAATCACAGAGTCTATTTTCACCATATATAGCCTTAAATCCAGTACTTGAATATCTATAGTAGGTTATATATTCATCAATTCCAGGATCATCATCATAACCCACCGCTTGAATTATGCTTTCACGAGGACAATAGAAATGAACATAATTATAATCATCGCAATCATTTATTGCGCTATAAGTGTAGCCATCTTTGAATGTATAAACCATTATTCCAAATATTGTATTTACTACTAGTTCCGGTACATCATCGTCATCTAAATATATCAAATCAAACTTATGAAAATCGGATGAATTAATTTCCTCATCAGAATAATATGGCGCCAATATATATGTATATGAATTTACTATGCTTTTATAAGCTTCTTTATATGATTTAAACTCACCATTTGTTTTTCCATTTGTTAATAACAATTCTATGTCGTCAACAGTATATTCCAAATTATCGTCATACATAGATTCTGGAACTCGTACTAAATTATCATTAAAGCTTATATCATATGAATCACTACCATATACAAAAGCCAGTTGTTTTTTATTATGTATGACATTCATTAAAACATCCATTTTCCCATCAAAATTTACATCACACAGTTTTATACCTGTAATGGCGTCAATATCGTCCGCAAAAATGGAGAAAAATTCATCTCCATTACACAAAATATCAATAAAAGTGCTTTCACCAACCTCGATTTTCAAAGTATATTTATCCTTGCTACTAGGAGCATCAATATCTAACTCAATCTCGCCATCACGCTTCTTATCCCAAATTGTTTCCTTTGATTTTGGCTCAACAAGTTTATATTTTATCTTGTTCTCTTTTTTAACATCAAAACGTGAAGCAATGCCTGCGCATATCAAAACAAATGCTAATATAATAAATGCCGCTAAAAATATTCGCCGCTTATTTTTGAACATAAAATTCTCCTTTCGTGTCCTCTACTAAAAGTTACTCGAAAGTTTAACAGAGTAATGTGTAGACTTCAAGGCAATGTACGTATAAGTTATTTTTTACATGATTGTGCAGCACTGTTTGAATGCATTTTTTGCACTTGGACGTTGACTAATCTTTTTTTGCGTTTGTTTTGGATCATTTCTATATTCATTATAAAAATCAAAGCCATTAGGAAAATGACTATTAAAGATATCTGCGGGATTAGTCTCTGTTCTATTAGTAGTCTCTGTTCTATTAGTAGTCTGTGTACTATTAATACTATCTGTATCATTATACTCAGTTATAACATTAGGACCATCAATTTTATCATCAAATTCACTTTGCTCCATACTATTATTGGTTCCTTCAACTCCTTTCAAATTATTTATTGCATTTGTTACAACTTTTATTAAATACTCCTTATTAACCTGATTATTACCATTTAAACTGTTTAGTATTGAATTAATAATTTGTTCCTTAGTATACTCCTCACCTTCAGCAAACTTATTTAATTCTCCACCTACAAAACTCACAATAGTATCACACTTATTGTTTATCGTATTAATACCTTGCGTAATTGTTGCACTATTTAAGATATCTTTTAATTCATCTTTGTCTTTCTTAATAGCCCTTAAATTTGCTAAGAATTTCTTTCCTTCAGCACCTAAATTTTCTTCATTATAATCTTCTAATGAAGCTTCATTAGAAGCTAAATTACAATCCATAAAACGATTAGCTATAACATTGTTAACATCTATTAAATCATTATTATATCCAGCTAACAAACCAAATAAATCACTGCATTTATCATAGGCAGTTTCATTTATTTTAAAAACGCGCCTACATCTATCAATAATACTTCCATATTCCATGTATTTTTCTGATGGATATTCATATTCTCTATATTCATAAAACTCTTCATCTATTTTTTCTTGTAATTTTTTTATATAATAAAAAGGATTTTTCGACATTTTGCGATAGGCATAGTTATTCATTATATTCCATATAGCATAAGGCTTTTGCAACTCTTTCTTTACTGAATCTTTAATTTTTACTTTACTGTCACTATTAATAACTAAAGAATTATTATCTATTTCAATACTATTATTTTTTGATTCAGAATTATTCTTGTTCCGCCCTTTATATTTAGCAACTTTATCCGAAAGTCCATATAGTTTTTGGATGAGTTCTTCCTCAACATTATGCATCCTTACAAAATTATTTAACCAATCATAAATATCTTTATTGTAACTATCATCTAGTTCAGAAAGTTCTTTAATATTTTTATTTAATTTATACTCTAATTCTTTATGTTCCTCAGGTGCATGAAGTCTCGTTTTAAGTTTAGTAATATCTCTAAAATCATTTACAATTTCTAATATTTTCTCTTTAAGTTCTACATTTGAATCAAGATATTCATCATTATCAAGATTAGCTTTAACTAATTGTATTTTTGTCTCAAAAGATGATTCTAAATTTGCATTTACCGCTCCAATCATATTTAATTCATTAGCAAAAATACTTTTCCCATCATTTGAACCCCAAAAATTAAAGTCATCTATATCTTTAACATATATAGTACTCATTAATTTATATATATATTCATAAATGTTTAACATAATAATTTATCCTTTCCTTACTTGAGTTATTAATAATAAGACTTATCTCTAGATATATTTTTTTGCCAGCGTTTCTTTATTGGGGAGTATTTCCTTGTGAAACATTAGGCTGTCTACTAGTATTCCCTGAACTATTCTCTGGATTATTAATTGGTCTACTATAATTTGACCCCTGCGCAAATGGCCATTCTCCAATATTACCTCCATAAAATTGTTCTCTCCACTCTACTAATTCTTGACGACTCCTCTCGTTACGGAGAAAACCATTTCTTAATTGTTCATGCGTCCAATTCCAATAAATTCTACGATTCCTTGCAAACAAAAGCCCTGTCTGATACTCGAATCCATACTCTGGCCACTCCTCAAATTCTGTCATATCTGAAGGAGCATCTGACACAGTTTCAGTTTCGGGCTCAGACACATATTCTGTAACGTCAGAGTCAGTTGAATATTCATTCTCGGGTTCAGGCTCTGAAATATCTTCATTCTCGAATTCCATGTCAGAGTCATATTCTTCCTCAGATTCAATGTCAGTGTCATATTCTTCATCAGTTTCAGGCTCTGAAATATCTTCATTCTCTTCGAGTGGCATTGGAGCATCCTCTGGTACAGGGTCGTTGCCCTGTATAGGCATATTTACATTTTGTCCCCGTACAACGGGTATTTGATCAACTCCTGGTATAGGCATATTTACATATTGATTTCCTGCCACTGGCAGTTGACCATTGTATATTTGATTTTCTGCCACTGGCAGTTGACCATTGTATATTTGATTTTCTACCACTGGCATTGCAGAAGCATATGGTGTATACACGTTTGCGATTTGAGACCCTGCAACGGGTATTTGATCAACTCCTGCTATAGGGATATTTACATATTGCCCCACTTCACCCTGCATTTGTCCATTGTATATTTGATTTCCTGCCACTGGCATTGGAGAAGCATATTGTGTAGGCCTATTGATATATTCAACCGCTGTCAGTTGTCTAAGTCTAATACTATTGATTATTGATCCATCGATAAATTGATACTGTTCGCTTTGCATCAGTGTAAGTCTGAGACTATTGACTGTTTGCCCGTTGGTGAATTGAACCCTTGCTCTTTGTATGCTCCCATTGCTATGCATTGTCCTATTGAGGACAGGTCTCCTTAATCCTTGTCCTAAACCATTGCCTTGCATTCGTCTATAATTACGTCCCCCACTATTATTTCCCGAAAAATTGTTATTATGATTTATCATTTTTTATACCTCTCTTTCAAATATAATCATTGATTGTTAGTTTTTAGATATCTCCTTCTTGCACGCTTATCACAATAAACTATATTATCCATGGATATCCCTACTACTATTTCAATAAAAAACTTTATTTTTTTCCAAAGATAGAAAAAAACTTGAAAAAAATTTTGAGACCTCATGAAAACCACACAAGAAAGAGTTTGCTTTGCAAACTCCAGTAGTGCGAGGCGACAATTGCTGCAAGCAAATAACTAATTTCCCGATTTTCTAGCTTGACGTAGCAAATCGGGAACCCGACCTGCCATCAGCGAAGCTGATTATTAATGGCAGGTCTCAATTTCTGTCGCCGAGACACATCTTACATGCGCAGCATGTTTTTTACTTCATAGGGAATTACAAAGTAATTTCCTATGGAGCAAAAAAAGAGCCATGCATTGCATGACCCTTAGTATGAGTGGACTAGACGGGAGTCGAACCCGTGTCCAAAAGCCAATTCCCGGCCCTTCTACGAGTGTAGTTTGTGGTTTTGCATTCCCTCCACATGGCTCTCACAAACAAGATACATGTTTTAGTAGCTTCATAATACGCCCGCTATCGCAAAGCTTAGATAACGTCGTTTCCTACAAAGTCGAAGTCTGGATCCTAAAATGTAGGTGTCCTAGGTCAGACTGCTGCGCTTAGGCAGCGAATGCTAATTCTTTATCGTTAGCGTTTAATTTTAAGTTTGGCCATTTAACCCATCGCCGTGGGACTCGCTTCTTCCGCTGCATGACCCCTGTCGAAACCATTACTAGCCCATATAAAGCTGTTAGGTTGTGCCGGTTTCTGATATGAACAAGCCTCCTTACAGTCAGCTTTTCATATCAT
>DBWZ01000006.1:0-20558 GCA_002309345.1 Pseudobutyrivibrio sp. UBA1225
ACCTCTTTTTGTCTCGAGTAACTCATACGCAAGTTCTTTCCAGCTTTCACTGGACGTATTCTGTTTTTCTCCATTGACGTTCCACCTCTCATTTTTATAGTTAATTTTGGGTATATCTTAGATAATAAGTGCTGCCGAAATCGCCCATGAAAAAGGGCATAGCAATGCACACTGCACCATAATAGTGCAAACTACATTCTATGCCAAATCCAACCCTAAAGTCAAGGGATTTTTTAAAGTTTTTCATGTAGAACAATAATAAGTTTATTGCCTGAATTTGCAGAGCATAAATGCCTGCTGCGCAAATCATCTCATTTATTACAGCAGAGCATAAATGCCTGCTGCGCAAATCATCTCATTTATCACAGCAGAGCATAAATGCCTGCTGCGCAGACATTTATGTGCGCCATCGGCGCACAATAAAAATAATAATAGCACTTGCACGAGATAAATCTCAGCAAGTGCTATTAATTATTTTTACTCTGCTTGTGATTGAGGCTTTGTTACTTCAATGCAACCTTTGCACCAACTTCTTCAAGCTTTGTCTTGATTTCTTCTGCAGAAGCCTTGTCAGCGCCTTCCTTGATTACCTTTGGTGCGCCATCAACGAGCTCTTTAGCTTCCTTAAGTCCAAGACCAGTAGCCTCACGAACAACCTTGATAACCTTAACCTTCTCAGAACCAACTTCTGTAAGCTCTACATCGAACTCATCCTTGTCAGCACCTGCTGCTGCACCGTCGCCGCCTGCTGCTGCAACTACTACGCCTGCTGCTGCAGATACGCCAAACTCTTCCTCACATGCCTTTACAAGGTCATTTAACTCTAATACGCTAAGCTCTTTGATAGCTGCGATAAAATCTTCTGTTGTCATCTTTGCCATGATTAATTTCCTCCATTAAATAATTGAAATTCAAATAATTAATTACATTATTATTCAGCTTATTCTTCTTTTGCTTCTTCAGCTGGAGCCTCAGCTGGCTCTTCTGCTGGTGCCTCTGCCTCTGCTGCTGGAGCTTCCTCTGCAGGAGCCTCTTCTGCTGCAGGTGCTTCCTCTGCTGGGGCTGCTTCTGCTGAAGCTTCCTCTGTAGCTGCACCACCCTGCTCTGCGATCTGATTGAGAACGCGAGCGATGTTTGATATTGGTGACTGTAAGCTTCCAAGTAACTTTGAAAGAAGTTCCTCTCTGCTTGGTACTGCTGCCACAGCTGACATGCCGTTTGCATCATAGAATGTGCCTTCAACTACACCAGCCTTGATTTCAAGGTTTGATGCTGTCTTAGCAAACTTAGCAAGTACTCTTGCTGGAGCTGTAGCGTCTTCTTTTGCTACAGCGATTGCGCTAGGTCCTTCAAGGACATCATCAAGCTGTGCAAAATCAGTTCCTTCGAAAGCACGCTTCATAAGTGTATTCTTGTATACCTTGTATGTAACGCCTGCTTCACGAAGCTGCTTACGTAACTGTGTGTCTTCTGCAACTGTAAGTCCACGAGCATCAACAACTACAACTGAAGCTGCATCTTTAATCTGTTCTGAAATCTCGTCAACTATAGGCTGCTTTAATTCAACTTTTGCCACGAATTTTTCCTCCTTATAATTTCTTGTGTTGCTTATATGAGGATAAGTATATTTATGTAAAAACATAAAAAACCCTCCATGTCCGCAGACATAGAGGGTAAGTAATCGATAAATACTTAATCGTCCTCGGCTGGTAGAGTAAAACTCTTTACGGCTTGCGCCACCTGCTGTCTTCGGCAACAACTTTGTGCATTATATCATTATGTATATTGGATTGTCAACAATTAGTCTAAAACCTTTGCAACATTAATCTTTACACCAGGTCCCATTGTAGGAGCAAGTGTAACACTCTTAATGTACTGGCCTTTTAAGCTTGAAGGCTTAGCCTTGTTGAGTGCATCCATAAGAGTCTGGAAGTTGTCCGCTAATTGCTCTTCTGTGAAAGAAGCTTTTCCGATAGGTACATGGATAATGTTTGTCTTATCAAGTCTATACTCAATCTTACCAGCTTTGATTTCTTCAACAGCCTTTGTAACATCCATAGTAACTGTTCCAGCCTTTGGGTTTGGCATAAGACCTCTAGGTCCAAGTACACGTCCAAGACGTCCAACAACACCCATCATATCTGGAGTAGCAACTACAGCATCGAACTCTGCCCAACCTTCGTTCTGAATCTTTGGAATGAGTTCTTCGCCGCCAACGAAATCAGCGCCTGCAGCCTGTGCCTCATCAAGCTTAGCACCCTTTGCGAATACTAATACTCTAACTGACTTTCCTGTGCCGTGTGGAAGTACTACAGCACCACGAATTTGCTGCTCAGCGTGACGACCGTCACAACCAGTTCTGATATGAGCTTCAATTGTCTCATCAAATTTTGCAGTAGCGTTCTTCTTTACCTGTGCGATTGCTTCTGCTGGTTCAAATGCAGCTGACTTATCATATGAGCTGATAGCTGCATTGTATTTTTTTCCTCTTTTCATGTTTACCTCCTGTGGTTAATCGAGCTTACGCTCTCCCACTGTATCTGTTAATAATATGAACGTTGTTTTCGCTAAGCTGTAATTATTCTACAACCTCAACGCCCATTGATCTACATGTTCCTTCGATCATGCTCATTGCAGCTTCGATTGTTGCCGCGTTAAGGTCTGGCATCTTTGTCTCTGCGATTTCCTTAACCTGAGCCTTTGTAATCTTTGCTACCTTTGTCTTATTAGGTGTGCCTGAAGCCTTCTGAATCTTGCAAGCCTTCTTAATAAGAACTGCAGCTGGTGGAGTCTTTGTGATGAAGCTGAAGCTTCTATCTGCATAAACAGTGATAACTGTAGGAACGATTGTGTCTCCCATATCAGCTGTCTTTGCATTAAACTGCTTTGTAAACTCACCAATGTTTATACCGTGCTGACCAAGAGCTGGACCAACTGGTGGGGCTGGTGTAGCCTTGCCTGCTGGAATCTGCAACTTGATATAGCCTTCAATTTTCTTTGCCATGATTTCCTATTCCTCCTGCTTTAATAAGCCTTGGCGCAATTGCAATGCAATGGCGTCAACTTAATCCATCTTGCGTACGTCCGTGAAATCAATCTCAACTGGTGTCTCACGTCCGAACATTTCAACGCTGATAGTAACAGTTTGCTTTTTGGCGTTGATAGACTTAACGACGCCGACAGTATCTTTCCAGGTACCATCGATGACACTAAGGGTATCACCAACCTCGAAGTCAACCTCAACGTTGACTTTTTCGGTGTTGTCACCTAGTAAGTAAGCTTTAACCTCGGCCTCTGACAATGGCACTGGTTTGCTTCCTGGGCCAACGAAGCCTGTAACACCTCTTGTGTTTCTGACAACGTACCAGGTCTCGTCATTCATAATCATCTCAATAAGAACGTAACCAGGGTACATCTTTTTTGAAACTTGCTTCTTAACGCCGTCCTTGGTCTCGGTAACCTCAACCATTGGTACTCTAACGTCAAGTATCTGTTCCTCGAGCTTCTGTGTCTCGATTGCTTTTTCAATGTTTGTCTTGACTTTGTTCTCATAGCCTGAGTAAGTATGAACTACATACCACTTTGCCTCTGCCATATGCGATGCCTCCATTATAAACCAACTAGGATATTTACACCCTGCTTGATTACTGTATCCATAGCTACAATAATCAACGCTACAACTACTGACACAGCAACAACTGCTGCTGTTTGTTTTGACACGTCCTTAGGATCTGCCCAAACGATTTTGTTAAATTCGCCCTTGAGTCCCTCGAAACGTCCTGATTTAGTATTTTTTTCCTCTGCCATATTAGCACCTCCCGACTATTTAGTCTCTTTGTGCAATGTGTGTTTCTTGCAGAACTTGCAATACTTCTTGGTTTCCATTCTGTCTGGATGTGTCTTCTTGTCTTTTGTCATGTTGTAATTACGCTGCTGGCACTCTGTGCAAGCTAATGTTATCTTTGTGCGCACAACTTCCACCTCCGTAAAATTTCTATTCCGGTCTCTTTACACTCACTTGTCTTAGCGAACAGTGGACAAGGCGAAAAAAGAGCATAAAAAAAAGACCTGCTTTCTTAGTCGCTAGCTAAATTTATCACAGCTAGACTAGTCTGTCAAGTCTTTTTCCTATTCTCCCGGGAAAACCCAGCCTTTTATCGGGAAAGCTGAGCCCATGCAAATTGTATACGGGAAAACCCAGCCATTTATCGGGAAAGCTGAGCCCATGCAAATTGCCTTCGGCAATGGGCTCGCTGTGGCAAGTCATTTTGCGCAAGCAAGCTTGCGAAAAATAACTTGCTTATCCCTTAACACCTCCAAGTGTTACGCCACCTACGATGTGACGAGAAAGAATCAAGTAAACTACAATTACAGGGAAGATTGAGAATGCAATCATCATATAAACCTGCCCCATATCAAACTTAAGGAAGTCAGCACTTCTTAGCTGTGCTATTAATATAGGAAGTGTTTTCTTCGCATCATCGTGAAGTACTAATGCTGGAGTGAAGTAATTGTTCCAGCTTGTTACAAAGCTAAATATCGCCTGAACAGCGATAGCTGGCTTCATTAGTGGTACTACAATCTGATTGAAGGTTCTAAACTCACCTGAACCATCGATTCTGGCTGCCTCAATCAAAGAAAGAGGAAGTGTAGAGTCCATGTATTGCTTCATATAGAAGAATACTGCAGGCGATGCAATTGCTGGAACAATAAGCGCAGTCGCATTATTATCCAATCCAATCTTTCCAATCAACTGAATAAAACCAAGTGCAGTTACCTGAGTTGGAATCATCATAACCATGAGAATGAAAGTAAACATATATTTCTTTGCTTTAAACTCATAAGCATGAATAGCATATGCTGTCATAGTCGAGAAATATGTCGCAAGCGCTGCTGTTGCAACGGCTATAAACAGCGAGTTAAACATACCGCTAACAATCGGTTGTGTTCCATTTTTAACATTAATCCAGTTTTCCAAGAAATGGGTACTCGGAAAAGGAACGAAACCATCACTGAGTTCAGAATGGCTTCTGGTTGCATTTATAAATAATACATAGAACCAAAACAGGCACAAGAATGTAATTATTATCAATGCAACATATGCTATAAATCTTCTAGCGTGGACAGAAGCACCTTTGTCCTTCTTTCCAGCTATACTGGTTGTATTTGCCATATTATTATCCTCTCTATCTTATATAACTCTGTAAGACTAACGTCCGTCCTTGTCTTCTTTGCCGGTGAATTTGAACACTATCAAACTCAATATACCTGTAATGATAAACATGAATACTGAAAGTGCACCACCAAGACCAAAGTTCTTACTAAACAGATGCTTGTTCAAGTACATAATCAATGTCATCGAAGAACGCATTGGATCACCCGAACCATTTGTTAAGACTTGTGGTACATCAAACATCTGCAATCCACCGATAAGAGATGTAATCATAACATAGATAAGAATTGGCTTTAATAAAGGTAATGTAATTTTATAGAAAATCTGAGTGGAGGTAGCCCCATCTACCTGCGCTGCCTCAAAAAGGGATGGGTCGATACCCATCATTCCTGCCATCAGAAGAATAGTCGTATTTCCAAACCACATCAAGCAGTTCATTGTTGCAATCAAAGAACGAACTGACCATATATGGCTCATAAATTTGTATGCGTGACTAATAGCGCCTATCTGCATCAAGATTGAATTTACTGGACCGCTATCTGCGAACAATGTAAAGAATAACATTGCAAAAGCAGATGCCATGATTAGATTAGGCAAGTAAATAACTGTCTTAAAGAAAGTTTGACATTTTAATCTTAATGATGGATCTGTAAACCACGCCCCCAATAATAGTGAAAGTAAAATTTGTGGCACAAATCCCATAATCCACATGATAAGTGTATTTTTTAAATATAATGGCAAATCGCCATTTGTAATTATTGTTTTGAAGTTTTCAAAACCTACGTAGTTAGGTCCAATCTGAGTAAGACCAGATCTAAAGTTTTCAAAAAAAGAATTATAAATTGTAGATACCAATGGCACCATTTGGAAAGCCAAATAAGCAACAACGAAAGGTATCAAAAAGATATATCCCCACTTATTATAGCGTACTACTTTGCTCTTCTTGTTCATAAGTGCTCCCTTTATCCATAATATGGGGCGCATAGGGAATTCTATGCGCCCCAAGTACTAACTTTAATTATATTATCAAAAATTACTTAAGAATTGGATACTTCTCTTTTACAGCCTTATTGAACTGCTCAAGTGCTTTATCCTTATCTGCATTTCCTTCGAAGTAATTCTTCATAGCCTTCTGGAACTCTTCGTTACATCCCTGATCGTACTCAGAAAGGTTAGAAAGATCAATCTTCTCTGCGCCAGCTGCAAGCTGTGCGTATGGGTTCTGACCGCCAAGAAGTTCAATGTTACCATCATCAGAACCAGCAAGATCTGCAAGAACCTCTTTGCTGTTTACACAATCCTGATCGTCCATAGCAATTTCCTTAAGAACCGTCTTGTCTGTTGTCATTGTAAGGATAAGATCCTTTACAAGGTTTGCGTTATCTGTACCTGCTGCAGCACACATCCATGTACCACCCCAGAAGTAAGACTGTGGACCTTCTACGAAGCCCCAGCCACCATCTGCAGCCACAGTGCCTTCCTTGTCAGCATCAAGGCAGAAGTTGAAGAACCAAGCTGGTCCAAAGTAACCAAAGATTTTGCCTGAAGCACGTTTACCCTTGCTCCAATCATCGCTCCAAAGTTCTGTTGTTGTTTCAGCACCCTCGTCTACGAGTTTCTTAGAATCATCAACCCACTTGTCAATATTCTTATCAACAACAACTTCGTTCTTGTCATTTACCCATTTACCAGAAACATTGTTAGAATATACACGATATGTATCATTTACAGAGCACATCTTGTATCCCTTGTCAGCAACTTTCTTTGCTGTCTCATTGTACTTATCCCAATCAGCCATTGCCTCTTGAACTTTTTCTGGCTCATCTGTTCCAAGTACGTCCTTAGCAAACTCTCTGTTGTAAATGAAACCAGCAGAGCATGCCTGCCAAGACGAGCCTTTTATCTTGCCATTTTCATCTTTAACAATTTTCTGTGTGTATTCGTACTGATCTGAAAGATCTGCATCTGTAATACCAAGATCACTCATTGCCATAGATACAGGGCTGTTAACATATTTAAGTGCATAATCAGCCTCTACAAGGAAAATATCAACCTTGTCATCTGCAGATGCTGACTCCTGATTTGTTAACAACTCGTCAAGGTGATTCTGATAAGCATTTCCTTCATTTGCTGTGATTGTCCAAACAACCTCAACATCACCAATTTTACCGTGTGTTTCATCAACCTTTTCGTAACCTTTGTAGTGATTTTCTACACGGCTCTTGAACTCGTCGTTCCATACCTGGATGTTGAGAACTTTACCAGTATCTTCTGGAAGCTCCGCCGCTGCACCATCCTCTGCTTTTGTTGCTGTGTCACCAGCTGCACTGTTGTCCTTTCCAGCATTTGTTGATGTACTATCTTTTGTACATCCAGCAAACATTGTTGCTGCCATTGCTGCTACTGTGAGCAGACTTAATACTCTTTTTTTCATCCTTTCTGTTCCTCCCAATTTTCACGTGATTTACACGTTTTTATTGATTGTAACTTGCATTTATTTCAGTTGATTGCCTCAACCTAATGCCTAATTAAGTTTTTTAAGAGTGTCACCTTCAAGTAGCTTTCCCTTAACTAGAATCTGTTGAACCAATGTTGTTTTTGGCTTTTCAATCAAATCAATAAGGTTTCTAGCTGCCTTTGCTCCTAGCTCATCTACATTTTGTCTGTAAGTAGTAAGCCTTGGTCTAATGTGTCGTGCAACTCTAATCCCATCAAAACCAACTATTGAAATATCATCCGGAACCTTTAATCCTTTTTCAGCGATGGCTCTAAGTCCACCATAGCTCGCATAATCGTCTGGGTAAAAGATACATGTTGGTCTATCTTCAAGTTCTAATAACTTTAATGTTTGTTCGTATGCGCCATGAGTATCTCGATAAGGAGATTCTGCAATGTACTCGCTTGGAACTGCGATGCCATACTCTTCCATCTTTTTATAGAAGGTAATCATTCGCGCCTTTGTAACGGATGAATCAGCACCGTGGATATAAGCGATTTTCTTGTGGCCCATTGACACTGCGTAATCAACTAGCTTTGTCATCCCGTCTACATTATCAGATAGGATTGTGATTGTGTCGTTGTAAATGTGGTCTACCGTAACAACAGGTATATCACTTTTTACTAGCTCAACAACCTCTGGGTCATCAAAATGAACATTTGCAATTACGACTCCATCAAATCTTCTATATCTAGCATGATTTAAATATGATGTCCGACCTGGTGTAGATCTATCATTAGAAATAAAGGTGATGTCGTAACCTTCTCTTTCTACAGATCGTTTAAAGCTTTCAAGTAGCCCTGCGAAGAAATCATGCTGCAAACCGCTCATCGCATCGTCCATAAACAAGACTCCTAGGTTGTGAGTTCTGTTTGTCTTCATCGACTTGGCGGCTGCATTTGGAACATATCCAAGTTCTTTTGCCTTCTCACGCACTCTCTCTTTTGTATCTGCACCAATATCACTGTGATCGTTCAGTGCTTTACTAACTGTCGCAACCGAAACCCCACATTGGCTTGCAATGTCTTTCAGTGAAACCATTGTTTGTTTTCTCCCAACCAATCATCTCATTGTCCGCTTAATCGTTTTCGCAACTTAAATATAGCTCGTTTTTCGTGAATCCACAAGTGTTTTTCGAAAATTTGTGTTTTCGTTAAAAAACCGCGCTTTGTTTTAGGACATATTTCACAAAAATATATGTTCCCAATTGCAATTTAGACCGTATATGGTATTCTTATCCCGTGAATGCCGTGTTTACTTACTTAAACGTTTTCGCGCAAAATCTTGGATTATTTCTATTAAAAACAGACATTTTCCACTTAATCGTTTAAATTGTTTCAAAATTTTAGTTTATTTTAATATTTTAAATTTAGGGAGGAATATATGAAGTACGGTTTTTTCGATGATAACAATAAGGAATACGTTATCACTACTCCAAAAACTCCATTACCTTGGATTAACTACCTTGGATGCACAGAGTTCTTTACATTGATATCTAACACATGTGGTGGTTATACCTTTTATAAGGATGCGAAACTTCTTCGCATGACTCGTTATCGTTATAACGATACAACTTTGGACACAAACGGAAAGTATTTCTATATTAAGGATGGCGACACAATCTGGAATCCAGGTTGGCAGCCAACCAAGACTGAGCTCGACTCATATGAGTGCCGCCACGGCATTGGCTACAGCAAATTCACTGGCGCAAAAAATGACATCGAGGCAGCTTTAGTTACATTCGTACCTATCGGTGATCCAGTTGAGCTTACAAAAGTTACTCTTACTAATAAGGGTAATTCTAAAAAAGATATACAGCTCTTCTCGTATGTAGAGTGGTGCCTATGGAATGCTGATGATGATATGAAAAACTATCAGCGTAACCTTTCAATCGGTGAGGTTGAGGTTGTAGACTCTACTATCTACCACAAGACTGAATACAGAGAGCGTCGTAATCACTATGCTGTTTACTCAGTAAATTCCAAAATTGACGCTTTTGAAACTAGCCGTGACGAATTCAGAGGCGCTTACAATGGCCCTGACAAGCCAGCTGCAGTTATCGCAGGCAAGCTTAACAGCACAATCGCTTCTGGTTGGTATCCAATTGCTTCACATCAGCTCAATGTCTCTCTTAATCCGGGAGAGTCAAAGACATTTGTATTTGCTCTTGGATATGTAGAAAACGCTGAGGATGAAAAATGGGAAAAGCCAGGTATCATAAATAAAAAGAAGGCAGATGCTCTTCTTGCTAAGTATCAGACAACAGAGGATTTCGACAAGGCTTTTGATGGCCTTTGCAAATATTGGAATGAGCTCCTTAGCAAATTCCACATTGATTCAAAGGATGAGCATGTAAACCGTATGGTTAACATCTGGAATCAGTATCAATGTATGGTTACTTTCAATATGTCACGTTCTGCTTCTTACTACGAAACAGGTATCGGACGTGGTATGGGCTTTAGAGATTCTTGTCAGGATTTACTTGGATTTGTTCATCTCATTCCTGACAGAGCTCGTGAGAGAATTATCGATATTGCTTCTACTCAGTTCCAGGATGGTTCAGCTTATCATCAGTATCAGCCTCTTACAAAGAAGGGTAACTCTGATATCGGTTCGGGTTTCAACGATGATCCACTTTGGTTAATCGCTGGAACAAGCGCATACATCCGTGAGACAGGCGACACATCTATCCTTAAGGAAATGGTTCCTTATGACAATGATATGTCTGTTGCTACAACACTTATGGAACACTTAAAGCGTTCTTTCGATTACATCGTAAATCACAAGGGTCCTCACAATCTTCCACTTATCGGTCGTGCTGACTGGAACGATTGTCTTAACCTTAACTGCTTCTCTGAGCATCCAGGTGAGTCCTTCCAGTGCTTTGGTCCTTCAGAAGGTCCAGTTGCTGAGTCAGTGTTCATAGCTGGTATGTTCGTTAAATATGGTCGTGAGTATGCTGCACTTGCAAAGCTCATGGGCGATTCTGCAGAGGAAGCTAGAGTTCTTAGCGAAGTAGATACGATGATTGCCGCCATCGAAAAAGATGGTTGGGATGGCGAATGGTTCGTTCGTGCTTATGATGCATACAGCCACAAGGTTGGTTCTAAGGAATGTGAAGAGGGTCAGATCTACATCGAGCCACAGGGTATGTGTGTAATGGCTGGTGTTGGTGTAGACGATGGTAACGCTGTCAAAGCCCTTGATTCAGTTAAGGAAAAGCTTGATACAAAGTATGGCGTTATGATTCTTCAGCCAGCTTACACAAGATATCATCTTGAGCTTGGTGAAATCACATCATATCCACCAGGATACAAAGAAAACGCTGGTATCTTCTGTCACAACAATCCTTGGATTTCAATTGCTGAAACATGCATAGGTAGAGGAGACAGAGCTTTCGAAGTTTACAAGAAGACTTGTCCTTCATATATCGAGGATATTTCAGAGATTCACAGAACTGAGCCTTATGTATACTCACAGATGGTTGCTGGCGCAGATGCCAAATTCCATGGCGAGGCTAAGAACAGCTGGCTTACAGGTACAGCTGCTTGGACATTTACAAATATCTCTCAGTACATCTTAGGTATTTATCCTACACTTGAGGGACTTTCAGTTAATCCTTGTACTCCAGCTGCGTTTGGTGATTTCAATGTCACACGTGTTTACCGCGGTGTTACATACAATATTGAAATCAAGAACCCTAACAAGGTACAAAAGGGCATTGCGAGCTTAATCGTAGACGGCAAAGAGATTCAAGGCAATATTATACCATTCGACGGTAGCAAGAATACCGTGAATGTTATTGCAACTATGAGATAAATTTCTTTTTCTCATAAGATATTTATTCTCCTTCTAAGGCAAGGGACCAAGCCGCTGCGTCCCTTGCCTTTTTATTTTTATAGCAGGCTAATGATATTGCATTAGCCATATCGCAGTTGACTATTATCCTAAGTCCTCATAAAATTTTGGTTATGAATAGAATTTTGGAATATAAAATAAATCAGGAATACTCTGGATACACTATAGAAAAATACTTAAAAGCACAGGGCTACTCTTCGGCCAACATTACTGCTATCAAAAAAATGCCAAACAATGTAGTGATTGATGGTGAATGGGTGCATATGAACAGAAGTCTTGTTGCAGGAGAGGTTTTAACAGTAAATATTAGCGAGGATTCTAGTTCTGAAAAGATTCCACCGGTAAAGATGGATTTGGATATTGTTTATGAGGACGAAGATATTATTGTGATAAATAAGCCTGCCGGGTTGCCTATACATCCATCGTTGAACCACTACCAGGATTCTTTGGCTAATGGGTTAGCTTATTACTTTGAGTCTCAAAACAAGCCCTTTATATTTAGATGTGCAAACAGATTAGATAAAAATACTTCTGGGCTCACGGTCATTGCAAAGCATCTTGTTTCTGGAAATATTCTTTCTACCATGGTCAAAAACAGAGAGTTTCACCGAGAATATTATGCTATTGTTGAGGGATATCTTGAATCAAAAGCAGGCACCATTGATGCTCCTATAGGACGAGTGGCAGATTCAATTATCACCAGACAGGTAGATTTTGAATCAGGTGAACGAGCGATAACTCACTACAAAGTTTTAGAAGAAAAAAATGGACTTAGTCTTGTTTCCATTCATTTGGAAACAGGCCGCACCCATCAGATTCGTGTTCATTTTAAATATATAGGCCATCCACTTGTCGGAGACCATTTGTATAATCCTGAATCCTCTTTAATGAGCAGACAGGCTTTACATTCTCATGAAATACAATTTAATCATCCCATAACAAAAGAACCCTTGCTCTTCCAGGCAGATATTCCCTTGGATATGCAAAAATGCCCCCTATGAATTATCAACAAATTCATAAAGAGCATTTTTATTTTATATTAAAAATTAAAATATATAAGGGTTATTATTTCTATGATAAATATTGTTATTTCCCTGTGCATTCATTTCTTGACGCTTAATACTATTTGAATCACTTGTTCTATATTCCATATCATTCATTCGAGGGTTTTTTAAATATCCTTTTATAGTTTTAAAAGTATTATCCCTTACTGATTCTGATGGAAGTGTTCTACTTTTATAATCATAATCCTTAATATATATTATTTCATGGTTACCTTTTTTGCATGCCTTAATATTTTTTAATTCCTCTTTGATTATAGCTTTCCTCGTTTCAATTTTTTCTTCATACTCTTTTATAAATCTTTTTTTGTCTTTTTTAAATCTTGTTTTGTCTTCTATTTCTTCTTTTTTTAAGTCCTTAATTTCTTTACTCAATCTTTTATTTTTTTCTTATAAAAATTTATTAGATCCCTACAACCACTGATAAAATCATTAATTTTTTCTATTTTTTCATTTTTCTCTTTTTCATTTACGTCTTTTAACATGGTGTTACGATTTTTTTTCTTTTCCCTATTTGACATATTTATACCTCCTAATATTTAATTCCTTTAAAACTTCTTGTAATTTTGTCATACTATTATTTCTTCTCAATTATTATTCAAAAAAATCCCGGGCTTTTTTCCAATTTTTGCACAAAAAAATAGCCGAAAAACCTTTTGATTTTTTGGCTATTTGGCTATTTTTACGACATCGTAGTTTTTAAGTTGTCGTACTCGCGGTTGATTTCGGCAACCGTAGCTGTATCGCCTGACTCACCATCTGGATGATAAATCTTGATAAGCTCTTTGTAGCGCTTTTTGAGATCCTTCTTGGTGGATACGCCAGAGAAAAACATCTCACCTTGAACCACATTGTCAGTCTCGTAATAGGTATCAGTAGCATTAGCCTGAACCTGGTCGTAGAATTTCTTTTTGCGCTCGAACTGCTTTTTATCTTCGGCAAGCTTTTGAGTTTCGCGAATGAGCATATCCCATTTTAGCTCAAACTGCTTTTCTTGCCTTTCTAGGGTGTGAATCCTAGCTTCAAATTCTCTTTTTTCTTTCAGCAAATCGTTCCATGCTTTTTCTAGTTCTTTGTGTCTATCCTTAAGTGCCTGCATGTCGATATTGCCTTGACATGTAAGATCTTTCGTCATTTTCCCGCTCCCGTATAGTATGTAATAGACTTCTAGGTATTGTGGTCTATCCCCTACTTCTAAAAAAATTATACTATATGTAGTATGTTCTGTAAAATAGAATATACCTATACTCTTTTGTACACTATGCCGGTATAAGGTGCCAACGTCGCTTGCAGATTACCACCTTCAACATTTATATCGGCGGGCAACATAGAATATCCAACCTCGTTGGTCATAATAATTCTTTCAAGTGTTCCATTCTTTGGTACCTCTGCTATCCACACTGGCACATTCACTTGAATCTCTTTGTCGCTAGAATTTATAAGTACAATAATCTGCTCGTTAGCCGAGAACCTTGCATAACTTATAAATCCTCTACCACAATTTAAGAATCTAAAGGAACCTTCTTTTATTGCCTTGCTATGCTTGTGAATCATAATCATGTCACGGGTATAATCTATCAGGTCATAATTACAGTTGTTCCAAGGGTAGGTTCTTCGGCTATCTGGATCGGTGAATCCACACACTCCTGCTTCATCTCCATAATACAACGTTGGTGCGCCAGGCCAGGTTAGCTGAACCATCTCCGCCAATTTGAACACCGGGATGTTGATACCTTTTTCAGCAGCTGCAGCACCCTTGGTAGCGATTCGGCCAACCACATGGTTTGTCCTTGTAAGAAACCTTGAATGATCATGATTCGAAAGCTGATTCATGGAACAATACAAGGATGGTGTTTTTAATCTAGCCATGAAGTGAAGCATCGTATTTTTAAATCTCTCACCATCACCTAGGGCTCCAGACTGAAATTCATCTGAATGCTTTTCCATTCCCGTAAGGAAATAGGTTAAAGGCTCCATAAAGGCATCGTAATTCATTATGGTATCCCATTGGTCTCCTGCAAGCCACGCAGATGGATTACCGTAATGTTCCGCCAAAATCACAGCCTCTGGATTTGCACTTTTCACTGCCTTTCTGAAATCTCTCCAGAATTTGTGATTGAACTCTTCTGAATGACCTAAGTCTGCTGCTACATCCAAACGCCATCCATCGCAGTTAAAAGGCTCGCTAACCCATTTTTTCCCAATATCCATAATATATTTGTAGAGCTCTGGTGAATCCTCGTAATTCAGCTTTGGAAGAGTATCATGAGCCCACCATCCATCGTAGCTAGTATTATCTGGCCATGTATTCTCATGGAACTTGAAAAAACTGTTGTATGGACTGTCCTTGGTTTCATAAGCTCCAGGCGCATATCCCTCTTCCTTGGAGTATATCTTTTCTTTATTAAGCCACTTGTTGAAGGAACCACAGTGATTGAACACTCCATCAATAATGATTCTGATTCCCTTTTCGTGGGCTTCCTTTACAAAATCGGCAAAGAACTGATTACTTGCCTCAAGATTCTCTTTGTTAGTAACTCGAAGCTTATATTTAGTAGCATGACTGTTGTCGTGGTCACCATTCTTTAAACAGCTACCTCCGTCCTTCTTGATAACCGTCAAGTGGGGATCGATGTAATCGTAATCCGCCGTATCATACTTGTGATTAGAAGGAGACACAAACAGTGGATTGAAATATATTACTTCAATTCCAAGACTTTTAAGATATTGGAGCTTCTGTCGTACACCTCCTATATCTCCACCATAGAATCGTCCTATATCAAGATTAGCTGGCAGCGCATTCCAATCCTTGACCTGCTGAACCGGTGCGCCAACATAATAGTATTCATTGGTTTCTACATTGTTATTTGCATCCCCATCATAGAATCTATCTACAAGAATTTGATACATCACAGCGCCTTTAGCCCACTCAGGTGTAGAAAAGCCTGGCATTATAGAAAATTCATAGTGCGGACGATAGTCGCGCCATAGGCCAACTCGGTCATAATAGTACTTGTCGTCATCACCTGTTAACTCGAAATGATATCTAAATTCCTCCTCACCCAAGTCTACAGTGCATGAATAGAAGTCAAAATCACCTCTGGTTCTACTTCGTTCCATTGGCTTGCTAATGTTGTTCTCTTTGGACACCAAAAAAACATCTACCTCTTCTTGATGATAGACTCTGATGCTAATGGTAACCTGACTATTCTTGTCGGGCTCCATAGGATATCTGTATTCAGCTGTTCCATCTGAGTAGATTGCTTGGATGTTCATGTGGGTACCCTGTGGGGTTGTTGGGGGGATATTTGTTGAAAAATTATCTAGCTCCAAAGGTGATTAACTAGTATTCGCAATTACGCTCGCATTATTAGCTATTAAACATAACCTTTGTTCGCATATAATTTTAGATAGTAAAAAAGACAGCAACGATCGCTGTCTTTTTAGGAGAAGGTATTTTTACTATGGGGTTAGTAAAAATTATATAATGTATTGGGGGGTTTTTACGATGTTTATTATATGGTGACACAATACTTAAGTGTGCACAAACATCACAAAACCCGCAATCATTTTTTGTGCATCTTGCACTAACTACCCCAAATATTAACCTTCGACCCCAACAGCCTCTTTACTTAAATCTATTTTATCTGACTGTTCTTCAATACCAAATAATGATTCGAACTCTGCTCTGCCAATCTTTTCTTTCTCTAGTAATAGATTAGCACATTTATGTAGTATCTGTTCGTTTTCTTTAATAATTTTCACAGCTTTTTCATAACATTCATCGATGATGCGCTTAACTTCGTCATCTATTGCTTTGGCTGTAGCATCAGAGAAGCTCTTGGCGTGAGCTAAATCTCTACCGATGAACACTTCTTCCTCATCATCGCCATAGTTAATCATGCCGATATCCTTGGAAAAGCCGTATTTTGTGACCATATTTCTAGCTAACTTAGTTGCCTGCTTGATATCGTTGGATGCACCAGTTGTAACATCATCGAATATAAGCTCCTCTGCAACTCTACCACCAAGGGATACGATGATGTCCTGGGTCATCTTGCCCTTTGTGTTAAACATATCATCATTCTCTGGAAGAGGCATTGTGTAACCTGCTGCACTTGCTCCAGTTGGGATGATTGATACAGAATAGACAGGTCCTACATCAGGTAGCACATGGAATAGGATTGCATGTCCTGCCTCGTGGTAGGCTGTAATCTTTTGTTCTTTCTCGGAAATAATCTTGCTGCGCTTTTCTTTGCCGATTCCAACCTTTACAAAGGATTTCTTGATATCCGCTTGAGTAATAAAGGCTCTGTTGTCGCCTGCTGCAAGAATAGCCGCCTCGTTAAGCAGGTTTTCGAGATCTGCTCCTGTAAACCCAACAGTTGTCTGAGCAATCTGATGTAAATCAACATCATCGCCAAGTGCTTTGTTGGATGCATGAACCTTAAGGATTTCCTCTCGACCTTTAACATCTGGTCTTCCTACGTAAACCTTTCTATCGAAACGACCTGGACGCATGATAGCTTGGTCTAGAATATCAACACGGTTGGTAGCCGCCATAACGATGATACCTTCGTTAACTCCGAATCCATCCATCTCTACAAGGAGCTGGTTGAGCGTCTGCTCACGTTCATCGTGTCCTCCACCCATACCAGTACCACGGCGTCTAGCCACGGCATCAATCTCATCTATGAATACAATACATGGTGCGTTTTGCTTTGCCTCGGCGAATAAGTCGCGGACGCGGGAAGCGCCGACACCAACAAACATCTCTACGAAATCTGAACCAGAAATCGAGAAGAAAGGAACTCCTGCTTCGCCGGCGATTGCCTTGGCAAGGAGAGTCTTACCTGTTCCTGGAGGGCCTACAAGAATAACACCCTTTGGAATACGCGCGCCAAGCTTGGTGTATTTCTTTGGGTCTTTGAGGAAATCAACAAGCTCTTCAACTTCTTCCTTTTCCTCCTTGAGACCAGCAACATTGTCAAATCTTGTCTCGATATCCTCTTTGTTGGTCATGCGAGCTCGGCTCTTGCCGAAATTCATCATCTTGGCATTGGCACCACCGCCACCACCTTGACCATTCATCAATATCATAAAGAGGATGAATACTGCACCAAGCACAACAAGCATTGGCAACAAATCTGAAAGCCAGCTATCGTGTGGCACATCGCTGAGTGTGTAAACGATGCCCTCTTCATTGAGATACTCTTGAATATCGTTGACATCAGACACGTATAAAACTGCTGATGTACCATTTTTAAGTTCAACCTGAACAGTACCTGTTGGTACCTCTTTGTTTTGTGTAACACTTACCGATGAAATCTGTCCCTTTGAAATAGCTTTTTGGAACTTGTCCATTGTGTAAGTAGTTGTTGATTTGCCCATGCTTGTGTAGATGATGTATAGCACCACCGCAACAAATAGGACATATATAAACATTCCTGAAGTTCTATTCTTTCTCAAAAGATCCTCCTAGTCTAACTCTACAACGCCAATATATGGGAGATTACGATACTTCTGATCATAATCTAATCCGTATCCTACAACAAACTGATCTGGAATTGTAAATCCAGTGTAATCAACATGCACATCAACCTCGCGGCGATCTGGCTTGTCTAGCATAGTAACCATACGAACTGATTTGGCTCCTCTATCCTTGAAAAGCTGACCAAGGAAGTTTAGTGTGTTTCCGCTGTCTATGATGTCTTCTACGATGATAACGTTATGACCTGTTGGGTCTAAATCTAAATCCTTTTTGATTTTGACAACACCTGATGATACTGTACCGCCATCGTAGCTTGATGTCGCCATAAAATCGATGATGACTGGCACTGTGATTCTCTTTGCTAACTCGCAAGCAAAGAAAGATGCACCTTTAAGAATACAAACTAAAAATACTGTCTCGCCTTCATAGTCTTTGCTAATCTGCTCTCCGAGCTCTGCTATGCGCTCCGCAAGCTCATCCTCTGGCAACAGAACTCTTATGTTCTCGCTCATTTTTCATTCCTCCGTATAACTTATCTCTAATACCTGAGAAGTATTTTTTGAAATCTTGTAATATTCGCTGATGCGATGACCTACCACCCACATCACATGATTGCCGTCACAAACAAGAGGTATTTCATCCCGCAAGTGTCTAGGTATTTTTTCATCAACGAAATAATCCTGAATTGATTTGTGATTTCCAGCCGAATCAATGCAAAGATAGTCGCCCTCCTGGCGATTTCTTATTACAACATTATCCGTTATTCTATCACAATCAAACCATTTAGTATAGGTATCTTCAGGGTATTTCATTCCTTCTTCGAGGGTAAACTGTCTGTAGTTGAAGGTAGGATTTTTCGAAGGTGCCTCCTGATTAACTACGTAGATTTCCTCATAGGAAATAACAAGGGTTTTCTTGTAGGGAAGCTGAACCTGTCTTTCACCATCTTCATTAAGAAGTCCAAGAATTGACTCAACATGTACTGCTGATACATCCTTTTTGTCTGGCATATATTCGCTTAAATATTCTTTGAGAGCTTGGCTGGCTATAACTGGTGGAGCCGTGGCAATAGCACGCTTCCTAAGGCGTCCCTCACCCTCTTTTGCTATTTGTAATAAACCGTGAGCCTCCAAAGATATGTAATCAGCAACCGCTGATAAGCGCTCCGTCATCTCTGAAATGTGCTCTAGCGCCTTGTCATTTATCTCTGCTAGTTGAGGCATGATATTGTGACGGATTTTATTTCTATCATAGTCCACCTGATTGTTGGTGGAATCTATGCAATACTCAATTTTGTTATCCTCTAAGATTTGAAGAATTTCCTTTTTGGAAATCTGAAGTAATGGACGAATTATATTATCTCGAACAGGTGCGATGCCACACATGCCATCTAAGCCTGTGCCTCTAGCCATGTGGAAAAGCACTGTCTCCGCATTGTCGTCTGCATTGTGTGCAACTGCGATTTTTACATCGCAGCCCAGCTCGTTTTTCAGGTAATTTGCATCCTCGTTAAAGGCTTTGTAACGAGCCATACGAGCTTCTTCCTCTGTAGAGCGCCCTGATTCCTTTGCAAGCGCTGGGATGTCAATGACTAGCTCCCTAAGTGGGATGTTGTTTGCCTGACATAGCGACTTTGCATACTGCTGGTCACTGTCGGCTTCATCGCCACGGATGCAATGATTCACATGAACCGCTCGGATTGTTAAATCATATTCCTGTTGTAGCTCAAGAAGTACAAAAAAAAGGCATACAGAATCTGGTCCTCCTGATAATCCCAAGACCACTCCGTCGCCTTTATTTAACATTGTATGTTTATTGATATAATCTCTAATTTTCTTTTTGTCTAAAAATGATCCAATTGTCATGTGTTAATCCAAGTTTTTCAGAAGCCTCATCTTCTATATATTCATCAGAACCAACGTAACCCTCGTACTCCTTGAGTTGCTCACTCTTTTCATTAGCCTTTTCAAGTTCAGATTGGAGATGCGACTCCTTTTTCTTGAGCGCCTGATTCTTATCGTATAGACGATATATCTGGATAGACATAACGCCTATGATGAAAAGCATAATGACTGCAACATATATTCTGCCTGTTGGGGCTTTCTTTCGTTGTCTGATTCGTCTTCTTCTTGCCATAATTATAAATACTTAAATAAATCGGCTGCCGCCTCTTTCTTGGTCGTGTCCTGGATATCCAAAACTTCAACCTTAACATTTTTGTTACCAAAAGCTATCTCTATTATATCACCAACTTTAACATCTGTGGAAGCTTTTGCAATTTTTCCATTAATCTGTACTCGCCCGCCGTCGCAAGCTTCGTTTGCTACGGTGCGCCTTTTAATTAATCTCGATACTTTTAAATACTTGTCAAGTCTCATGGTTATAGAACCTCTTTTGTTTTATAAGCTATACTGCTTATTTATTTAAGCTGTTAGATAACAACTTCTATGTACTCTTTGTAAACAGCTGGTAGGCAAC